>NZ_VICE01000033.1 GCF_006546775.1 Marilutibacter aestuarii
CCCGGCCACGACGCGGCCGCGATGCCGGCGAACAGGGCCAGGCCGACCCAGTGGTTGGCCAGGAAGGCGCGGAAGCAGGCGCCGGGTTCGCGATGCCGGCAGATCCAGAACTGCCAGGCAACCAGCACGACCGCGACGGTGAGCGCGGCCCAGTAGGGCGCGTCCAGCCCCGCGCGCTGGCCGACCAGGCCCATCGCCAGGAGGAACAGGCCGAACAGCACGCCCTGCGCGGCGAGGTCGGCATCGCCGAACAGGATCGCGGTGGACTTGCTGCCCATGCGCAGGTCGTCCTCGCGGTCGACCATGGCGTACCAGGTGTCGTAGGCGGTCGACCACAGGATGTT
Source organism: Marilutibacter aestuarii (assembly GCF_006546775.1). Lineage (GTDB taxonomy): Bacteria > Pseudomonadota > Gammaproteobacteria > Xanthomonadales > Xanthomonadaceae > Marilutibacter > Marilutibacter aestuarii. The sequence goes on from NZ_VICE01000033.1 coordinate 345, forward strand.
GGCCGCGTACAGCAGCCAGGCGAGCGTCGGCACTTCGCCCAGCACGGCGGCGAAGCCCATCGGGATACCCCAGCCAAAGGCCATGCCCAGATACACCTGGGGCAGGTAGGTATAGCGCTTCAGGTACGGGTAGCTGGCGGCGAGGACGAGTCCGACCAGGCTCAGCCAGATCGTCAGCCGGTTCAAGGTCAGCACCAGGGCGAACGCCACCAGCATCAGCACGCCGAACACCGCCAGCGCCTCGCGACCGGACACCGCGCCCGACGCCAGCGGCCGGTCCTTCGTGCGCGCGACATGCGGATCGAGCCAGCGGTCCGCGTAGTCGTTGATCACGCAGCCGGCCGAGCGCGTCAGCCAGACGCCGGCGCTGAAGACGAACAGCGTCCACCACGGGGGCGTCCCCCCGGCGGCGAGCCACAGGCCCCACCAGGTGGGCCACAACAGCAGCAGCCAGCCGATCGGGCGGTCGCCGCGGACCAGCTGCCAATAGAGCCGGAGCTTCAGCCGCCAGAGCGGCAGGGTGGGGGATTCGTAGCGTTCGTAGGTCATCGGGACGGGGCGTGGAGGCGGTCGCCAGGTGCCCGGCAAGCCGGCCGGCCGGGCATCGTGAAAGCAATATGGCGCGAAAGTCCGCAATTGTCGCTAGAATGCCAGCCCCGCGCGGACGATTGCCTCGGCAATACCGCCGGGATCTCAGCCAGGCGCCTGTAGCTCAGCCGGATAGAGTAGTGGCTTCCGAAGCCATTGGTCGGGGGTTCGAATCCCTCCAGGCGCGCCATCCCCCCTGCCTCGGCGGAGGGGAGGGACGTATACTGGCGCGTGGGTCGCACGGTGCGGCCCGTGTCGATGGCTTCGCGCGCCACGTGTGTGGTGCGTCAAACAGGTGGATCGTGCGCAACTACGACCTCGAATTCCTCAAGCACTTCTCGATGGTGATCGGATTCCTGATGCTGGTGACCGTGGGCCTGATCGTGGGTGCCACCATCATCCATCACCAGCTGCCGCCCGAGATCGACCCGGCGGTCGCCCAGCGCACCGAGCGCCGCATCGCGCCGG
>NZ_VICE01000034.1 GCF_006546775.1 Marilutibacter aestuarii
GAACTGGAACTGGAACTGGAACTGGAACTGGAACTGGAACTGGAACTGGAACTGGAACTGGAACTGGAACTGGAACTGGAACTGGAACTGGAACTTCGCGGGTTTGGGCGCCGTGCAGCCCTGCGTGCACGCCAATACGCGGCCGTACTGTGCCAACACCGGGCGCTTGCCGCGAATGTGAACAGGTACCGTCGATGCCGGGCCCGCGGGCTGCCGCGCGGCTGCGTGCCCCTGTCCCTCCCGGCCATCCCCGGTAGAATCGGGCTCCCGTCCATGATTTCCCCGTGATGTCCGAAAACGACGCCTTCAAGCAAGCCGCGCTCGACTACCACCGCCTCAGCCCCCCTGGCAAGATCAAGGTCACCGCCACCAAGCCGATGGTGACCCAGCGCGACCTCGCGCTGGCGTACTCGCCCGGCGTGGCGTATGCCTGCGAGGCGATCGCGGCCGACCCCAACACCGCCCGCGACTACACCGCCCGCGGCAACCTGGTGGCCGTGGTCAGCAACGGCACCGCGGTGCTCGGCCTGGGCGACATCGGCGCGCTGGCCGGCAAGCCGGTGATGGAAGGCAAGGGCGTGCTGTTCCAGAAGTTCGCCGGCATCGACGTGTTCGACATCGAGGTCGACGAACGCGACCCGGACAAGCTGGTCGACATCATCGCCAGCCTCGAGCCGACCTTCGGCGGCATCAACCTCGAGGACATCAAGGCCCCGGAGTGCTTCATCGTCGAGCGCAAGCTGCGCGAACGCATGAAGATCCCGGTGTTCCACGACGACCAGCACGGCACCGCGATCATCGTCGGCGCCGCCGTGCTCAACGCGCTGGAAGTGGCCGGCAAGGAGATCGAGGACGTCAAGCTCGCCACCTCCGGCGCCGGCGCCGCGGGCATCGCCTGCCTGGACATGCTGGTCGCGCTGGGCATGAAGCCGGAGAACATCCTCGCGGTCGATCGCGACGGCGTGCTCTACACCGGCCGCGAGCACATGGACGCCGACAAGGCGCGTTACGCCCGCGACACCGACAAGCGCAGCCTGGCCGACATCGTCGAGGGCGCGGACGTCTTCCTCGGCCTCTCCGCCGGCGGCGTGCTCAAGGCCGAGATGGTCGCGACCATGGCCGACAAACCGATCATCCTGGCGCTGGCCAACCCGTACCCGGAGATCCTGCCCGAGGACGCCAAGCAGGTGCGCCCGGACTGCATCATCGCCACCGGCCGCTCGGACTACCCGAACCAGGTCAACAACGCGCTGTGCTTCCCCTACATCTTCCGTGGCGCGCTCGACGTCGGCGCCACGGTGATCAACGAGGACATGAAGCTGGCCTGCGTGCGCGCGATCGCGCGCCTGGCGCGGATGGAGGCCGGCGACCTGGGCAATGCCTACGGCGGCGACATCCCGACCTTCGGCCCCGACTACCTGATCCCGCGACCCTTCGATCCGCGCCTGCTGGTGATGCTGGCCCCCGCGGTGGCCCTGGCGGCCATGAACTCCGGCGTCGCCAACCGTCCGATCGAGGACGTGGAGGCCTACGTCGAGCAGCTCGGCCAGTTCATCCACCGCACCGGCCTGGTGATGAAGCCGGTCTACGACCGCGCCCGCGCCGACCGCAAGCGCGTGGTCTATGCCGAGGGCGAGGAGGAGACCGTGCTGCGCGCCGTGCAGACCGTCGTCGACGAGCGCCTGGCGTTCCCGATCCTCATCGGTCGCCCCGACGTGATCCATGCCCGCATCGAGCGTCTCGGCCTGCGCATGCGCGAGGGCACCGACTTCGAGTTGACCAACATCAACGACGATCCGCGCTTCAACGACTACTGGCAGCAGTACCACGCCATGACCGAGCGTCGCGGCGTCACCCCGGCGGCGGCCAAGAACCTGCTGCGCTCGCGCCCCACGTTGATCTCGGCGTTGATGGTCGAGCGCGGCGAAGCCGACGCGATGATCTGCGGCCTGGTCGGCCGCTTCCACAAGAAGCTCGGCTACCTGCGCAGCGTCTTCGATTTCGAGAAGGGCGTCACCGGCACCGCGGCGATGACCGGCGTGATCAACGACAAGGGGGTGTGGTTCTTCCTCGACACCCACGTGCAGGTCGACCCGCCCGCCGAGCAGATCGCCGAAGCCACCTTGCAGGCGACCTACCGCCTGAAGCTGTTCGGCGTGGAGCCGAAGGTGGCGCTGCTGTCGCACTCCAATTTCGGCAGCCACGACAACGCCTCCGCGGCGAAGATGCGCAAGGTCCGCGAGATCATCGCCCAGCGCGCACCCAAGCTCGAGGTCGACGGCGAGATGATGGCCGACACCGCCTGGGACGAAGAACTGCGCCACCGCATCTTCCCCAATACCCGGCTCAAGGGGCGCGCCAACCTGTTCGTGATGCCCAACCTGGACGCGGCCAACATCACCTACAACATGATCCGGATGATGACCGAGGGCGTCGCCATCGGCCCGATCCTGATGGGCCTGGACAAGCCGGCGCACATTCTGACGCCGAACTCGACCTCGCGCCGCGTCGTCAACATGACCGCGCTCGCCGCCGTCGACGCCCAGATCCGCGCCGCCCGCCTGGCCAACCCGCGCGGCTGACCCCGGGCGCGGGCCCGCCGCTCCGGCCTGGCCCGCGCTTTCCCGTCCGGTGCAATGTGCTCCGCTGGTTGCTCCCTGCGACACGCCATGCGGCCGAACGTTGTACCCGCTTGCGTGTTGGGATCCTCGTTGCCGGTGGCTGCTTCTACGGTGGCCGCGATGAGCAAGGGCTGGATCCCAGCGTTCGCTGGGATGACGTGGCGTGGAGTAGCCAAGGACTCGAGAAGCTTTGCCTCTTTGCTTCGGGAGGTCGCGAGCGCACATTTTCCCGAGAGCAGTAAGTCCACACACCGTCATCCCAGCGAACGCTGGGATCCAGCCTTTGGTTTTCCGGCTTCTTCGTCGCACCTCGAGGAGATAGGCCCCGTAGATGGGTCGAGCGAAGCGACACCCATCACCGCGCGCCATGTTCGGGTCGACCGACCCCATCCGGTGCAATAAGCAACGCGCATTGCACCACGCGTGGGAAGGCCAGCCGGCGAAGGTGTCCGGCGCGACGCGGCCCCCGGGCCCGCGCCGCATCCGT
>NZ_VICE01000035.1 GCF_006546775.1 Marilutibacter aestuarii
CGCGCCGGGGGCGCTGCGCAAGGCGCTCGACACCGGCAGCTTCGAGGACGTCGTGCAGGTGCTCGGGGCGATGGCCGACCCGCCGGTCCGCAGTGTCGATGCCCTGCTCGCACGCCTTGCCAGCCCCGACCAGCGCCAGGCGCTGGAGGCGATGCAACAGGCCCGCTGGGCCGATGGCGACGGGCCGTCGGCGCGCGCCATGCTGCGCGAGGCCTTCGCCGACGGTCCCCGCTGGACGCCCCGGGAGCGACCGGCGGGCGAGTCCCTCCTGCCGCCGCTCTACCCGCGCCGCTGATCGCTCCGGCCGGGCGTCGGCGCGCGGTTTGATAAGCTCGCCGCGTCCCGACGGAATCGCGCCATGACCGATCAAAACGCCTCGCACACCTCCAGTGGCTCCGGCCTGTCCCTGCACACGCGGATGTTGCTGGGCTTCATCGTCGGTGCCGGTGCCGGCCTGCTGGCGAATTTCTTCATCGGCGAGGCGGCGTGGGTGGACGCCCTCATCCGCTACGTCACCGACCCGGTGGGCCAGTTGTTCCTGCGCCTGTTGTTCATGCTGGTGATCCCGCTGGTCTTTTCCGCCCTGGTGCTCGGCGTGGTCGAGATCGGCGACGCGAAGTCGCTGGGCCGGATCGGCGGCAAGACCCTGGTCTGGATCCTCGTGGTGACGGCCTTCGCCGTGTTGATCGGCATGGTCTGCGTGAACGTGCTCCAGCCCGGCACGGGCCTGTCGCAGGACGTGGGCCAGAGCCTGCTCGCCGCCGGCTCCGAACGCGCGGCGGACGTCGCCAGCAAGCGCGAGGGCGTCTCGGGCATCGACATCCTGCTCAACATCGTGCCGAAGAACCCGGTGGCCGCCGCCGCCAGTGGCGACCTCATCGCGATCATGTTCTTCGCCCTCATGTTCGGCGTGGCCGCGACGGTGCTGCAGACCGACGGCACCCGCAGCTTCGTCTCCGCCGTGCAGGGCATCTACGACATCTGCCTGAAGCTCATCGGCTGGGTGATCGAGCTCGCCCCGTACGCGGTCGCAGCGCTGCTGTTCTCCATCACCGCCAAGCTGGGCGTCGACGTGCTGGTGCAGCTTGCGCGCTACGTGGGCACGGTGATCCTGGCCCTGGCGATCCACTTCTTCGTGGTCTTCCCGATCCTGCTCAAGCTGTTCGGCGGGATGTCGCCGCTGGCGTTCTTCCGCGGCGCCGAACCGGCGCTGCTGACCGCCTTCTCGACGTCCTCGTCCAGCGCGACCCTCCCCACCACGCTTAAGGTGACCGAGGAAGCCCTGGGCGTGCCGCGTCGCGTCGCCCGCTTCGTCTGCACCCTGGGCGCCACCGCCAACATGAACGGCACGGCCCTTTTCGAGGGCATCACGGTGCTGTTCCTGGCGCAGTTCTTCGGCGTCGACCTGAGCCTGTTCCAGCAGGTCATGATCCTGGTGATGTGCATCCTGGGCTCGATCGGCGCGGCCGGCGTACCGGGCGGCTCGCTGCCGGTCATCGCGATGATCCTGGTGATGTTCAAGATCCCGCCCGAGGGCATCGGCCTGATCCTCGGCGTGGACCGCCTGCTCGACATGTGCCGGACCGTCGTCAACGTCGGCGGCGACATGGCCGGATCGGTGGTCATCGGTCGCAGCGAAGCGGCCGCCGAGGCCCGCGCGGCCGGACGCGCCGGCTGAACGGGTTGGCGCCCGGGCCGCGTTCCGGGCGCAGGGAGGGCGACAGCGGGGCCGCCGGATGGGACAATAGCGTGCCCGTCGCCCTCGCACGGCCGCTCTGGACCCGCGTCCAGGCCGGTCAGCCGCGTCCCGGGTGCCTCCTGCCGCTTCCAAGACTGCCCTCGACGCCATGACGACGCCCAGCCGCCGCGACCTCGCGAACGCCATCCGATTCCTTGCCATCGACGCGGTCCAGGCCGCCAACTCCGGCCATCCCGGCATGCCCATGGGCATGGCCGACATCGCCGAAGTGCTGTGGAACGACTACTACAGCCACAACCCGAACAACCCGAAGTGGTTCAACCGCGACCGCTTCGTGCTGTCCAACGGCCACGGCTCGATGCTGCAGTACGCGCTCCTGCACCTGTCGGGTTACGACCTCTCGATCGAGGACCTGAAGCATTTCCGCCAGCTCGGCTACAAGACGCCGGGCCACCCGGAGAACTTCATGACCCCGGGCATCGAGACCACCACCGGTCCGCTCGGCCAGGGCTTCGCCAACGCCGTGGGCATGGCGCTGGCCGAGAAGCTGCTCGCCCAGCGCTTCAACCGTCCCGAGTTCCAGGTCGTCGACCACCGCACCTGGGTGTTCATGGGCGATGGCTGCCTGATGGAGGGCATTTCCCACGAAGCCGCCTCGCTGGCCGGCACCTGGGGCCTGGGCAAGCTGGTGGCGTTCTGGGACGACAACCGCATCTCCATCGACGGCGACACCCAGGGCTGGTTCACCGACGACACGCCGGCGCGTTTCGAGGCCTACGGCTGGAACGTCGTCCGCGGCGTCGACGGGCATGACGCCGATGCCATCAAGCAGGCGATCGAGGTCGCCCTGGCGTCCAGTAACAAGCCGACCCTGGTCTGCTGCCGGACCACCATCGGCTACGGCTCGCCGGCCAAGGCCGGCAAGGAATCCAGCCATGGCGCGCCGCTGGGCGCCGACGAGGTCGCCGCGACCCGCGAGGCGCTGGGCTGGGCCCACGGCGCCTTCGACATCCCGCAGGCGCTCCGCGATGGCTGGCATGCCGGCAACGCCGGCCTGGTCCGCGAAGACCAGTGGAACACCCTCTTCGACGCCTACGCCGCGCAGTTCCCGACCGAGGCCACCGAGCTGACCCGGCGTTCGCACGGCGAGCTGCCCGAGGGCTTCCTGGCCGATGCCGACGCCTATATTGCACGCCTGCAGGCCGACGGCCCGGTGGTGGCGTCGCGCAAGGCCTCGCAGATGGCCATCGAGGCCTTCGCGCCGCTGCTGCCGGAACTGGTCGGCGGTTCGGCCGACCTCGCGCATTCCAACCTGACCCTGTGGAAGGGCAGCAAGTCGGTCGCCTCCGATGCCGCCGATGCCAACTACGTGTACTACGGCGTGCGCGAGTTCGCGATGACCGCGATCAGCAACGGCCTCAACCTGCACGGCGGTTTCATTCCCTACGACGCCACCTTCCTGGTGTTCAGCGACTACGCGCGCAACGCGGTGCGCATGAGCGCGCTGATGGGCGCGCAGGCGATCCACGTGTACACCCACGACTCGATCGGCCTGGGCGAGGACGGTCCGACGCACCAGCCCATCGAGCACCTCGCCAGCCTGCGCTACATCCCCGACAACGACGTCTGGCGTCCGTGCGACGCGGTCGAGTCGGCGGTCGCCTGGAAGGCCGCGATCACGCGCCACGACGGTCCCAGCTGCCTGGTGTTCTCGCGCCAGAACCTCGACCACCAGGCACGCGACGCGGCCCAGGTCGCCGCCATCGCGCGCGGCGGCTACGTGCTCAAGGATTCAGTGGGTGCGCCGGAGACGATCCTGCTGGCGACCGGCTCGGAAGTCGGGCTGGCCATGCAGGCCGCCGAACGCCTGGGCGATTCCGTCCGCGTGGTGTCGATGCCCTCGACCGACGTCTTCGACCGCCAGGACGAGGCCTATCGCGAGTCGGTCCTGCCGCGCGCCTGCCGCCGCCGCGTCGCGGTCGAGGCCGGCGTGTCCGACTTCTGGCGCAAGTACGTCGGCCTGGACGGCGCAGTGATCGGCATCGACACTTTCGGCGCCTCCGCACCGATCAAGCCGCTCATGGAGCACTTCGGGTTCACCGTCGACAAGGCGGTCGAGGCGGCGCGCGCGCTGGCCTGAGGCCTACGGGTTCGAAGACGGACGGCGCCTGCGGGCGCCGTTCGCATGCCAGGGGTCAGGCCGGCCTGGGGGTCTCGAAGCGCCGGAAATACCGGTGGTGCTTCATGTGGTCGAACTGGTTGATCGCGAAGTACGCCTTGCCGCCGCGCCGGCCGGTCTGCAGGCACGGCAGTTCGTGCTGGGCGTCGGGATTGTTGGTGTAGAAGTGCGGCACCTTGTCGATGAAGCGCGACAGCATCCGTGGCCCGCACTCGACTTCGCCGTATTTGTCGAAGCCGAAGCGAGGGTGGCCGATGTTGAAGTCGTCGACGCAGACCACGCCGTTCTCGATCAGGCCCAGCTCGCGTTCCAGCGGCCAGTCCTCGTACCAGTGCGCGTCGAGGTAGTAGAGCGGGCAGCGGAACTCGTCCTTGAACTTCGCGATCAGGTCGGGCGAGTCGATCTTCTCGACGTGGGTGTGCGGCATGAAGCCGACGCGACGCTTGACGATGTCCACGTACTTGTCGACCACGTCGCAGGTGATGATCTGCAGGTGGGGATAGGTGCGGGCGAGGTAGTCGGTGGTGTCGCCCATGTTGCTGCCGGTCTCGATGATCGCATCGCACTGGTAACGCTCCACCAGGAAATCGAATTCCAGTGCGGTGGTGATGTCGAAACCGAATGGGCCGCCGCCGTCGCTGAGCTCGGTCGCGGCCAGGCGCATGGTGCGGTAGAAGTGCTTGTATACGTTGTCTGCGGACATCCAGCGAGGAACCTGTAGCGTGCCAGGCGACAGTATAGGCAAAGTGGCTACGGCCCCGTTCCCGTCCCCGGGGCCTTGGCCAGGGCGAGCGAGAGCAGGCGCGATTCCAGCCAGGCCCCGATCCCGCCGGGCGCCTGCAGGTCCATCCGCTGCAGGGCCTCCCGGTCTCGCGAGGCGCCCGCGAAGACGGCGAGCAGCACGGTGCCCAGTTTGCCCATCGGCGAGCCGGTCGCCGCCTTCAGCCAGCCCAGCGCCGCGACCAGGCGCTGTTCGACCGGGGTGAAATCGCTGCCGAGCGGATAGTCGGGCAGGGTGCCGTCGCCACGTAGCGGGGCCAGGCGCGCGCGCAAGGCTTCGGGTGTGTTGCGCATGGCGGCCGGCGACGGCGCGAAATCCCCGGCGATCTTGCCCGCGGCCTTGGCCTGGGCCAGCAGGGCCGGCTGGAAATCGGCGTCGGTGATGGCCACCATGGCCGCGATGCAGTCCTCGTCGTTGGCGCCGCGCAGGTCGGCGATGCCGTACTCGGTGATGTAGACGTCGCGCAGGTGGCGCGGGATCGTCGCATGGCCGTAGTTCCAGACCACGTTGGAGCTGCGCCGGCCGTGGCTGTCGCGCGCGGCGCGGCACATCAGCACCGAGCGTGCATCGGGCAGCGCGTGGGCCATCGCGACGAAGTTGTACTGCCCACCGACGCCCGAGACCACGCGGCCGTCCTCCAGCGCATCCGACACCGCCGCGCCGAGGGCGGTCGCCATCATGCAGCTGTTGAAGAAGCGCGCATTCCGCCGTTGCAGGCGTTCCAGTGTCTCGTTGCCGCCATACAGTTCGTTGACCGCGCTGACCGGACACATGCCGATGGCCGCGCGCGTGGCCTCGGGGAGATCACGCAGCCACTGGTAGAAGTCGGCGGACCCGAGGTAGAAGGCGCCGTGCAGGAACTGGCCCTCGCGCGCGAGCCGCTCGCGGTCGGCAGGACTTAGGTTGCCGCTGGCGTCGCGCTCCATCAGCGCAAGGTCGTCCACCACCTTGCGACGGATCACGCCGGCGTCGACCAGGCGGCGGAAGCCCTCGTTGAGCATCTCGCTGCAGCCGTAGAGCCCCACGTCGAAAGCGCCCAGTGCGGGGTCCTCCGCGGCGTCGGAGCCCAGGGCGGCGAGCACGCGACGATACGCCGCGTTGTCCGCGTGTCGCAGCGCCAGGGCGTGGCACAGGGCGTCGGCAAGCGCGCCGATGCCGATCTGCAGCGTGCCGCCGTCCTTCACCAGCGTGCTGGCATGGAAGCCGATTGCATAGTCGACGTCGGTAACGGGCTGGCGTGGCAGGCCGAACAGTCTTGGATGCGGCCCCGGCGGATCCACGACGATGTCGAAGAAGTCCGCATCCACGGCCGCGCCCCCGCCCAGCCACGGCAGTTCGGGGTCGACCTCGGCGACCATCAACGGGCGCGCCAGGCCGCGCGACGCCACCGCCGCCAGGGCGTCGAAGGTGAGGTCGGTGTTGCACGACAGCGACAGGTGCTCGCCGCCCGGCTCGCGCGCGACCTTCTGCACGATGACATTGATCCGGCGGTCGGCCAGCGCCCGCGCCACGTGGGTGTAGTTCAGGCTGGCATAGCGACGCTGCGCCTGCCGCGACCCGAGCATGGCGCCGGACTGCATGTAGAACTCCTCGACCTCCATGTGCGCGGGCAGCGCGTTGCGCCGCAGCGCGTGGACATAGGCCAGGCGGGGGAAATCATCGCCGAAATGCCGGCGCACGAAGGGGCCGAGGAAACGACCTTCCAGTCCCTTGGCGGGCCCGGGCGGATCCAGCGAGAGCGCCGTGTACAGGTGCAGGCCGCGGTCGGGCGAGTCAGCCAGGCGTTCGTACAGGGCGTTGAGCAGCCGGTGCGGTTTGCCCAGGCCGAGCGGGGCTCCGATCCGCAGCGGCCCTTCGATGCGCTCGAGCATCAGCGTCACGGCATGGTCGAGGTCGGTGGCGGGCGTCGGCCGTCCGGGTGGGGCATCGGTCATGGCCACAGCGTACCGTGCCGGCCCATGGCGGGCGGGTGATGGTGGCCAGTCGCGGCCGGGGAGTGCTTGACACGAAGAATTACATCTGTAAATTTAATTAAAAATTACGGATGTAAACGGTGAAGATCAGCGAAGCCGAGTCGATCGTGATGGAACTGCTCTGGCGCAGCGCGCCGATGGCGGCCGAAGGCGTGGTCGAGGCCCTTGGCGATCGCCAGCAATGGCAGGAGCCGACCATCAAGACCCTGCTCAACCGCCTACTCAAAAAGGGGGCGATCACGGCGGAGAAGGACGGTCGCCGCTATCTCTATTCGCCCGTGCTGCGCCGCGAGGACTGGGTGCAGGAAGAGAGCGAGGGCATGCTCGCGCGCCTGTTCGAGGGGCGGGTGGCGCCACTGGTCGCGCACTTCAGCCAGCAGCGCAAGCTCAGCGCCAAGGACGTCCGCGAGTTGCGCGCCTTGCTCGAGGAGATCGACGATGGGCAGCGCTGAGATCCTGCGGGCCTTGCTGGAATCCGCGATTGCGACCAGTGCCGCGGTGGTCGTGGTGCTGCTGCTTCGCGGCCCGGTACGACGCGTGCTTGGCCCTTCTATCGGCTATGCCATCTGGGCGCTGGTGCCGGCGTGCCTGCTGGCGGTGCTGTTGCCAGCGCCGCGGCTGGCGCCGGGACATGCGGCCTCCGTGCAGTTCCTGCCGGGCACCGGGCTGAACTTGTACGCAGGCTCGTCGTCGACCGGCATGCCACTCCTGGACCCGTGGGTCATGGCATGGCTGCTGGGCGCAGGCGTGCTGGCCTGCAGGTTCGCGTACCAGCAACGCGCGTTCCGCATCGGGCTGGGTTCCTTGCAGCGCCGTGACGACGGCTGCTACCAGGCCGAAGGCCAGGTCGGCCTGCCCGCCGCAATGGGACTGCTGCGACCGCGCGTTGTCGTGCCCGGCGATTTCGACAGCCGCTACTCCAGCGAGCAACGCGCCTTGATGCGCGAGCACGAACGCCTTCATGTCCGCCGTGGCGACCTGCACGCCAATGCCGCGGTGGCGGTGCTGCGGTGCCTGATCTGGTTCAACCCGCTCGTGCATTTTGCCGCCCGCCACTTCCGCCACGACCAGGAGCTGGCCTGCGATGCCGCCGTGGTCGCGCGACACCCGCACCACCGCCGCGCCTACGGCGAGGCCATGCTCCAGACCCAACTGGCCAGCCAGCCATTGCCGCTCGGCTGCCACTGGGGTTTCAGTCATCCACTCAAGGAGAGAATCGAGATGCTCAAGCACACACCACGTTCCACGAAACGCACTGCCGTCGGGTCAGCCCTCGTCGGCATCCTGGTGGCCGGCGCCGGCATGGCGGCATGGGCGGCGCAGCCGGGTCGCCAGGCAACGACTGCCTCGACGCCCCCGGAATCGGTTGCCATGGCGTTGGCCCTGGACGCACCCCGCTATCCCGCCGGGCTCGCCCAGGCAGGCGTTTCCGGGAAGGTGGTGCTGCTGGTCGACATCGACGCGACGGGCACGCCCACGCATGTCGAGGTGGAAACCGCCGAGCCGGAAGGTGTGTTCGACGCGGCCGCCGTCGATGCGGCCTACAAGTGGCGCTTCAACCCCGAAGTCAGGAATGGCAAGCCCGTGCCGTTCCGGACCCGGGTGCCGATACATTTCGACGCAGACGGCAATCCGCCCGAAGAGGGCGCCGCAAGGGAGGCAGGCGTCGACCCCGTTGCCCTGGAGACGATCTCCACCCAACGCTGAGGGTCGAACTCAGGCAAAGAACAGCTTCGCCGCCGCGATCAGCAGCACGACGCCCAGCGCGCGGCGGAGCCCCTTGAGCGGCAACCAGTGCAGTCCCATCTGCGTGCCGATCAGCGCGCCGATGGCGACCGCGCCGAGCCACAGGGGCAGCGCCGTCGGCAGGCTGCCGGTGGCGTGCAGGAGCCCGGCGAGCGCGGTGAGCGAGTTGATCCAGACGAAGGCGACGGACGTGCCGCTGGCCTCGCGCGTGGGCATCCAGCGTGCGAACAGCAGGAGCGGCGTCAGGAAGATCGCGCCGCCGGTGCCCGTCAACCCCGACAGCACGCCGATGCCCGCGCCGGTCGCCAGGCCGGGCAGCCACGGCACCCGCCGACCGGCGGTCGCGGCATCTTCTTCCTCGGCCTGCGAGGCGTGGCGGAACACGCCGATCGCCGCCACGAGCAACACCACGCCCAGGAGGAACGAGTAGCTCTCCTTCGGCAGCTGGATCTGCGCGGCGAAGAATGCAGCGGGCGCAGAGGCCAGCACGAAGGGCAGCACATTGCGCCAGCGGACGTGGCCGTTGCGCCAGAAGCGGAACAGGCCGATGCCGCCCACCAGCAGGTTGAGGGTCAGGGCGGTCGGCCGGATCTGCTCCGGCGCGAGGCCCATCAGCGCCATCATCGCGATGTAGCCGCTGGCGCCGGCATGGCCGACAGAGGAATAGAGGGCGGCCACGCCGAGCAGCAGCACGGCGAGGATCAGTTCGGTTTCGCTCAATTGGGGGGAACCACGAAGCGGGCCAGTGCCGAGCCTGCCAGCAAGGCCAGGACGAACACAACTGCTTCGAGGCTGCCGTGCGCGAGGTTGGCCAGCCCCGGTCCCGGGCAGAAGCCCGCCAGGCCCCAGCCCACGCCGAACAGGGCACTGCCGCCCAGCAGGCGTCCGTCGAGGCGCGTGGAAGGCGCGGCGGGCAGCGGTGCGTCGCAGAAGGTGCGTTGGCGTCGGCGGACCCAGGCGTAGCCGGGCAGGCTCACCGCGAGGGCACCGCCCATGACCAGCGCGAGCGAGGGATCCCATGTGCCGGCGATGTCGAGGAAGTTGAGCACCTTGTCCGGGTCGGTCATGCCCGAGACCGCCAGGCCGAGTCCGAACAGGGCCCCGGCGATGAGGGCGTGCAGCGCGGGCTTCACGACGCCACTCCGATGAGGTGGCGGACGATGTACACCGTCGCGAAGCCGCAGGCCATGAAGACCGCGACTGCAACCAGCGATCGCCGGGACAGACGCGCCAGCCCGCAGATGCCATGGCCACTGGTGCAACCGTTGCCCAGGCGGGTGCCGAAGCCGACGAGCAGGCCCGCCGCCACCAGCAGGGGCAGCGGGAAGCCCGTGCGCGGCAGGACGCCGGTGACATGGAACCAGGCGCCGGCGGCGGCGACCAGCCCGGCCAGGAATGCCAGTCGCCATGCACGGCCGTCGCGTTGCTCGACCGCATGGTTGAGCACGCCGCTGATGCCGGCGATGCGACCGATGGACGCGAGCAGCCAGGTCGCGGCCAGCCCGATCAGCGCGCCCCCGGCCAGGGAGGCGAGGGGGGTGAATTCAGTGGGTACGCTCATGCCGGCTTCTCCGGGTCACAGCAGGTCGAGGGGCAGCTTGAGGTAGCGCACGCCGTTGTCCTCGGCCGGCGGCAGCTGGCCGGCGCGGATGTTCACCTGCACCGACGGCAGGATCAGCGTGGGCATCGCCAGGGTGGCGTCGCGAGCTTCCCGCATCTGGACATAACGCTCTTCGTCGATCCCCTGGCCCACGTGGATGTTGTCGCGCTTCTGTTCGCCGATCGTGCTCTGGCAGGCGAATGCGCGCCCGTTGGGGCCATAGTCGTGGCAGACGAACACCCGCGTGTCGTCGGGCAGGGTGTCGAACAGATTGTGGATCGAGCGGTAAAGCGTGCGCGCATCGCCGCCGGGGAAGTCGCATCGCGCGGTGCCGCCGTCGGGCATGAAGATCGAGTCGCCGGTGAACAGCGCATCGCCGACCAGGAAGGCGTTGCTGTCGCGGGTATGCCCCGGCACGGCGATCACCCGCGCCTGCAGGGGGCCGATGTCGAAGGTCTCGCCGTCGCGCAGCAGGCGGTCGAACTGCGAACCGTCGACCGGGAAGCCGTCGCCCAGGTTGAAGATCGAGCGGAAGGTCTCCTGCACGGCGCGGATGCCCTCGCCAATGGCGAGGGTGGCGGAGGGCCATTGCGACTTCAGCCAGTGGCCGGCGCTGAGGTGGTCGGCGTGGGCATGGGTCTCCAGGATCCAGCGCACTTCGAGGCCGGCCGCCGCCGCCGCGTCGACCAGGGCCTGGGCCGAGTGCGTTCGGGTGCGCCCCGACTTGGGGTCGAAGTCCAGGACCGGATCGATCACCGCGGCTTCGTGGGCGCCTTCGGCGTGGACGAGGTACGTCCAGGTATTGGTATCGGCGTGGAAGAAGGGGTGGACGAGGGTGTTCATGCGACGTCTCCTGTCGGGAATGACATGATTATATTAGGTGTTGCTAAATTAGCAAGTGTTGATATAATGGTGCCATTCCAAGCAAAGGAGAGCGCAGTGACCGCTGCCGTTCCCATGTCCACCGGCGTCCTCGATCTCGAACGGATGCAGGTGCATGCCGCCGATGCCTCGACCCTGTTGCGTACGCTCGGCAATCCGCAGCGCCTGATGATCCTGTGCCATCTGGTCGAAGGCGAACTCGGCGTCGGCGAGCTCCATGCACGCCTCGCGCTCTCGCAGTCGGCGCTGTCCCAGCACCTGGCCGTGTTGCGCGAGGCCGGGATCGTCGACACCCGCCGTGAAGGCGTGCAGGTGTTCTATCGCCTGCAGCCGGGGCCGGCCCAGCAGGTCATGGCGACCCTGCACGACATCTACTGCGGGCCGTCGGCGCGATGAAGGCCGCGCTCCTCCCCCCACTGGCCCTGTCCGCAGCCCTGGCGGCCTGCGGCACGTCGCCCTCCAACGGAACCGCCGCGATGAACATGTCCACGCACGTAGAGCCCACCTCTCTGCCGGCGGATCCGTCCGCGACCGGCATCCCCCACCTGCGCCTGGCCAGGAGCGGCCTGCTGGCAGCCGGCCAGCCCGCGCCGGAGGACTGGGCCCGGCTCAGGGCGATGGGCGTGACCCGGGTGGTCAACCTCCGCACCGACGCGGAAATGGCCGGTCGCGACGCGGCGGCCGAAGTGGAAGCCGCCGGGATGGCCTACCACGCGATACCGGTGGACGGCGCCGCGGGGATCGACGCCGCGAACGCCGAACGCCTGCGCGCGCTGCTCGAAGGGTCCGATGGCACGGTGCTCGTGCATTGCGCCTCCGGCAACCGCGTCGGCGGCCTGGTGGCGCTGGCCGTCGCCCTTGGGGGCATGCCTGCCGAAGAGGCGGTCGAGCTGGGTCGCCGCGCGGGGCTGGGTAGCGCCGAGCCGCAGGTGCGGCGCCAGCTCGGCCTGCCGGCCGACTGAAGCCTGGCGGGCGTCAGCCGCCGAGTGCGCGGTTGAGGACCTCGGCCAGGTGCTGCCCGCCCACGCGAAGTTGCTGCTCGGCGACCGGCAGCCATGGCCCGGCGTAGGCCGGATCCAGCGTGCCCTTGGGCGGATAGAAACCCGGGCGCTCGACGATCGCGCACGAGGCCTCCGCACAGTCGGCGGGCGTCGATGCAGGCGTGGCACCGATCGCGGGCAAGCGCCGCAGGCGCGCGAGCCAGGCGGCCTCGTCGAGGCCGGCCTGGGCGAGCAGGCCGCTGTCCCACAGCGCATGCAGGTTGCTGCCGCGCCCGTCGATGTTGAGCTGGTGGGTATTGCCGCCGCGATCGTCGGCGCGGCCCGCGTGCAGCGGCTGGTGGACGTCGCCGACGAAATGGACGACGAACTTCAGCGCCTGCAGGCGTGCAGCGCGCGTCTGCCCCGGATCGGCGAGGATCGCCGCCTGCGCTTCGATCGCCGCGACCACGCAGTCGCCGCTGGCGCAGTCGCGTCCGGGGCGGTAATCGCAGTCGCCCTCGCCGATGTTGACGTAGTGCCAGCGCGCGCTGCGCCGGCCGAGGTCGGGGTCGTTGGCGCGCAGCTCGTCGGCCCAGCTGGCGATGTCGGCCAGGCGCGCGTCGCCTTCCAGTGCGAGCAGGTGCCGGGCGCTGGCGCGCGCCTGGGGCGTCATCGCGTCCCAGGCGAGGTCGGCCACCAGGCGGTGGCCCATCGCGCCCCAGGCATGCGCGGAAGGGGGCAGGACGAGGGCGGTGGCCAGCGCGGCGGCGGCCAGTGCGGTACGCAGGTTCATGCGCCTACTCTAGCCCACGCCGGCCCCATTCCCGATGACCGGATCTGGCGGGCGGGGAGGCGGCTCAGAAGCGCAGGACGTAGGCGAGGCCGTAGACCCAGGGGTCGATGGCGACCGTGCCCAGGTCCGCGCCGTCGAGACGGACGCCGGTGTCGATGTCGATCCATCGTGCGTCGACGCGGATGGCGCCCCGCTCGCCGACGTCGACGTCCAGGCCCAGGTGGCCGGCCAGGCCCCAGGAATCGTCGAGCGCCAGGCGGCTGCCCGCGAGGGCGCCACGCGTGTCCTCGCTGAAGAAATGCGTGTAGTTCAGGCCGGCGCCGACGAAGGGATGCACGCGTCCGCCGTCGTTGAAGTGGTACTGCAGGGACACGGTGGGCGGCAACTGGCGGGTGCTGCCGACCGTGCCAAGGCCGCGGATCGCGATGTCGTGCTGGAATGGCACCGAGGCAAGCACCTCCAGGCCGAGGTTGTCGCGGAGGAAGTACTCGAAGGTCACGGTCGGCCGGACGTTGTCGTCGACTTCGACCGCCAGGCTGCCTCCCGCCAGGCGGCCATTGTCGGACGCGGGGGCCACCGCGTGGGCGCCCAGGCCGAGGGTCCAGTCGCCCCTGGACTGCGCCAGGGCGGGCACCGTGCAGGCGCCCAGGGCGAGGGCAAGGGCGGCGGTGTTCAGGGGATGTCGCATGTGCATGGCTCGAGATGGGAGTGGCGCCACTATCGGCATTCGCGTCGTCCGGGACTTGACCGCGCTCAAATCCGCCGCGCCCCGGAAGAGCCCGTCCCGCGGGCCTGCTAGAATGTGGGCCCCCGTCACCCGCCGCGCCGGACGCGGCCGCAGGAGCTCCCAGCAATGACCATCAAGGTAGGCATCAACGGCTTCGGCCGCATCGGACGCAACGTGTTGCGCTCGGCCGTGCAGAACTTCGCAGGCGAGATCGAGATCGTCGCCATCAACGACCTGCTCGAGCCGGACTACCTGGCGTACATGCTGAGCTACGACTCCGTGCACGGCCGCTTCAAGGGCGAGGTCTCGGTCGACGGCGGCACCCTGGTCGTCAACGGCAAGCGGATCCGCCTGACCCAGGAGCGCGACCCGGCCAACCTCAAGTGGGACGAAGTGGGCGCCGACGTGGTCATCGAGTCCACCGGCCTGTTCCTGACGAAGGACACCGCGCAGAAGCACATCGATGCGGGCGCGAAGAAGGTGATCCTCTCGGCGCCGTCCAAGGACGACACCCCCATGTTCGTCTACGGCGTCAACCACGGCACCTACAAGGGCGAGGCGATCATCTCCAACGCCTCGTGCACCACCAACTGCCTGGCGCCGATCGCCAAGGTCATCAACGACAAGTGGGGCATCAAGCGCGGCCTGATGACCACCGTGCACGCGGCCACCGCCACCCAGAAGACCGTCGATGGCCCGTCCAACAAGGACTGGCGCGGCGGTCGCGGCATCCTCGAGAACATCATCCCGTCCTCGACGGGCGCGGCCAAGGCCGTGGGCGTGGTCATCCCCGAGCTCAACAAGAAGCTGACCGGCATGGCCTTCCGCGTGCCGACCAGCGACGTCTCGGTCGTCGACCTGACGGTCGAGCTGGAGAAGGACGCCAGCTACGCCGAGATCTGCGCCGAGATGAAGGCCCAGTCCGAAGGCGCGCTCAAGGGTGTGCTGGGCTACACCGAGGACAAGGTCGTGGCGACGGATTTCCGTGGCGACACGCGCACCTCGATCTTCGATGCCGAAGCGGGAATCGCGCTCGACGGCAGCTTCGTCAAGCTGGTGAGCTGGTACGACAACGAGTGGGGCTATTCCAACAAGTGCCTGGAGATGGCCAAGGTCATCGCCGGCTGATCCGGGGCTCGCCGTCCGCGGCGAACAACTGGCGCGAGGAAAAGACCGGGCCTGCCCGGTCTTTTCTTTTGCGGCGCCAGGGTTCGCTCCGTGCGTGGCGGTGGCACAAGGCCTCTTGCCCGCACCGGCGGCCGTTCGCCGCCCGAGCACGCAGCCACGCCCTCGCGCGGTATCCTGTCAGCGGATGAATGCATCGAACGCCTCCCGCGACATCGACACGCTGACCGAAGCGCAATTGGCCCTGCTGGTTGACCGCTTCTACGACCGCGTCCGCGTCCATCCCACGCTCGGCCCGGTG
This sequence comes from Marilutibacter aestuarii, assembly GCF_006546775.1. GTDB lineage: Bacteria > Pseudomonadota > Gammaproteobacteria > Xanthomonadales > Xanthomonadaceae > Marilutibacter > Marilutibacter aestuarii. Next base: position 14,787 of record NZ_VICE01000035.1, read on the forward strand.
TTCAACGCCGCGATCGACGACTGGCCGGGCCACAAGGCCCTGCTGGTCTCGTTCTGGTCTTCGGTGGCCCTGGGCACGCGCAGTTACCGGGGCAACCCGATGGCGAAGCATCGCGGGCTGCCCATCCACGCCGAGCATTTCGAGCATTGGCTGGACCTGTGGCAAGCCACCGCCGCCGAACTGCTGCCGGCCACGCAGGCCGCGCGCATGGTGGAGTACGCCACCCGCATCGGCCGCAGCCTGCGCTATGGCGTCGGGGTCGGCGAGCGCACCCGCGGCCTGGGTCTCCCCGTGATGGACGTGCCCTGAGGGCAGGACTGAATGCGCCTCAGCGGCTGATGCGCCCGCGCCCCGCGCGCTTGGCCCGGTAAAGGGCTTCGTCCGCCTGCGAGAGCAGGTGGTCCATGAGCTGGGGCGATGGCTGTGCCGCGATCCCGATGCTGATCGTGATGACCCCGTCGATGCCGTCCGCGTGCGGGATGCGCGCGTCGCGCACGGTGTCGCAGATGCGCTGCGCGACCTCGGAGGCCAGGGTGATGTCGGCGTCGCGGAGCAGGATGGCGAACTCCTCGCCGCCGACGCGGGCCAAGGTATCGGCGGCCCCGCGCATGCAGCTCTGCATCGCACCGACGACGCGACGCAGCGCGGTGTCGCCGGCGGGGTGCCCGTAGCGATCGTTGTAGGCCTTGAAATGGTCGATGTCGATGATCAGCGCCCCGACCGGCATGTCTTCGCATTGGGGGTCCTCGACCAGCGTGCCGATGTCGCGACGGAAACCGCGCACGTTGAGGGCGCCGGTCAGCGCGTCGATGCTGGCCAGTTTCTCCAGCTCTTCGACGGCATTGCGCAGTTCCGCGGTGCGGTCGGCGATCTCCTGGTCGCGGTCGTCCACCACCCGTTGCAGCGATGCCGCCAGGTCGCGTTGCGTGATCAGCGCGTTGCTCAGCTCGCCGTAGGCAGTGTTCAGGCGCCCGGACATGTCGCGGATCGCGGACGCGACCGGCTGCAACTCCCTGGGCATCGGAGCCTCCTCGCCGGTGTCGAGCGGATTGCCGAGGGCGAACTTGCGCAGGGTATCGAGCAGGTGCCCCGTGCCCTGGGCGAGGTCGCGAAGCTGGAGCCAGGTCGCGGCCAGTACGCCCAGGCTCACCAGCACCAGCAGGGCCAGCAGGACCAGTGTATTGCGGCCGACCGACAGCAACAGGTTGCGAACCGGCGCGACCAGGACCAGCGTCCAGCCGCTGCTCATCCGTGCGCGAGCGACGTAGCCCGCCGAGCCGTCGAGCATGTCGTGCTCGAAACGCGTCCGCGCGGCATTCGCGGGCGCGTCCGCCTCGAGCGTCAGGCGAGGGTCGGTCACCGGGTCCAGGAAACCATAGGGCAGCCCGTCGGTGGCATGGATGACATGGTTGCCGCGATCGAGCAGCACCATCTCGTAACCGTTCATGCGGAAGGCCTCGCCGCGCTGCTGGGCGAAGCTCTCGACGTTGATGGAGGCCTCCAGTACGCCGACCAGTTCGTCGTTGCGCACGATCGGCGCGGAGATCGCCACCAGCGGAGTGGTGCCCACCACGCGGCCACGGAACGCGTCGGAGACATGCGGCTTGAGCGTCCGGGCCGGGACGGTGAAGTAATCGCGGTCGTCGACCCGGCTCGCCGGCGTGCCGAGGATACCGGGCGGCGGCGCCGGCGAAGCCGCTACGACATGGCCGGTGGCGTCCACGACCAGTGCGCTCGTCAGGCCGGGATAGGCTTCGCGAAGGCGGTCCAGGTCGGGCGCCCATTCGGCGAGCGGGGCGTCGCGGGTGCTGGCCAGCAGGGTCAGGCCGGCCAGGCGGCTGCGCATGAAATCGTCGATGCTGGTCGAGGTCAGGCTCGCCGACAGTCCCACCCGCTCGCCGAGCGAGGTGCGCGAGGCACGGTACTGCTGCCAGAGCATCACCGCACTGAAGAGCAGGGCCGGGATCAGCGCTGCGAACAGCAGCAGGCGCGTGAAGCGGCGGCGCAATGTCCATTGGCGGGCAGGGTGTGCCAAGGAAACGGGCGCGCTCCGGTCGGTGGAGTGCCTAAACTACCGTGTGACGGGCTTTGCGGGCAATTCGCGGGGGCCGCCCGACCCGCCGGTGTGATCGGAGTCGCGGATTCGCTGGAGCGCGTGCGGGCAAAGGCGGGGAGCCATTCCCTGCGCCGCCGTCCAGTCGTGGCCTGTCGGATCTGGCAGGGGGCGGATGGCAGTGGGCCGCCCTTCGGGGTCCATGGCGATCATCGTGAAGCCGCCGCGCGTCGCCAGCCGGTGCTCGCCGGTCAGCAGGTCTTCGGTATGCATGTCCACGGCGACCTGCATCGAGCCGCGGCCGGTGGATACGATGCGGGCGACAGGCCCCGTGCCTGGCCGCAGAACAAGGTGTCCAGGTGGTGGGTGTGGTCCGGGCACGATCTCGACCATGCGCGCTTCGGTCGGGAAGGTGTCGGCTACGGGCGGGGTGGGGGCGTGGGCATGGAGGGCCCTTCCGCGATGCGTTCGCACCGGGATCGTTCGAGAAGGTGGGGCGCAATGGCGGGGCGGCATCCGTGCCGCCAGTCGAGCCATTGGAACAGGGGATGTTCCGTTTCCTTGGTGGCGTCCTGCCGCTGATGACGACGGTCCTGTCGTCATGGGCATCCCTGCAACGGGCGTCCTGCCCCGGACGGCATCCTGCCGCCGGCTGGCCCACGTCAATGTGGCACCAGCGTCCCTATTACGTCAGAAAGTCGCGTCAAAGGCCACCTCTCCGCTGACGCCGACCTGGTACGCCGACACGCGGCGCTCGAAGAAGTTGGTCACTTCCTGCACGTCCTGCAGGTCCATGAAGCCGAACGGGTTGGTCGCGCCGAAGTGACGGGGCATGCCGAGCTGGGCCAGCCGCTGGTCGGCGCAGTACTCCAGGTACTGGCGCATGTCGCGGATCGAGAGCCCGACCACGCCGCCGGACAACACGTCCTCGGCGAAGCGCATTTCGCAGTCGACCGCCTCCTCGAGCATGGTGACCACCTGCTGTTGCAGTTCAGTGTCGAACAGCTCCGGCTCCTCCTTGCGGACGGTGTCGATGACCTCGAACGCGAACGCCATGTGGCAGCTCTCGTCGCGGAACACCCAGTTGGTGCCTGAGGCGAGCCCGTGCAGCAGGCCACGCGAGCGCAGGTAGTAGACGTAGGCGAAGGCGGCGAAGAAGAACAGGCCTTCGATGCAGCAGGCGAAGCAGACCAGGTTGAGCAGGAAACGCCGGCGCTGGTCCAGCGTCTCGATCCGGCGCAGGTCCTGGATCGAGTCCATCCAGCGGAAACAGAAGTCGGCCTTGGCGCGGATGGACGGGATGTTCTCGACCGCGGCAAAGGCCTTCGCCCGGGCGACCGGGTCCGGCAGGTAGGTGTCGAGCAGGGTGAGGTAGAACTGCACGTGCAGCGCTTCCTCGTAGAGCTGGCGCGACAGGTACATCCGCGCCTCGGGCGCGTTGATGTGCTGGTACAGGTTCAGCACCAGGTTGTTGGCGACGATCGAGTCGCCGGTGGCGAAGAAGGCGACCAGGCGCTCGACCAGGTGCCGTTCGGCGGGACCGAACTTGTGCCTCAGGTCATTGACGTCGAGCGAGAAGTCGACCTCTTCCACGGTCCAGGTGTTGCGGATCGCGTCGCGGTACATCTCGTAGAAGCGCGGGTAGCGCATCGGCCGCAGGGTCAGGTCGAAGCCCGGGTCGAGCAGGTGGCTGGCGGCGCTCACTGGCAGGCCTCGCAGGATCCGGGGTTCTCGAGCGAACAGGCCACCGCGGCGGCCGGTGCGGTCGCGCCGACCGTCGACTTGGCGATCCGCGTCGCCGGGCGCGAGCGCAGGTAGTAGGTGGTCTTCAGGCCCTTCTTCCAGGCGTACATGTACATCGAGGAGAGCTGGCCGATGTTGGGACTCTCGATGAACAGGTTCAGCGACTGGCTCTGGTCGATGAAGGCACCGCGGTCGGCGGCCATGTCCACCAGCGAGCGCATCGGCAGTTCCCAGGCGGTGCGGTAGACCTGGCGCAGCGACCCGGGGATCTCCTCGATGCCCTGGATCGAACCCTCGGCCATCTTGATGCGGTCGCGCAGTTCGGGCGTCCAGTGGCCGAGCGCCTTGAGCTCCTCGACGAGGTAGCGGTTGACCACGATGAAGTCGCCCGACAGGGTCTCGCGCTTGAACAGATTGGACACCTGCGGCTCGATGCACTCGTAGCAGCCGGCGATCGAGGCGATGGTGGCGGTCGGGGCGATCGCGACCAGCAGCGAGTTGCGCAGGCCATGGGCGAGGATGCGCGCGCGCAGGGCCTCCCAGCGTGACGCGTCCGCCGGTTCCACGCCCCAGGCCTGGAACTGGAACTCACCCTGCGAGGCGCGGGTGTCGGCGAAGCCTGGATGGCGCCCGCGCTCGATCGCCAGCTCGTTGGAGGCCGACAGCGCATGGAAGTAGATCGCCTCGGCGATCTCGCGCGAGAGTGCGCGCGCCGGCGCCGAATCGAACGGCAGGCGCAGCTTGAAGAAGACGTCCTGCAGGCCCATCACGCCGAGTCCCACGGGCCGCCACTTCAGGTTGGCGCGGCGCGCGGTCTCGATCGGATAGAAGTTCAGGTCGATCACCCGGTCGAGCTGGCGCACGGCCAGGCGCACGGTTTCGGCCAGGCGGTCGAAGTCGAAGCGGCCGGCCTGGCCATGGACCGGTCCTTCCTCGAACAGTTCGACGTGGTGGGCGAGGTTGATCGATCCCAGGTTGCACACCGCGGTCTCCTCCTGCGAGGTGACCTCCAGGATCTCCGTGCACAGGTTGGACAGGTGGACGACGTTGCCTTCGCGCAGGGTCTGGTTGCAGGCGCGGTTGGACTTGTCCTTGAAGTTCATCCAGCCGTTGCCGGTCTGGGCCAGGGTGCGCATCATCCGCGCGTAGAGCTCGCGCGCGCGGACCTGCCTGCGCGCGAGTCCCGCCGCCTCGGCGGCGCGATACGCGGTGTCGAACGCTTCGCCCCAGAGGTCGGTCAACTGCGGCACCGTGTGCGGGTCGAACAGCGACCACTCCCCGTCGGCCTCGACCCGGCGCATGAACTCGTCGGGGATCCAGTTGGCCAAGTTGAGGTTGTGCGTGCGCCGGGCCTCGTCGCCGGTGTTGTCGCGCAGCTCGAGGAAGGCCTCCACGTCGGCATGCCAGGGCTCCAGGTAAACGCAGGCCGCGCCCTTGCGCTTGCCGCCCTGGTTGACCGCCGCCACCGAGGCGTCGAGCGTCTTCAGCCAGGGCACGATGCCGTTGCTGAGGCCGTTCGTGCTGCGGATCAGCGAGCCGTGGGCGCGTATGCGGGAATAGCTCAGGCCGATGCCGCCGCTGAACTTGCTCAGCTTGGCCACGTCCATGTAACGCTTGTAGATGCCTTCGAGCGAATCCTCCGGCGAGTCGAGCAGGAAGCAGCTCGACAGCTGCTCGTGCGTGGTGCCGGCGTTGAACAGGGTCGGCGATGACGGGATGTAGTCCAGCTGCGCCATCCGCCGGTACAGCGCCAGCGCGTCGCCGACGTCCTCGCTCAGGGCACAGGCGATGCGCAGGAAGAACTGCTGGGGCGTCTCGATCACCGTGCGCGCGGTCGGGTGGCGCAGCAGGTAGCGATCGTAGAGGGTGCGCAGGCCGAAGTAGTCGAAGCCCTGGTTGAGGCTGTTGTCGATGGCGTCGTTCAACTTGCGCGCGTTGGCCTGCACGAAGCCGAGCAGGCGCGCGTTGATCACGCCAAGCTCGTGCCCGCGCTGTACCGACTGCGAGAACGCATTGATGTCGATCGCGGCGACCTCCTTCTCGATCACGCCGGCCAGCAGGCGCGCGGCGAGGCGGCCGTACTCGGGTTCCTTGGCGGTGAGCAGGGCGGCAGTGCGGATGGAGAGCTCGTCCAGTTCCCGGGTGCTCGCCCCGTCGTACAGGCCGGAGATCGTGCGCGTGGCCACGCGCATCGGATCGATCGCATGCAGGCCCTCGGCGCAGCGGGTGATCGCACGGACGATCTTGTTGAGGTCCACGGGCTCGCGGCCGCCGTTGCGCTTGGTGACGCTCATGCTGAGCGCGCTGGCGGGCGGGGTGAGGGCGAAGCCGGCGGTCGCGGAAGGCGCTGCGGACGGCGACGGGACGGGATCGGGATGGACGTCGGATCCGGGCCCTTCCGCGGCGGGGTTCGCGGGGGTGGCGGCGTCGAGGCTGTCGGTGGTCATGGGTGGCTCCAGTGCAGGGCGCACGGGTCGCCGCCCCTCCCTCGGGGACGGCGCACGGGAGGCGATGGGATCGACGCGACGGCATCGATCCCGCCACGCCCCCGCGGGCGCGGAATCCACAGGATGGAGGCGGGGTGTCGCGCAGGCCGAGACGGCTGCGAGGGGCCGGCGACCGCCGGCCGACCGGCGGCCCGCTGCAAGGAGCGGTCCGCCGCGACACCGACCGTCTCCCCCCGGAGACTCCCTGGCCGGTCACCGCGCGGTGTGCATCGCGCGGCTGTCGGCAGGTCTTCGGGCTCTGGACGGGAGCGGGCGCGGAGGGCGGGTGGTGGGTCGGGCCGGGCAGGGCCTACGTCCCGGGTTCCACGCCGCGTTGTTCGCGTCCGGCTCGGCCTACTGTCCGTCGCTTCCCGGGGAGGTTCCCCAGTGCCATGACGGAGTTCGTTTCCACTACCGCTGCGGGGCAGCGCCGGCCTTGGGGGTCATGGACCCGCCGCACCGGACTTCCCTTTTAAGCCGTTCCCGCGCAAGCGGGGCGGCACCGACGGGCACAACATAACCTGTTTTTCCAGCTCGTCAACACCATATCTTGTGTTGCTGGCCGGAAAGGTCGCTGCGACGGCATTTGCCGGCGCGGGCCGGGCACCGGACAATGGCGGCCCCTGCGCCGGCCACTGCCGCCGCCTCCGCCCACCCGACCCGGAAGCCTCCCCATGTCCATCCTCCGCATGACCGACCTCGACCTTGCCGGCAAGCGCGTGCTGATCCGCGAAGACCTCAACGTGCCGATCGCCGACGGCCGGATCACGTCCGAGCAGCGCATCACCGCCGCGCTGCCGACGATCAGGCTGGCGTTGGAGAAGGGCGCGGCGGTCATGGTGACCTCCCACCGCGGTCGTCCGACCGAGGGCGAATGGAGCGAGGCCGACTCGCTGGCGCCGGTCGCCGCGCGCCTGTCCGGACTGCTCGGGATCGACGTGCCGCTGCTGCGCGACTGGGTCGATGGCGTGGAGGTGGCGCCGGGGCAGGTGGTCCTGCTCGAGAACTGCCGCATGAACGTCGGCGAGAAGGCTGATGACGAGGCCTTGTCGAAGAAGTACGCGGCGTTGTGCGATGTGTTCGTGATGGACGCCTTCGGCACCGCCCACCGGGCGCAGGCCTCCACTCACGGCGTGATCCGCGCGGCCGCGGTCGCGGCAGGCGGCCCGCTGCTGATGGCCGAACTGGATGCGCTGGGCAAGGCGCTCGACGCACCCGCGCGCCCGCTGCTGGCGATCGTCGCCGGTTCAAAGGTCAGCACCAAGCTCGAACTGCTTGGCTCGCTGGTGTCCAAGGTCGACCAACTGATCGTGGGCGGCGGCATCGCCAACACCTTCATCGCGGCGATGGGCCACGGCGTCGGCAAGTCGCTGGTCGAGATGGACCTGGTCGATACCGCCAGGAAGATCATCGCCGATGCCCAGGCGCGTGGTGCCAGCATCCCGCTTCCGACCGACGTGGTGGTGGCGCCGGCGTTCGCCGCCGACGCCCCGGCGACGGTCAAGCCGGTGGACCAGGTGGGCGCGGACGACATGATCCTCGACATCGGGCCGGAGACCGCGAAGGCCTACGCCGAACTGATCGCGAAGGCCGGCACGGTGGTCTGGAACGGTCCGGTCGGCGTGTTCGAGTTCGATGCCTTCGGCAAGGGCACCGAGGCGCTGGCGCGTGCGATCGCCGCCAGCCCGGCGTTCTCGATCGCCGGCGGCGGCGACACCCTGGCCGCGGTCGACAAGTACGGCATTGCCGACCAGGTCGGCTACATCTCCACCGGCGGCGGCGCGTTCCTGGAGTTCCTGGAAGGCAAGGAACTGCCGGCGGTCGCGGCCCTCAAGGCCCGCGCGAGCTGATGCGCGACGCGGCAGGGGCGCCGGCCACGCTGTTCTTCGACCTCGACGGCACGCTGATCGACTCGGCGGTCGGCATCACCCGCTGCGTCGCCCACGCCTTCGCGCGGATGGGCCTGGAGGCGCCGCCCGAGGCCGAACTGCGGGGCTGGATCGGCCCGTCGCTGCGCACCAGCTTCGGTCCGGTCCTGGTGGATCCCGAACGGGTGGAGGCCGCGGTGGAGCACTACCGCGAGCGCTTCGACCGGGTCGGCTGGACCGAGCACGAGGTGTACCCGGGCATCGCGGACGTCGTCGAGACCCTGCACGGCCGCGGGCATCGCCTGGCCGTGGTCACCGCCAAGAACGAAGGACATGCGCGGCGGATCGTCGCCCACCTGCCCTTCGGCGAACGCTTCGTCGACGTCGTCGGCGCCACGCCCTGTGGCGCACGCAGCGAGAAGCCGCAACTGGTCGCCGAGGCCCTGTCGCGGCTCGGACTCGCGGCCGAGGCCTGCGTGATGATCGGCGACCGGCGGATGGATATCGAAGGCGCGCGCCACCATGGCCTGCGCAACGTCGGCGTGCTCTGGGGCTTCGGTGGCGAGGCGGAGCTGGTGGCAGCGGGTGCGGAACGCATCGCCGATGCACCGGCTGCCCTGCTGCGCATGCTCGCCTAGCCCGGCCGCGCCGATTTCCAGTCGCGCGCGAGCAGGCCGTAGAGCGAGGTATCGCAGGTCTCGCCGGCGATCTCCCAGCGTTCGCGCAGGCGACCTTCGTGGACGAAGCCCAGGCGTTCGGCGAGGCGGCACGAGCCGGCGTTGCGTGGATCGATGTCGGCCTCGATCCGGCGCAGGCCGAGTGCCGCGAACGCATGGTCGAGGGCGAGCGTCGTCGCCTCCGTCGCCAGGCCGCGGCCCCACGAAGCCGTCTCCAGCATGTAGCCGATGTCGGCCAGCCGCTGCGCGGCGTTGATGTGGAACAGGGCGACGCTGCCCAGCAGGCGATCGTCGTCGCGCGCGGCGATGGCCCAGCAGACCTGCCGGTCGGGCGCGTTGTGGTGCCGGCTGGATTCGAACCTGTCGCGGGCCTGGTCCGGATGCGTCCACGCGGGGTGGCTGCCGTAGCGCATCGCCACGGGGTCGGCACGCAGGGCGAAGAACGCCGGCAGGTCGTCGTCGCGGTAAGGTCGCAGGCGGATGCGGGCGCCTTCCAGGACAGGGGGCTGGTACGCGGGTGGGGACGTCATCGGTGCGTTCCTGTGTCGATGGGTCACAGCCAGAGCAGGCAGGCGCCTATCACCAGGCCGGTCACGAGCATCTGCACCAGGCAGAAGCCCATGATGTCGCGGGCCTTCAGGCCGGCCAGCGCCAGCACCGGCAGCGCCCAGAACGGTTGCACGAGGTTGGTCCACGCATCGCCCCAGGCCACGCCCATCGCGACCCTGGCGACATCCGCGCCCAATGCCTCGGCAGCCGGGACCATGATCGGCGCCTGCACCGCCCACTGGCCGCCGCCGGAGGGCACGAAGAGGTTGAGCACGCCGCCGGCGATGAAGCTCCAGAAGGGCAGCGTCCGCTCCGTGGCGATCGAGACGAAGCCTTGCGACAGGGTCGCCGCGAGGCCCGAGTCGACCATGATCGCCATGATCCCGGCATAGAACGGGAACTGGATGACGATGCCCGCGCCGCCGCGCACCGCCTGCTGCAGGCTGGCCAGCAGGCGCCGCGGCGTGCCATGCAGCACGATCGCCAGCATCAGGAAGGCCTGGTTGACGATGTTGAGGTCGAGTCCGCCGCCGCCGATGAAGTGGTCGGCGAGGAAGCCGATGCCGGCCAGGCCGACCAGCCAGGACAGCCAGCGGCTGTCCTCCAGGCGCTCCGCCGGCGAGGTGGCGCCTGAGCGCGGTGGCGTCGACGCCTCCGGTTCGGGCGCATGCAGCACCGCTTCGTCCTCGGGTGGCAGCATCCAGCGGTTCACCAAGGGCACCACGATGAACAGCAGGGCGACGATGGCGAGGTTGTAGGGCGCGAAGATCGTGCGCGTCGTCGGCACCACGCCCATCGAGTCGACCATGAAGTGCCCCTCGGTGGCGATCGTCAGCGGGATCGAGCCGGCGAGTCCGCCGTGCCAGACGACGAAGCCGGAGTAGGCGCTCGCGACCAGCAGGCGATAGTCCACCCGCACCTGGGCGGCGAGTTCGCGCGCGAACAGCGCGCCGACCACCAGGCCGAAGCCCCAGTTGACCCAGCTCGCCGCCAGCGAGACCAGGCTCACCAGCACGATGGCGCCGCCGGGCCCGCGTGCCAGTCCGGCCAGGCGCGACAGCCACCCCTTCACCAGCGGCGTGCTGGCCAGCATGAAGCCGGTGGCGAGGACCAGCAGCATCTGCATCGAGAACGCGAGCAGGCTCCAGAAGCCACCGCCCCACATGCGCAGCACGGCGATCGGCGCCTGGCGCTCGACGAGCACCGCGGACGCGGCGGCGACGAGGGTCAGCAGCAGCACCAGCAGGTAGGCGTCCGGCAGATAGCGCTCGACGAGGCGGACGGCGGGACGCGAGAGACGGTTGAGCATGGAGGGGCCTGTCGGGTTCGGGACGGTCGGCGCCGCGCAGTCCAAGCCGCAGCGCGCGCGCCGCGCCGTGCAGTGGTCTGCTTTGGCCGAGGACATTTCATACCACTGCGCATGCGTCCGGCGCCATTCGCCGGTCGGCGGCCGCGCGTGGGACGAAACGCCGCGGGCCTGTGCTAGTTTCGGCGGGATCGACGCCAGACTCGCACGCATGACCGCACAACAACGCCGCACCAAGATCCTCGCCACCCTCGGCCCGGCCACCGATCCTCCGGGCGTGCTGGATGCGCTGCTCAAGGCGGGCGTCGACGTGGTGCGGCTGAACTTCTCCCATGGCGATCCGGCCTCGCAGCTCGAACGCGCCGAGGCCGTGCGCGCGGCGGCGCGGCGCGTGGGCGTCGAAGTCGGCATCCTCGCCGACCTGCCGGGCCCGAAGATCCGCATCGAGCGCTTCGCCGAAGGCAAGGTCGAACTCAAGAGCGGCGATGCCTTCGACCTCATCGCCAGCGACGACGCCCCGGCGGGGACCGCGCGCTCGGTCGGCGTGAGCTACCTCGGCCTGCCCGGTGACGTCGCGCCCGGCGACGTCCTGCTGCTAGACGATGGCCTGATGCAGTTGAGGGTCGAGAAGGTCGAGGGCCCGCGCATCGCCTGCGTGGTGCTCAACGACGGCGTGCTCTCGGACCGCAAGGGCCTCAACAAGCTCGGTGGCGGCCTGTCGCTGGGCGCGCTGACCGAACACGATCGTGCGCTGATCCAGTACGCCGCCAAGGCTGACGCTGACTTCATCGCGGTGTCGTTCTGCCGCAATGCCGAGGACATGAACGAAGCGCGCCGGGTCGCCCGCGAGGCGGGCAGCGAAGCCGCACTGGTGGCCAAGGTCGAGCGCGCCGAGGCGATCGAGAACCTGGTCGAGATCGTCGATGCCAGCGACGTGGTGATGGTCGCGCGCGGCGACCTGGGCGTGGAGATCGGCGATGCCGAGCTGCCAGGCCTGCAGAAGAAGATCATCCGCGTCTCGCTCGAGCGCAACAAGGTGGTGATCACCGCGACGCAGATGTTGCAGTCGATGGTCGAGAGCCCCATCCCGACCCGGGCCGAAGTGCTCGACGTGGCCAACGCGGTCATCGACGGTACCGACGCGGTGATGCTGTCGGCGGAGTCCGCGGCGGGGCGCTATCCGATCAAGGCGGTCGAGGCCATGGCACGCATCTGCCTGGGCGCCGAGCGCCAGTTCGCCCACGACACCGACTTCGAGAGCGCGCCGCGCAACCTCGAACGCGCCGACCAGGCGATCGCGATGTCGGCGATGTTCCTGGCCGAGCACATCGGCGTGCGCGCGATCGTGGCGATGACCGAATCGGGCGGCACCGCGCGCTTCCTGTCGCGCTTCCGTTCCTCGGTGCCCATCTTCGGCCTGTCGCGCCACGATGGCTCGCGCCGCAAGATGGCGATGATGCGCGACGTCTTCCCGATCGATTTCGACAGCCGCGGCCTGGCCTCCCGCGATGCCGCGCGCAGCGCGATCCGGCAGCTTTTCGACGCCGGGCTGCTGGACGCCGGCGAGCGGATCATCTTCACCAGCGGCGACCACATGGAGCATCGCGGCGCCACCAACACGCTGCGCCTGCTGCAGGTCGGCGCGAACGGCCAGGCCGAGGGCCTGGGCGAGCTGTGAGCCCCCGGCCGGCGCCCGGCGCAGCTCCGGACGGCGGCACTGGTATTGTTTTCGGGGGTGTCTGGCCGGCAAGTCCTTGATTGTCCGTCCCCGGGAGGAGGCGGGCACGCGGGGACGGGGCTATAATGCGCGGCTTCCCACCCCATCCCCAGGACCCGCAATGAGCATCGAACAGCTTGCCGAAACCGCCCTGGCCATGGTCGCCCCGGGCAAGGGCATCATCGCCATCGACGAGTCGAATGCCACCATCAAGAAGCGTTTCGACGGTGTCGGCATCGAATGCACCGAAGAGAACCGCCGCGCCTACCGCGAGCTCCTGCTGGCCACGCCGAAGCTGAGCGACTACATCTCCGGCGCGATCCTGTTCGACGAAACCATCCGCCAGTCCACCCGCGACGGCGTTCCCTTCGCCAAGCTGATGGCCGACAACGGCATGATCCCGGGCATCAAGGTCGACAAGGGCACGCATGCGCTGGCCGGCTTCCCGGGCGAGGTGGTGACCGAGGGCCTGGACGGCCTGCGCGCGCGCCTGGAGGAGTACTACAAGCTCGGTGCCCGCTTCGCCAAGTGGCGCGCGGTCATCAACATCGGCGACGACATCCCCTCCGGCACCTGCATCGATGCCAACGCCCATGCGTTGGCCCGTTATGCCGCGCTGTGCCAGGAGCAGGGCCTGGTGCCGATGGTCGAGCCGGAAGTCATCATGGACGGCAACCACGACATCGACACCTGCTACGAAGTCACCGAGGTGACGCTGCGCTCGCTGTTCGCGTCGCTCTACGAGCAGAACGTCATGCTCGAAGGCACCATCCTGAAGGCCTCGATGGTCCTGCCGGGCACGACCAGCGGCGACGACGCCTCGGTCGAGGAAGTGGCCGCAGCCACGCTGCAGTGCCTCAAGTCGACCGTGCCGGCGACCCTGCCCGGCATCGTGTTCCTCTCCGGTGGCCAGAGCGACGAAGCCGCGACCGCCCACCTGGACGCGATGAACCGCATGGGCCCCAACCCGTGGCCGCTGTCGTTCTCCTACGGTCGCGCCATGCAGTCGGCGGCGCTGAAGCTGTGGTCCCAGGACATCGCCAGGAACGTGGCCCAGGCCCAGGCCACGGTATACGAGCGCGCTCGCGCAAACGGCCTGGCCGCATTGGGCGAATGGAACAAGGCCGCCTGACCCGGGCAAGCCACGCTTCTGGAGACGCCGGCCTCGTGCCGGCGTTTTTTCTGGGTCTCCTCCCAACCGAGGGGAACAGGGTGCGATCGCGGATGGCTTTGCGCGCCACGAACCCGGCGGTTCCACCCCCCTGCCCAGCGCAGCGCGCTGGGCGTTCGGCCAGACCGCGCGGCAGTGCCGCGCAAGCAGTCCGCCTCACCCCCGCGAACGCTCGGATCCAGCTTTTGCTTTCGACCTTGTCCTCGCCCATCGCCCCGGGCACCTGGTGGGCACGGGACCTGGCGCGAGGTGCTTGGCGTGTTGTGCAGGTGCCCCCCGCTCATACCGGGTGCCCGGGTGCGCTTCGCTTACCCGGGCTACGCGGCGTGTTGCCGTTGATCTTGATCTTGATCTTGATCTTGATCTTCGCGACTTCGAGGCCGCCGAGCACCGCAGGCCCTGCCGCCGGGGCAGGGTGGCCTCAGTCCGGCGCCCCGAGCGCCGCCCGGTAGCGCGCGGCCATGGCGGCGTCGAAGCAACTGAAGACCACGTCCATCGGAGTGCCAGCGGCGTCCAGCCAGCGCAGGACGGTGGACACGGCCACCGGCACCGCTTGGTCCGGCGGGTAGCCGTACACCCCGCAGCTGATGGCCGGGAACGCGATCGAGGCGACGGCATGCTGGCGCGCCAGGTCGAGCGCATTGCGGTAGCCGTCCGCGAGCAGGGCGGCCTCGCCATAGCGCCCGCCCCGCCAGACCGGTCCGACCACGTGGATGACGTGCCGTGCATGCAGCCGGTGGCCGCCGGTGATCCGGGCCTCGCCGGTCGGGCAGCGAATCCCGGGCCGCGACTCGGGCAGGGCGCGGCATTCGGCCAGCAGGTCCGGTCCCGCCGCCCGGTGGATCGCGCCGTCGACCCCGCCACCGCCCAGCAGCGCAGGCTGGGCGGCGTTGACGATGGCGTCCACGGACAGGCCGGTGATGTCGGCCTGCTCGACCCGGCAGCGCGTCCTCGCGGTCGCGTGGCGCGTCTTCACGGGCATCCGCGCCGCGCGTCATCACGGCCCGCGGAGCACACCGGTGTCAACTTATGGGACAGGTGGGCGTTCATGGGGGTGGCTATCCTTGCCGATTGCCCGTGTCCGCGCCGTAGAGAAGTCCAGAGAACCGCATGCCCCGATACCCCGACTGCCCCGTCTCCCGTCGTTCCCGCCGCGTCCGCCGGCTCCATCCTGGCCTGGCAGGGGCGCTCTTCGTGCCGCTCCTGCTCATGGCCTTGGCCGGATGTGGCGACAACAGGGCCGAACAGGAGAAGGGTCCTCGCGCGACGCCGGTGAGCACCGAGGTCCTCGAGCCGCGGTCGTGGAGCGACACTGTCCAGGCGCTGGGCACGGTCAAGGCACGCGAATCGATCACCGTGACCGCCAAGGTCAGCGAGATCGTCCAGGACGTGCATTTCGACAGCGGCGACGAGGTGGAGGCCGGCGCTCCGCTGGTGACCCTCAGCGGCCAGGCGCAGCAGGCGGCGCTCAACGAGGCGCTCGCCGCCGCGGAGGAGGCAAGCCAGCTGTTCAATCGCCAGAACGAACTGGTCGAACAGAAACTGATCGCGCGTTCGCAGTTCGATGCCCAGCGCGCCATCCGCGACGCCGCGCGGGCGCGGGTGGCGCAGATCCGCGCCCAGCTCAGCGACCGCGTGGTGCGCGCGCCGTTTGCCGGCGTGCTCGGCATCCGCCAGGTCAGCCCGGGTGCCCTGGTCACCCCGGGCACGCCGATCGCGACCCTCGACGATACCCGTCGCGTCTACGTGGACTTCCCGGTGCCCGAATCGCAACTCTCCCACCTGGCCGTCGGCCAGGCCCTGGAAGGCCACAGCGAAGCCTACCCGGGACGCAGCTTCGTCGGCGTGGTCAGCACGATCGACAACCGGATCGACGCGGCCACCCGCGCGGTCACCGTGCGCGGCGACTTCGACAACCCGGATCGCGCGCTGCGACCGGGGATGCTGGTCCAGGTCGTCCTGAGCCGGCCCGAGCGCGAGGCGCTGGTGCTGCCGGAGATCTCCATCGTCCAGGTCGGCAACACCTCCTACGTGTTCCGCGTCAAGGACGATGACACCGTCGAGCGGGTCGACGTCGAGGTCGGCGCGCGGCGCGAAGGCCTGGCCGAAGTGCTGGGCGGCGTCGCCGCCGGCGATCGCATCGTGGTCGACGGCACCGGGAAGCTGCGGCCGGGTGCGCTGGTCAGCGAGAGTGGTCCCGCGCCAGAGGCCGATGCGGCCCCCGATGACGCCGTCCCCACCGACGAAGGCACGGACGCCGCCCCCGAACGCGGAGCCTGAGCATGAACTTCTCCGAGCTGTCGATCCGCCGCCCGGTGTTCGCCACCGTGATGAGCCTGTTGCTGATCGTGCTGGGCATCATGGCGTTCAGCCGCCTGACCCTGCGCGAACTGCCGGCGATCGACCCGCCGATCGTGTCGGTGGACGTCAGCTATCCCGGAGCTTCGGCGGCGGTGGTGGAGACCCGCATCACCCAGGTGCTGGAGGACGCGCTGTCGGGGATCGAGGGCGTGGAGACCATTTCCTCGCGCAGCGTCAACGGCCGCTCGTCGGTGACCATCGAGTTCACCCTCGAGCGCGACATCGAAGCCGCCGCCAACGACGTGCGCGACGCGATCAGCGGCGTCGCCGACCGCATGCCCGACGAGGCCGACCCGCCGGAAGTCGAGAAGGCCGACAGCGATTCGGACACGGTGATCTGGCTCAACATGAACAGCACCACGATGGACGCGCTGGAGCTGAGCGACTATGCCGAGCGCTACATCGTCGACCGCCTGTCCAGCCTGGACGGCGTGTCCACGGTGCGCATCGGCGGCCAACAGCGTTACGCCATGCGGATCTGGCTCGACAGCAACGCCATGGCCGCCCGCGGCATCACCGCCAACGACGTCGAGGACGCACTGCGTGCGGAGAACGTGGAGCTGCCGGCCGGACGCATCGAGTCCGACAGCCGCGACTTCACCCTGCGCCTGGCGCGCAGCTACCAGGCCCCCGAGGACTTTGCGCGCATCCCCTTGCGCAAGGGCGAGGACGGCTACGTCGTGCGCCTGGGCGACGTCGCCCGCGTCGAGCTGGCATCCGCCGAGCGTCGCGCCTATTACCGCAGCAACGGCGAGCCGAACATCGGCCTGGGCATCAACAAGACGTCCACCGCCAATGCCCTGGAAGTCGCGCGGGCGGCGCGCGAGGAAGCCGAGCGCATCCAGCCGACCCTGCCGCAGGGCACGGACATCTTCGTCGCCTACGACAGCACGCTGTTCATCGAGGCGGCGATCGAGCGCGTCTACCACACCCTGGCCGAGGCCATCGTGCTCGTGCTGCTGGTGATCTGGCTGTTCCTGGGCAGCTTCCGCGCGGCGTTGATCCCGGCCCTGACGGTGCCGGTCTGCCTGGTGGCGGCCTTCATCCCGCTCTACCTGTTCGGCTTCTCGATCAACCTGCTCACCCTGCTGGCCCTGGTGCTGTGCATCGGCCTGGTGGTCGACGACGCGATCGTGGTGCTGGAGAACATCCAGCGTCGCACCGACCTGGGCGAACCGCGCCTGGTCGCCGCCTCGCGCGGCACCAAGCAGGTCGCGTTCGCCGTCATCGCCACCACCGCGGTACTGGTGGCGGTCTTCCTGCCGGTCGGGTTCATGGAGGGCAATACCGGCCGCCTGTTCCGCGAGCTGTCGGTCGCACTGGCCAGCGCGGTGGCGATATCGGCGTTCGTCGCGTTGACCCTGAGCCCGATGATGGCGTCCAAGCTGCTGCGGCCGCACAGCGAGGAGAAGTCCAACCCCGTGCACCGCTGGATCACCGCGCGCCTGGAGCGGCTGGGCGAGCGCTACCGTCGCTTCCTCGACCGCAGCGTGGAGCATCCCTGGATATTCGGACTGCTGATGGTGGTGTCGCTGGTGGCGATCTTCGGCCTGTTCCGCTGGATGCCGACCGAGCTGGCGCCGCCGGAGGACCGTGGCGTGTTCTTCGTCTCGGTCGAAGGGCCGGAGGGCGCGGGCTTCGACTACACCGTCGAGCAGATCCACCAGGTGGAAACGATCATGGATGCGCAGATCGCCAGGCCCGGCGAGGAAGACCGGCCGATCCTGCGCGCCAACACCCGCGTGCCGGGCGGCTGGGGCGCCAGCGAGGAGATGCACACCGGCAACGTCATCGTCTTCCTGCAGGACTGGGACAAGCGCGACGTCAGCACCAACGACGTGGTCGAGCAGTTGCGCGGGGAGCTGGACAAGCTCACCGGCGTGCGCGCGTTCCCGCGGGTCCGCACCGGCCTGGTGCGCAGTGGCGGCCAGCCGCTGCAGATCGTCATCGGCGGCCCCGACTATGGCGAGCTGGCGGAGTGGCGGGATCGCGTGCTCAAGCGCATCGACGAGAACCCCAACCTGTACGGCGCGGACTCCGACTACAAGGAGACGCGACCGCAGATGCGCGTGCAGATCGACCGCCAGCGTGCGGCCGACCTGGGCGTGAGCGTGTCCTCGATCGGTCGCGCGCTGGAGACCATGATGGGCAGCCGCCGGGTCACCACCTTCGTCCAGGACGGCGAGGAATACGACGTCGTCCTGCAGGCCGACAAGCCCGCGCGGGCGACACCGGCCGACCTGCAGGCGATCCAGGTGCGGGCCCGCACCGGCGAACTGGTGCCGCTGTCGAACCTGGTGAGCCTGACGGAACTGGCCGAGGCGGGCAGCCTGAACCGCTTCAACCGCCTGCGCGCGATCACCATCAGCGCCGGCCTCGCCGACGGCTACCGGCTCGGCGATGCGATCGCCTGGCTCAACCAGGTCGTGCGCGAGGAGCTCCCCGAGCAGGCGCAGATCGACTGGAAGGGCGAGTCGCGCGAGTACCAGAAGGCCGGCAGCGCGGTCCTGCTGACCTTCGTGCTGGCGTTGTTGATCGTCTACCTGGTGCTGGCGGCGCAGTTCGAGAGCTTCATCCACCCCTTCGTGATCATGCTGACGGTGCCGCTGGGCGTGCTTGGGGCCTTGCTCGGATTGCTGGTCACCGGGGGCACGCTGAACCTGTTCAGCCAGATCGGCATCGTCATGCTGGTGGGCCTGGCGGCGAAGAACGGCATCCTGATCGTCGAGTTCGCCAACCAGTTGCGCGATGCCGGGCGGAACATCCACGAGGCGATCGTGGAGGCATCGGCGGTGCGCCTGCGGCCGATCCTGATGACTTCGATCGCCACCGTCGCCGGCGCGTTGCCACTGGTGCTGGCCGGTGGCCCCGGCTCGGCCAGCCGCGCGACGATCGGCGTGGTGGTGATCTTCGGCGTCTCCTTCTCGACCCTGCTGTCGCTGTTCATCGTGCCCGTGTTCTACGTGCTGCTGGCGCGCTACACCCGCTCGCCGGACGCGGTGAAGCACGAACTGGAGAAGCTCGAGTCGCGTACCCCGGAGGCGGGCGGGCTGGCCTGACCGGCGCGGCTTGCGCCCACCTCGCGCGCCCGGCGTCCGGACGCCTTGATGTGCTGGAGAGGCACGCCGTCGACGCACGGCTCGCCCGGGACGACAACCCGGCCAGGGCCGAGAGGCGGCTGGCCCATGGCTTCGAAGGAGAAGAAGCGCAGCGCCGCGCGGTCGTCAAGCGCGGCCGCGTCCACGACCTGCGGACGTTCGCGCACACCCGACCGGGCCTCGACCACGCGCCGTGACCGGTGTCACGAAGGGCGGAGCCTCGCGCATCCGCACGACCGCGGCGCCGATTCCGGGTATCGTGGGCGCCTGATTCGCGGGGAGGCGGGCGGCTGCCCACCGGCCCCTGCTTCGCCGCCATGCGGCCTTGTCCCGGGGAGAGATACGTGGAAGCACTGGTCACAGCACTCAACGACATCATCTGGAGCCGCGCACTGATCTACCTGTGCCTGGGCGCCGGCCTCTATTTCTCGATCCGCAGCCGTTTCATGCAGGTCCGCGGCTTCGGCGAAATGATCCGCCTGCTGTTCTCCGGCCAGTCCTCCAAGGCCGGTGTGTCGTCCTTCCAGGCCCTGGCGATGTCGCTGTCGGGTCGCGTGGGCACCGGCAACATCGCCGGCGTCGCCACCGCGATCACCTTCGGCGGGCCCGGCGCGGTGTTCTGGATGTGGATGGTGGCCTTCCTCGGCGCCTCGACGGCCTACGTGGAGTCGACCCTGGCGCAGATCTACAAGGAGAAGGACGAGAAAGGCCAGTACCGTGGCGGTCCGGCCTACTTCATCGAGAAGGCGATGGGACAGCGCTGGTACGCCTGGCTGTTCGCGCTGGTGACCGTCGTCGCCACCGGCCTGCTGCTGCCGGGGGTGCAGGCCAACAGCATCGCCCAGGGCATGCAGACCGCCTGGGGCATCGAGCCGTGGATCACGGCCACCGCGGTCGTGCTGGCGCTGGGCTTCATCATCTTCGGTGGGGTCAAGCGCATCGCCCACTTCGCCCAGGTCGTGGTGCCCTTCATGGCCGCCGCCTACATGGTCATCGCCCTGGTGGTGGTCGTGCTGAACTTGCAGATGCTGCCCGACATGGTCGCACTGATCTTCAACAGCGCCTTCGGCCGCGAAGCCGCGTTCGGCGCGGTGGCCGGCCTGGCGGTGGAATGGGGCGTCAAGCGCGGCATCTATTCAAACGAAGCCGGGCAGGGCACCGGCCCGCACGCGGCGGCGGCGGCCGAGGTCTCCCACCCGGCCAAGCAGGGCTACGTGCAGGCGTTCTCGGTCTATGTCGATACGCTGCTGGTGTGCTCGGCGACGGCCTTCCTGATCCTGTCGACCGGCATGTACAACGTGCAGGCGCCGGACGGCAGCATGATCGTCAACGAACTGCCCGGCGTGGAAGCGGGCCCCGGCTACGCGCAGGCGGCGGTGGAGACCTTCCTGCAGGGCTTCGGCGCGCCCTTCGTCGCGCTGGCGCTGCTGTTCTTCGCGTTCACCACGATCGTGGCCTACTACTACATGGCCGAGACCAACGTCACCTACATCAACCGTCGCGTGCACCGTCCCTGGCTGACGCTGCTGCTGCGCATCGGCATCATGGCCGCCGTGGGCTACGGAGCGATCAAGAGCGCGGCGCTGGCATGGGGCCTGGGCGACATCGGCGTCGGCCTGATGGCCTGGTTGAACATCATCGCCATCCTGATCCTGCAGAAGCCGGCGTTCCTCGCACTGCGCGACTACGAGCGGCAGAAGAAGGCCGGGCTGGACCCCGAGTTCGACCCCGAGGCGCTCGGCATCCGCAATGCCGACTTCTGGGTCGAGCGGAAGGCGTCGCGATGATCCGCACGGGATCCGTCGCCCATGGCTGAGCCCGGGTCCCCGTGGGGGCGCGGCGGCCGTCGC
>NZ_VICE01000036.1 GCF_006546775.1 Marilutibacter aestuarii
CGCGGCCGGCGTCGCCCCGGCCCAGCGCGATCTCGACCTCGCCGAGCAGGCGGTCGGCCTGGCTCGCGTCGGCACCCGGCATGGCGTCGATCTCCTGCCGCGCCTCCTGCAACAGCGGCAGGGCCTCGGGGTGCCGGCCGGCTTCGTGCAGCACCGTGGCCAGTCGCAGCAGGGCGTCGACGAGGCGTTCCTGGTCGGCACGTCCCGCGCGTGCGGTGCGCGCGATCCGCAGCGCGTCGTGCAGGTGCACCAGCGCCGTCGACAGATCGTTGCGCTCCCAGGCCACGCGCCCGAGCAGGCCGTGGCTCTGGATCAATGCCGGATCGTCCGGGCCCAGGCGCTGCATGCGCTCGCGATGGATCTCGGCCAGTTGCGCCTGGGCGTCCGTGAAACGCTGGTCGTCGAGGTAGAGCGCCACCAGCTGCTCGCGCACGCCCAGCGTGGTCTCGTGGCCCGTGCCGACGACCTGGACGGCGAGCGGCAGGACGGCGCGCAGGGTGGAGATGGCGTCCTCCTGCCGCCCCAGGCGGCGTTGCACGCCGGCCAGGCGACGCCCGATGTCGATCTGCAGGCCGTGCTGCCCGCCCACCCGCTGCTGCAGCCGGTCGCCCGCCTGCCGGTACCCGGCGAGCGCGGCGAGCAGTTCGCCGTCCTCGACCTGCAGGTCGGCCAGGTCGATGAGGGTCTGCACGGTGCCGACTTCATCGCTGCGCATGTCGCGGCGCACGGCCAGCGCGCGCTCGAACATCTGCCGGGCGCCCTGTCGCGCGCCCGTCGCCTGGCGGCAACGCCCCAGCTCGGAATAGAAGTCGGCGGTCTGCGGCGGCAGCTGCGCCTGCTCCCGCCGGGCGTCGCCCAGGGCCGGCTCCAGCAGGGTCACGCAGGCGGCGGCGTCGCCCTCCTGGCGCGCCAGGCGTCCACGCAGCACCAGCGATTCCAGGCGCAGGCTGGCCGGAATGTCGGCGGTCTGCGCGATGATCGCGGCCTGCTGCTCCAGCAGCGCCCGCGCCTGTGCCTGGTCGCCCAGGCCCATGCGCAGCCGGGCGATCACGCCCAGCAGTTCGGCACGTGCCCGCGGCTCGCGCGCCAGTTGCAGGTTGCCGCGCTCGACCGCGCCGTCGAGCAGGCTGTCGAGGTCCAGCGGCTCGCCCTCGCGGCCGCGACCGGCGTTCTCGAACAGCCCGATCATGAAGTCCTGCATGGCCTGCGCGCGCGCCGCCTCGGCAACGGCCTCGCGCGCCTGCCAGGCGATCAGTGCCAGGGCGGTGCTCAACACCAGTGTCACCACGAGGCCGGTGGCGAGCGCCCAGCGGTGCCGCGCCACGTACTTGCGGAAGCGGTAGCCCAGTCGCTGCGGCTGGGCCATCACCGGGCGCCCGGCTTCGAAGCGGCCGATATCCTGTGCCAGCGCCTCCACCGAGGGATAGCGCTGCTCCGGCCGCTTGGCCAGCGCGCGCAGGGCGATGTTGTCCAGGTCGCCCGCCAGCACCCGGCTGCGCCGGCGCTGCGCGGCGCGGTCGTGCGCCGTGGCCGTGTCGCGCATGACCGCCTGCGACGGACGCACCGGATCGGCGGTGAGGATGGCCTCTTCCCATTCGGCGTCGCTGTGGCGCTTGAGGCGATAGGGCTTGCTCGCGGTCAGCAGTTCGTACAGGACTACCCCCAGCGAATACACGTCGGTCATGGTGGTGACCGGCTCGCCGCGGATCTGCTCGGGCGCCGCGTAGTGCAGGGTGAAGGCACGCATGCCGGTACCGGTCTGCTCGGGTGCGGGCGCCTCGCTGTCGAGCAGCTTGGCGATGCCGAAATCGAGCAGGCGCACCTCGCCGGCCGGGGTGACCAGGATGTTGGACGGCTTGAGGTCGCGATGGACGATGAGGTTGGCGTGCGCGTGGCTGACCGCGTCGCAGATCTGGCGGAACATCTGCAGGCGCTGGGCGAGCGGCACGCGGTATTCGCGGCAGTAATCCGTGATCGGCGTGCCGTCGACGTACTCCAGGGCCAGATAGGGCAGGCCGTCGGCGCTGATCCCGGCGTCGAGCAGGCGGGCGATGTTGGGGTGCGCGAGGCGCGCCAGGATCTCGCGCTCGCGGGTGAAGCGCAGGCGCAGGTCGTTGCTGGTCAGCCCGGGGCGCAGCAGCTTGAGCGCGACCCGGCGCTGGTAGAGGCCATCGGCGCGCGAGGCCAGCCAGACCTGGCCCATGCCGCCCTCGCCCAGCAGGCTCTCCAGGCGGTAGGGGCCGACCTCCGCGCCGCTGCCGACGCCGGCCGGCGGCATCACCAGCGGTTCGGACAGGAAGTCGTCGTTGTCGTCCTCCAGGGCGAGCAGGCCCTCGAGCTCGCCAGCGAGCCCGGGATCCTCCTCGCGCAGCGCCTGCAGGCGGCGGGTCCGCGCCTCGGGCTCGAGTTCGAGCAGGGCGTCGAGCAGCGGGGACAGCCGTTGCCAGCGTTCGGCGTCCATCCGACCTCCCCGCCCCGAGCGCTCAGTCGTCCTTGAGCGAGGCCAGCAGGAACATGCGCGCCTTCTGCCAGTCGCGCCGGATGCTGCGCTCGGAGCGGTCGAGCAGCCCGGCGATCTCCAGTTCCGACAGGCCGCCGAAGTAACGCAGCTCGACAACCTGGGCCAGGCGCTGGTCGACTTCCGCCAGGCGCGTGAGCGCGGTGTCCAGGCCCAGGGTTTCCTCGTCCAGGCGAACGCCGCCTTCCAGGTCCTCGGGCAGGTCGGTGACCCGGTGCAGGTCGCCGCCACGCTTCTGCGCCAGGCGCTGGCGCGCGTAATCGACGACCACGCTGCGCATGGCCGAGGCGGCGTAGGCGAAGAAATGGGCGCGGTCGTCGAACTGGGCCTCGCGGCGGCCGATCAGCTTGAGGTAGGCCTCGTGGACGAGCGCGGTGGCGTCGAGGGTGTGCCCGTGCTGCCCGGCCAGCTGGCGGCGCGCCATCGAATGCAGCTCCTGGTAGAGCGTGGCCAGCACGTTGTCGAGCGCGCCGCGATCGCCGCCGCGGGCCGCCCCCAGCATCCGTGTGATGTCGGCGCGTTGCGCCGGCGTGCCGTCCTCGATGTCCATGCGCGGACTATAGCGCGTTCAGGATGCGGCAAGCACGGGAATCAGCGCTGGCAGCGGGGGCACCAGACGCTGGCGCGCTGGCCGATGCTGGCCTCGCGCAGGGTGCCGCCGCAACGGCGGCACGCCTCGCCGCCGCGACCGTAGACCATCAGCTCCTGCTCGAAGTAGCCGGGGGCGCCGTCGGGGCTGATGAAATCGCGCAGGGTCGTGCCGCCGCGCTGGATGGCATGGGCGAGGATCGACTTCACCGAAGCGGCAAGGCGACGGTAGCGATCGCGGGAGATCCCGCCCGCCGGCCGGAGCGGTGAGATCCCTGCGCTGAACAGCGCTTCGGCGGCATAGATGTTGCCCACCCCGACCACCACCGCCTGGTCCATCAGGAAGGCCTTGACCGGCGCCTTGCGGCCGCGACTGAGGGCGAACAGGGCGTCGCCGCTGAACGCGTCCGACAGCGGCTCCGGGCCCAGCCCGCGCAGCAGCGGGTGGACCTCGCCGGGCGGCTGCCACAACAGGGCACCGAACCGGCGCGGGTCGTTGAAGCGCAGCACGCGCCCGTCGTCGAGGCCGATGTCGACGTGATCGTGCGCGCGCAGGGGGGTCTCGCCAGGCAGCACCCGCAGGCTGCCGGACATGCCCAGGTGCAGGATCGCCGCTCCGGCCGACGTGTCCATCAGCAGGTACTTGGCGCGCCGGCGGACCGCGTCGATGCGCTGGCCGGGCAATGCCCGCGCCACCTCCGGCGGGATCGGCCAGCGCAGGTCGGGGCGCCGCAGGACCACGCGGTCCACGCGACGTCCCTCCACGTGCGGGGCCAGGCCGGCACGGGTGGTCTCGACTTCGGGCAGTTCGGGCATGCGGCAAGCGTACTGGAAGGCCCGTGGCACGGGCAGCGGGCCGGGCGGCTTCCTGAACGGGGCGCGGCTTGTTTTCCGCTTCCGCGCATACCATCTCGTTTCCTGTACGGACGCCGCCCATACGGGCGCGAACGGACACATCCGGGTGGCATGATGGTCCCGGGGAGCACCCTCAGGTATCCACCGTCCGACCGCGCCGCGGCCGGCGTCGCCCAACAGGACCGCGGTCCTCGGAGTTTGAAATGCCCGCTTCACTGCTCGACTTCCTCGCCGGCGGACTGCTGCAGGCCGGTTTCGGCACCCTGGTGATCTATTTCCTGGTCGCCACCCAGCTCACGATCTTCTCGGTGACGCTGTACCTGCACCGCTCGATGGCGCACCGCTCGGTCGACTTCCATCCGGCCGTCGCCCACGTGTTCCGCTTCTGGACCTGGCTCACCACCTCGATGATCACCCGCGAGTGGGCGGCGATCCATCGCAAGCACCACGCCAAGTGCGAGACCGAGGAAGATCCGCACAGCCCGCAGGTCAAGGGCATCAAGACCGTGTTCTGGCGCGGCGTGGAGCTGTACCGCGAAGCGCGCAGCGATCGCGAATCGATCGAGAAGTACGGCAAGGGCTGCCCCGACGACTGGATCGAGCGCCACCTCTACACCCCGCACGCGACGATGGGGCCGACCCTGCTGCTGTTCGTCAGCTTCGCCCTGTTCGGCTTCGCCGGCGTGGCGATCTGGGCGATCCAGATGGCGTGGATCCCGTTCTGGGCGGCGGGCGTGGTCAATGGCCTGGGCCACTGGTGGGGCTACCGTAATTTCGAGAGCGCGGACACCTCGACCAACCTGACGCCCTGGGGCGTGTGGATCGGCGGCGAAGAGCTGCACAACAACCACCACGCGTTCCCGAGCTCGGCGAAGTTCGCCCTGCGCCGCTTCGAGTTCGACATCGGCTGGGCCACCATCCGCACCTTCGAGAAGCTGCGCCTGGCCAAGGTGCTGCGCGTGGCCCCGACCCTGGACGTACGCCCGAACATCGCGATGCCGGACGGCGAGACGCTCAAGGCGCTGCTGGCGATCCGCTTCCAGGCGATGACCGACTTCTACCGCAACGTCACCCTGCCGACCCTGCGCGAGGGACGCGATACCCTGCCCCGCGCGATGCGCAAGGGCCTGGCCGACGGTGGCCGCTGGCTGGACGACGGCAAGCGCGCGCGCCTGCAGGCCTGGCTGGCCGAGCGCCCGAAGATGGCCACGCTGGCCGAGTACCGCCAGCGCCTGGCGCAGGTCCTCGACGACCGTTCGCACGACGCCCAGGCCACCCTGCAGCGCCTGCATGCCTGGTGCACCGAGGCCGAGGCCAGCGGCATCCATTCGCTGCAGGCCTTCTCGGCGCGCCTGAAGGGCTATGCGCTGGCGCCGGCCCGTCACTGAGCCGGGCCGCCATCGTCCAGGAGAGCCCGCGCCCGTCGCGGGCTCTTTCGTTTCCGGGGTTCGTCGCTTCCCGACCTCCAGCCGAACGCGGGGCCGGGCGGCCCGCCGTCCCGGCGCGGTTTCCGGTAGCCTGCGCGGCATGACCCCGATCCTTCGCCTCGCCCTCGCCATCGGCGCCTGCCTGGCACCCGCCCTCTTCATGCCGCCCACGCACGCGCAGGTGCAGGCGACCAGCGAATACCTGGCGCGGATGGACGGCGACGGCGACGGCCGCGTGTCGCTGGCCGAGTACCAGGACTGGATGAGCTATGCGTTCGAGCGCATGGATGCCGACGGCGACGGCACCCTCAGCGTCGACGAGCTGCCCGGCGGCCGCGGCAAGCCGGTCAGCCTGATCGACCACCGCGCGAAGCTCGCGCGCACCTTCGTCCGCCAGGACCAGGACAAGAACGGCTTCCTCGACGCCCGCGAACTGTCCGCCCCGCCGCTGTAGGCGCGCCGCCGCGCCCCACGCCCCGCCCACGGCATCCCCCACCGGCGTCGCGCCCGGCCCCAGGCGGGTTCGTCGATGTTGCTGGCGCCCTCGACCCTGATCCTCTCGCCCCGGAGACCACCGGGCTCCACGGCTTCGTAGGATGGGTTGCGCGAAGCAAAGCCCATCGTCCGTCGTGCGTGCAATCCCGCGACGGTGAGTTTCGCCTCTGGCTCTACCCACCCTACGAGACGGGGATCCAGCCTTGGCCATTCCGGGGCCCCGGGTGCGCTTCGCTTACCCGGGCTACGCGACGTGCGGCCGTTGCCGTTGCCGTTGCCGTTGCCGTTGCCGTTGCCGTTGCCGTTGATCTTGATCTTGATCTTGATCTTGATCTTGATCTTGATCTTGATCT
>NZ_VICE01000037.1 GCF_006546775.1 Marilutibacter aestuarii
ATCCGGGCATCCAGGTCTGGCTGGCCCATGTGCTGGAGGACGTCGGCGAAGCCGAGGCCGCCGCGGACGCCTATGCGCGCGCCCATGCGCTGGCGCCCGGCGAACCACAACTGGCCGCCTACCTGCTGGCCTGGAGACGCAAGCTCTGCGACTGGCGCGACCTCGACAGGCTGTCCGCGCAGGTCCTGCAGGCGGTGCGCGACGGTCGTGCGGCCATCGAACCGTTCGCCTTCCTCAGCGAGGATGCGAGCCCGGCCGAACAGCTCGCCTGCGCCCGCCTGCGTGCCGCGGCCCTCGCCCGCCACGTGCGTCCCCTGCCCCCGACAAGCGCCAGGACCGGCGGCGCGATACGCACCGGTTTCCTGTCCAATGGCTTCGGCGCGCATCCGACCGGCCTGCTGACCGTCGCCTTGTTCGAAGCCCTGCGGGCCAACCCGGGCGGGCTGGACGTTCAGCTGTTCGCCCTCAACCCCGACGATGGCAGCCGTATCCGCCAACGCCTCGCCGCAGCGACTGTCCTGCACGATGTCGCCGGGCGCTCGCACCGCGATGTCGCCTCGGCCATCCGCGCGCAGGGGATCGACGTGCTGTTCGACCTGCGCGGCTGGGGCGGCGGCGGCGCGCCCGAGGTGCTGGCCATGCGTCCGGCGCCGGTGCAGGTGAACTGGCTCGCCTATCCGGGCACTTCCGGCGCGCCGTGGATCGACGCGGTGCTCGCGGACGCCTTCGTCCTGCCCGAAGCACTGGCGCCATGCTTCAGCGAACGCGTCATCCGCCTGCCGCGCGCATTCCAGCCCTCCGATACCCGCCGTGAAGTGCCGCCGGCGCCGGCGCGCGATGCCTGCGGGTTGCCCGCCGAAGGCGTCGTGTTCTGTTGCTTCAACAACAGTTACAAGCTCAATCCGCGCAGTGTCGAGCGTGCATTGGCGGTGCTGCGTGGCGTGCCTGGAAGCGTGCTCTGGCTGCTGTCCGGCCCCGGCGAGGCCGACGGCCGCCTGCGCGCGCACGCGGCCGCCGCGGGCCTGGACCCCGATCGCCTGGTGTTCATGCCCAAGCAGGCGCACGCGGAGTACCTGGCCCGCCTCCGCCACGCCGACCTGTTCCTCGATACCCACCCCTACAACGCGCACACGACCGCGTCGGACGCGCTGTGGGTCGGCTGCCCGGTACTCACCTGCCCGGGCGAGACGTTCGCCGCCCGCGTCGCCGGCAGCCTCAACCACCACCTCGGCCTGGACGAGATGAACGCCGCAGACGACGCAGCGTTCATCGACAAGGCGATCACCCTCGGCCGCGACCCCGCCGCGCTGGCGGCGCTGCGCGCCAAGGTCGCCATACGCCGGCGCGACGGCGGCCTGTTCGACATGACTGGCTTCGCCCGCGACTTCGCCGCCGCGGTGCACTCGCTGGTCCGGGTGCCGGCCTAGAACAGGGTCGAGAAGATGCGGGCGAACAGCTCGGCCAGTGGCATCGCCAGGAACACCAGCGGCACCAGCGGCACGGCGGCCATGAGTACGATCGTGAGCAGGTTGCCGCGCGACAGTGGCATCGAGGACATGCTCTTCACTGCCTGGTACGGGCCGCCCGCGTAGTCGGCCATGCCGGAGGCATCGTCGTCGTCGAGCAGCGAGTCGCCGCCGGCCAGCGCGGGCAGCTTGGTCCAGCGCCGGTCGAAACGGCGCGCCATCCGGTGGCCCAGCAGGTCGTAGCGGCGCATGGCCTTGCGCCGCGCCCGCAGCATGGTCGGCGCCAACAGCGCCAGGGGCGCCAGCAGCATGGCCGTCACGCCGACCACGTAGCCCAGCAACAGGAAGCGCAGGCCGGGGACCGTCTCGCCGAGGTAAAGCACCTGGTTCGCCGCCTCGCCACAGATGAGCAGGCCACCGGCGAACGCCAGGATCGCGAAGCGCGCCTGCACGACGCCCAGGAAGGCGATGCCGCCCGCGCCGTCGGGGTGCGCCGGACGCAGCACCAGGCCGATCCTCGACAAGCGCCACAACAGGTGGACCCAGAGGCAGAAGCGCCACAACCAAAGCGCACCGACGAAGCGGAACAGCGGCATCGACACCACGTTGAGCCATTGCACCGCGAGGCTCGGGCCGCCGCCGTCCGCCGCCCGCCAGCTGCTGATGCCAGGCAGCGCCTCCAGCGAAGCCATGCCGAACAGTGAAGGCACGATGGCGGCGACCAGGCACACCACTTCAGGCGTGCGGGCGTCGCGCAGGCGGCGAATCGACTCGAAGCCCGCCTCCAGCCGTGCTTGCCGGCCCGGTCGGACCAGGGGCAGGAGGCGCAACTGGCGCAGGTCGCGCTTGACCATCATGTCGATGCGCGGCGCCCACAGCACCAGCAGCGGCAATGCCAGCAGGAACCTCGCCATCACCGCCGTGTCATGAAGAAGCGGCACCGCCACGCGATCCCCGGCCAGGGTGCCCTGGAGCGCGCACAGGAGCACGAGCGGCCCCATTGTGACCAGCAGGCAGGCCAGGGCCACCCATGGCGCGAGCAGGCGCCGCCGACGCAGCAGGCCCAGAGAATGGAACAGGCGGAACACCGGTCCGCCCCGCATCAAGGAATCGCCATCGCCCTTCATTGAGCCTCTCCCCGAACGCCATGACCGGCCAACGCAGGTCGTGGCGGCAGTGTTGCATGCAGCGCGCGCCATTGCAGCCGGCTGTCCGGGGGGTGCGGCGACACGCAGTCGGACGCCGGTGGTTTCACGTCGTGGTCGCGGTGGAATTGGTATTGATCGGGTGATGGTGCGCGGCGCGCAACACCGCCGTGACACACTGTTCGCTGGACGCGCCGCGCCATCCGGCTTCACTCGAGGCCCGGCCATCGAATGCCCGGTCCAGCGACACGGCGCCCCACCCACCCACGCAACCCGGGAAGGCAGGCATGCAGGATGACGACGGTTTCCGACTCACGCGACGCGAGTTCATCATCGCCGGGGCGACCACGGTGGCCGCAAGCGGCGCCTCCCGCGCCTTCATCGGGGCGGCACAGGCCGCCGCGCCGATGCCGGCCCGCGACGCGGTGACGCGCGAAGTGGCGTTCACGGTCAACGGCACGCCACAGCGGCTGGAACTCGACACGCGGACCACCCTGCTGGACGCGCTGCGCGAGCACCTCAAGCTCACCGGCACCAAGAAGGGCTGCGACCACGGCCAGTGCGGCGCCTGCACGGTGATCGCCGGTGGGCGGCGCATCAATGCCTGCCTGAGCCTGGCGGTCATGCACGAGGGCGATGAGATCACGACCATCGAGGGCCTGGGCACGCCCGGGCGCCTGCACCCGATGCAGCAGGCCTTCGTCGCCCGCGACGGCTACCAGTGCGGCTACTGCACCCCGGGCCAGGTCTGCTCGGCGGTGGCGATGCTGGACGAGATCGAGGCCGGCGTCCCGAGCCATGTCAGCGCGGACCTGACCGCGGCGCCCCGGCTCAGCGACGACGAGATCCGCGAGCGCATGAGCGGCAACATCTGCCGTTGCGGCGCCTATTCCAACATCGTCGAGGCGATCAACGACGTCGCCGGGAGCCGCTCATGAGGGCCTTCAGCTACGAGCGCGTGGACTCGCCGGCGGCGGCGGTCGCCGCGATCAAGGCCACGCCGGGCGCGCGCTTCATCGCCGGCGGCACGAACCTGCTGGACCTGATGAAGCTCGAGGTCGAGACACCGGGCCACCTGGTCGACGTGAACGGCCTGGGCCTGGACCGCATCGAGGCCAGCGGCGACGGCGGCCTGCGCATCGGCGCGCTGGTGCGCAACACCGATCTCGCCGCCGACGCCCGCGTACGCCGCGACTATGGCGTGCTTTCCCGTGCCCTGCTTGCCGGCGCCTCGGGGCAGCTGCGCAACAAGGCCACCACCGCGGGCAACCTGCTGCAACGCACGCGCTGCCCCTATTTCTACGACACCGACCAGCCCTGCAACAAACGCGTCCCCGGCAGCGGCTGCTCGGCGATCGGCGGTTACAGCCGCGGACACGCGATCGTGGGCACCAGCGAGGCCTGCATCGCGACCCATCCCAGCGACATGGCCGTGGCCATGCGGGCGCTCGACGCCGCCGTGGAGACCACGCGCGCGGACGGCAGCACGCGGACGATCCCGATCGCCGACTTCCACGTCCTCCCCGGCGACACGCCGCACGTGGAGACGTCGCTGGAAGCCGGTGAACTGGTCACCGCGGTCACCCTGCCACCGCCCGTGGGCGGGGTCCACGCCTATCGCAAGGTACGTGACCGTGCCTCGTATGCGTTCGCGCTGGTGTCGGTCGCCGCGATCGTCCAGCGCGATGGTAGCGGCCGGGTGGCCGTGGGCGGCGTCGCGCACAAGCCCTGGCGCGTGGACGCGGCCGACGCGGCCTTGGCCGACGGCGCCGGCGCGGCGGCGAACCGGCTGCTCGCCGGTGCACGCACCACCCCGGACAATGCCTTCAAGGTGCCGCTGGTCGAGCGCACCATCGCCGCCGTGCTGGTGGATGCGGGAGCCACGCCATGAAATTCGACACCCCCGCCACGACCAATCCCATCGACCGGCTCGCGGTGGTCGGCAAGCCGACCGACCGCATCGACGGCCCGCTGAAGACCACCGGCACCGCGCCGTATGCCTACGAAAGGCATGACGTCGCCCCGGATGCCGCCTACGGGCACGTCGTCGGCGCCGCGATCGCCAAGGGGCGCATCGCCTCCATCGACACCAGCGTCGCCCTCGCCTCCCCGGGCGTGCGGGCGGTGGTGACCGCGCGCAACGCGGGCAAGCTGGACAAGGGGCGTTTCAACACCGCCCACCTGCTGGCCGGCCCCGACATCGAGCACTACCACCAGGCCGTTGCCCTGGTGGTCGCCGAAACCTTCGAGCAGGCGCGCGCCGCCGCCGCGCGGGTGCGGATCGAGTACACCCGCGCAGCGGGCGTGCACGACCTCGACCAGGCGCGGGGATCGGCGGTCGAACCCAAGGACAACCCCGACGTGCGCGTGGGCGACTTCGAGGGCGCCTTCGCCGCCGCGCCCGTGCAGCTCGATGCCACCTATCGCACCCCCGACCAGTCGCACGCGATGATGGAGCCGCACGCCTCCATCGCGGCCTGGGACGGCGACAAGCTGACCCTGTGGACCTCCAACCAGATGATCGCCTGGGGCGCAGGCGACGTCGCCCGCACCCTGGGCATTCCCCGCGCGAACGTGCGCCTGGTGTCGCCCTACATCGGCGGCGGCTTCGGCAGCAAGCTGTTCGTGCGCGCCGACGCACTGCTCGCCGCGCTCGGCGCGAAGGCCGCGGGGCGACCGGTGAAGGTGGCCCTGGCGCGACCGCAGATCTTCAACAACACCACCCACCGCCCCGCGACCATCCAGCGCATCCGCATCGGCTGCGACCGCGACGGTCGGATCAACGCGATCGGCCATGAGAGCTGGTCGGGCGACCTGCCCGGCGGCGGTCCGGAAACCGCGACCGGCCAGACCGAGCTGCTGTACGCGGGCGCGAACCGCCTGACCGCCCTGCGCCTGGCCGTCCTCGACCTGCCCGAAGGCAACGCCATGCGCGCCCCGGGCGAGGCGCCGGGGATGATGGCCCTGGAGGTGGCGATGGACGAGATGGCCGACAAGCTCGGCCTGGATCCGGTCCGGTTCCGCATCCTCAACGACACCCAGGTCGATCCCGCCAAGCCGGAACGCCGGTTCTCGCAGCGGCAGCTGGTGCAATGCCTGGAGGACGGCGCCCGCCGCTTCGGCTGGGACCGCCGCGCCCGCCCCGGCACCCGGCGCGAGGGGCGCTGGTGGGTGGGCATGGGCGTGGCCTCGGCCTTCCGCAACAACCTGGTGATGAAGTCCGCCGCGCGCGTGCGCCTGGCGCCCGGGGGCCGTCTTGTCGTCGAGACCGACATGACCGACATCGGGACCGGGAGCTACACCGTGATCGCACAGACCGCGGCGGAAATGCTCGGCCTGCCGCTCGACCGGGTGGAGGTGCGCCTGGGCGATTCGGATTTCCCCGTCTCGGCCGGCTCAGGCGGCCAGTGGGGCGCCAACAGCGCGACCTCCGGTGTCTACGCTGCCTGCATGAAGCTGCGCGACGATGTCGCCACCCGGCTGGGCCTGGACCCGGCCCGCGTCCGCTTCGCCGACGGCCAGGTCGTCGACGGCGAGCGCAGCGTGCCGCTGGCCGATGCCGCGAAGGACGGTGAGATCGTCGCCGAGGACGCCATCGAGTTCGGCGACCTCGCCAAGCAATACCAGCAGTCCACCTTCGGCGCGCACTTCGTCGAAGTGGGCGTCGACGCGGCAACAGCGGAAGTGCGCATCCGGCGCATGCTCGCGGTATGCGCGGCCGGACGGATCCTCAACCCGAAGTCCGCGCGCAGCCAGGTCATCGGCGCCATGACGATGGGCGCGGGCGCGGCCCTGATGGAGTCGCTGGCGGTCGACACGCGCCGGGGCTTCTTCGTCAACCACGACCTGGCCGGTTACGAGGTCCCGGTGCATGCCGACATCCCGCACCAGGAGGTCGTGTTCCTGGACGAGACCGATCCGATCTCCTCGCCGATGAAGGCCAAGGGCGTGGGCGAGCTCGGCATCTGCGGGGTCGGCGCGGCGGTGGCCAACGCCATCCACAACGCCACCGGCATCCGCGTGCGCGACTACCCGATCACGCTCGACAAGCTGATCGACAAGATGCCGCCGATCGCATGACGCGGCGCCGGCCCTGCAGGGCTCGTCGCCCGTACCATGGAGGCTTGCGATGGAGACCGTAGCCCGCCGCATCGCCGCCAACGACGTCGATGCGGGTGAAGCCAGCTCGCCGCTGCCCGGCTTCCTGGCCACGGGCCATCCGCGTCCGGTGCTCGCAGCGGCGGCGCGCGCATCGCGCGGGGTGCTGGCCATGGTGCTCGAGACCGAGGGTTCGACCTATGTCGATCCCGGCGCCATGGCCTGCTTCACCGGCGATCGCCAGGTGGGCTGGCTCAGCGGCGGTTGCCTGGAAGCGGAGCTGGCGCGCCGGGCCGCCATGGCCGACGCCGAGGGTCGCATCGACTGGATCGAGATCGACACCCGCGACGACGAAGCGCTGTTCTCCGGCAGCGCCATCGGGTGCCGGGGCCGCCTGCGCATTGCCCTGCTCCCGCTGCGCCTGATGCCGGGCGCCGGCACCGTGCTGGACGCTTGGTGGGACGGCGGCGCGTCGCTGGAACGCCATATCGACGCCACGGGTCGAGTGGGCCTGGTCCTGGGCGGACTTCAGTGCGAATGGCAACTGCCGGCCGCGCCCGCCGCCTGGCAGGGCGGCCGCCACGCGTGGACGCTGCCCCTGCCCCGCCCACCGTCGGCCCTGGTCCTGGGCGCGGGTCCGGAAACCGACACGCTGCTCCATCTGCTCGGCGAGCTCGGCTGGCGTCGCACCCTGTGCGAACCGCGAGCGCGCTGGCGGGAGGCCGGCAACGCTGCCGATGCACGCCATGCCGATGCCTCGACGGGCCCTCGGCTGGCGCGGGACGGCCATGACGCGGTCCTGGTGATGCACCACGACTTCGAACGCGATCGCGAGGCGCTGGAAGCCGCGGCGAACGGGCCCGCCGGGTTCGTCGGCCTGCTCGGCCCGCCGCGGCGCCGCGACGACCTGCTGAAACTCCTGCGTGCCGACGTCCGCGAAGCACTCGCATCCCGGCTCCGCGCGCCCGTCGGCATCGACCTGGGAGGCAAGGGCCCGGAGGCGATCGCATTGAGCATCGCGGCGCAACTGCAGCAATGGCGGAGCCAGGCAGGCCGGCCATGAGTGGCGCGCACCTGGCGATCGTGCTCGCCGCGGGCGGCAGCCAGCGCCTTGGCAGGCCCAAGGCCCTGCTGACCCGCGACGGCGAGACCCTCGTCCACCGGGTCGCGAGGCTGGCGCTGGAAAGCGGGCCCTCGCGCGCCTGCGTCGTCGTCGGCGCGCAGGCAGACGCCGTGACCGACGCCGTGCGCGACCTGCCCTGCCGCGTCGTCCTCAACCCGGACTGGCGCGAAGGCATGGGCGGCAGCCTCCGGCGCGCCGGGGATGCCTTCGCCAGCGCGGGCGTGCCGGTGCTGGTCCTGGCCTGTGACCAGCCCGCGCTCGCCCTCGGGCACCTGCAGGCCCTGCTTGACGGTGCCGCACGCTCGAGTTCGGGCTGCGCGGCCACGCGCCACGGCGACGCCATCGGCATTCCCGCCGTCGTCCCCGGCGAGTGGTTCGCGGGACCGGCCCGCCCCGCGGGCGATGCCGGCTTCGCCCGTGCCCTGCGTGCGCTGCCTGTCGAGGCGCGGGCGATCCTGGACGCGCCGGAGCTGCTGCTCAACCTCGACACCGCGGACGACGTGCGCGAGGCGGTGGCGCGCGGCTGGCTGGACCCCTGACCGCCCGCGCGGGCTAGGGCGTGGTGACTGCCCGTCTCAGTCCACGGGTTCGGTCGCGGTCGCGTCGCGCAGCGGCAGGCGCTCGCCGGCGAGGGTGCCGCGGCTCATGCGGCCGTCCTCGACGAAGAGCAGTTCGCCCGACTCCCCGTTCTTGATGCTGCTGTCGACCGCGATCACCCGCCCGCCGCGATGGCTTTCCACGCGTGCCATCGAGGTATGCCCCACCACGACGTGCGCCACGCCCAGGCGGTCGAGCACGGCGTCCATGCCGGCGGCATCCAGCGCCTCGGCATCGAAGTAGCCGCGGTACCAGATGGGGCTGTCGCGGCCGTCGTACAGCGGCGCGTAGCGCGGATCGTCGCGGGTCGCCGCGCGCGGCAGGCCGAGCGATTCGCGGTAGCGGTCGTTCGCGGTTTCGTTGTCGATGCCCAGCGCCAGGAACGCCGGCGACATGCCGCCGTGCACGAACAGCATGTCATCGATACGGGCGATCACCGGGCGGCTGCGCAGCCAGTCGCCGATGACGCTGCCGGGGCCGTACAGGTCGGTGTAGGCGATGCCCAATGCGTTGGCGGTGGCGAAGTAGCGGTCGTTGACGTAGCGCAGGTCGCGGTAGAGCACCATCGCCTCGTGGTTGCCCAGCAGCACGTGCAGCCCGCCGCCCGCCGCGCGCGCCTGCTGCTCGAGCGCGTAAAGCTTCCAGAAGATCTCGTTGACGCGCGGGCCGCGGTCGAAGACGTCGCCGACCAGCACGAGGTGGCCGTCGCCCCAGGCCCAGTCGCCGCGTTCGTCCAGGATCCGGTTCGCCTGCAGCAGGCGCAGCATCAGCGCGTACTGGCCGTGCACGTCCGACAGCGCGGCGAGGCGAGCGACGCCGCGCAGGTCGACGCGTTCGCGCCCGCCGACCGGGGCACGGACCTCGATGGCCGCGTCCTGCCCGCATCGCGGCGGCACCCGTACCGGCCAGCGCTCAGCGCGCAAGCGCGCGACCTCGCTGCGGCCGCCGCAGACCCAGCGCGCCACCAACCCGCCCTCGACGTAATCGATGTAGGGCCCATCGTCGAACCGGGCCTGTGTCGCGGCGGGCGCCTGCGTGGCTTCCGGCGGCGCGGCCACGGCGACGCCCGCGAAGGCCAGGGCGAGGAGCGGTGACAGACAGGGCAAAAGGAAGGACTTCACGATGGCGCGTACCGGATGGATCGATGGACAGGCGATGGTAGCGCCGCCGACGCGTGACTTCCCGCAGGGTTTGCAACCCATCGCGGCCGCTACGATGGCGACATGACCCCTGCACTGCTCCGCATCGTCGCCCCCGCCCTGTGTCTGCTCGCGTGCCTCTCACCCGACGCGCAAGCGCAGGATTGCCCCGACACCGCTCCGTATGCGCCGGCCCGCGAGATCATCGCCGACCTCGGCCGGATCGTCGCGCCCAACGGCGTACAGGCCTCCTACACCACCACGATCGGCGGCATTCCCCAATACGTCACCGTGCGCGGCCAGGATCGCGACAATCCGATCATCCTGTTCGTGCACGGCGGCCCGGCCTCGCCGCTGACGCCCAGCCTGTGGGAATTCCAGCGCCCGCTGGAGGAATACTTCACGATGGTCACCTGGGACCAGCGCGGGGCCGGCCGCACCTACAACCTGGTCGATCCCGACACGATCGCCGACAGCATCCGGATCCCGCGCTACATCGACGACACGATCGAGGTGGCCGAGCACGTCCGCGCTCGCTACGGAAAACGCAAGCTGATCCTGATGGGCCACAGCTGGGGCACGATCATCGGCATGGGCGCCGCGCTTAAGCGACCCGACCTGTTCCACGCCTACGTCGGCATCGGCCAGGTGATCGACGTGCAGGAGAACGAGCGGATCAGTTTCGACTACGCCCTCTCACAGGCCCGTGCCCACGACAACCTCGAGGCGGTGGCCGCCCTGGAGGCCATTGCGCCCTACCCCGGCGACACCCCGCTGACGC
Organism: Marilutibacter aestuarii; assembly: GCF_006546775.1. GTDB lineage: Bacteria > Pseudomonadota > Gammaproteobacteria > Xanthomonadales > Xanthomonadaceae > Marilutibacter > Marilutibacter aestuarii. Next base: position 10,350 of record NZ_VICE01000037.1, read on the forward strand.
GCGAGCGCATCGTGACCGCGCGCATCTGGGCGCAGCACTACGGCGGCATGAGCGCGTTCCGCGACGAGTCCAACCTGTACTTCTACCGCGCCGGCCGGCTGTCACCGGAGTACGAGGCCGCGGATGTCTGCGCGATCAACAAGGGCAGCCTGTTCACCTTGGGCAAGGTCCTCGACGCCTTCCTGGAGGTCGACTACAGCTACGTGGACCGCTTCCCGATCCCGGTGGTGATGCTCATGGGCCGCCACGACTACACCACCCCGTCGGCGCCAACGGCCACCTGGCTGGACGCCGTCGACGCACCGTACAAGCGCGGGATCTGGTTCGAGCGCTCCGCGCACATGATTCCCTGGGAGGAGCCGGGCAAGACCCTGGTCAGCCTCCTGGAGACAGTGCGGCCGCTGGCGGTCGACGGCGGGCGTGGCGACTGACGCGCCGCCCGCGCGAGACCACGCCGGGCCCGATCGGTTAGGCTCGGCGCCATGACCGCCTCCGCCGACTTCATCCCCCTCCGCCTGTGCGTGCTGACCGTGTCGGACACCCGCAGCGCCGACGACGACACCTCGGGCGACTACCTCGCCGATGCCCTCGCCGAGGCCGGCCACCGGCTCGCCGGGCGCGCCCTGCTCCCCGACGACAAATACCGGCTGCGCGCCCAGGTCTCGCATTGGATCGCCGACGAGGCAGTCGATGGCATCCTGGTGACCGGCGGGACCGGCTTCACCGGCCGCGACTCCACGCCCGAAGCGCTTCGCCCGCTGCTGGACAAGGAAATGGACGGCTTCGGCGAACTGTTCCGCGCGATCAGTTTCGACGAGATCGGCACCTCGACCCTGCAGTCGCGCGCGTTCGCAGGCCTGGCCAACGGCACGTTCCTGTTCGCCCTGCCGGGATCGACCTCGGCCTGCCGCACGGGCTGGGAGAAGATCATCCGGGCGCAGCTGGACGCGCGCACCCGGCCCTGCAACCTGGCCCGCCTGGGGCCGCGACTGCGCGAATGACGCGCCCGCCCGACCTGCCGGAACCTGCACGCGCATGAAGAAGAAGGACTACGAAGCCGAGCTCGAACCCCTGCAGGTGGAACTGGCCGGCGTGGCCCGCTGGCTCAAGCACTGCGGCAAGCGCTTGCTGGTGATCCTGGAAGGGCGCGACACCGCCGGCAAGGGCGGCGCCATCGGCGCCCTGCAGGACCATCTCAATCCGCGCCAGTGCCGCGTCGTCGCCCTCCCCAGGCCCAGCGACCGCGAAGCCGGGCAATGGTATTTCCAGCGCTACGTCCCGCACCTGCCGGCCGCGGGCGAGATCGCGCTGTTCGACCGCAGCTGGTACAACCGCGCAGGCGTCGAGAAGGTCATGGGCTTCGCCACGCCGGCCCAGGTCGAGGCCTTCCTGGTGCAGGCGCCGATCTTCGAGAAGCTGCTCGTCGACGACGGCATCCTGCTGTTCAAGTACTGGCTGTGCTGCGACCAGGACAAGCAGGAAGAGCGCTTCGCCGAGCGCCTGGAAGATCCGCTCAAGCGCTGGAAGCTGTCGCCCATCGACCTGGAGGCACGACGCCTGTACGCGGACTACACCGACGCGCGCGAGGCCATGCTCGAAGCCACCCACACGCCGCACGCGCCCTGGACCCTGGTCGACTTCAACGACCAGAAGCGCGGCCGCCTGATCCTGCTGCGCGACCTCCTCTCGCGCCTGCCCGACCGCGACGTGCCGCCGCCCGGGATCGAGTTCCCGCCCCTGGACCATCCGCCGCTGCAGGAACGATACGGGCGCCTGAAGCCGCTCGAAGACTGAGGCGTAACCTCCCGCGGCCATCGCGCGAACGAGTGGATATCGGCCCCGGGACCGTCCGTTCCCGCCCGCACGGAGGAACCGCACGCCACCCCGACATCGCCGCCCGGCGTCCCGCCGGCCTTTTGCAGTGTCGTGGCGACGCCGCCATCATGGGCACCATCATTCCCTTCCAACGGACATCCCCGGGCACGCCGATGTCCCCATCCGATGCCAGCCCCGTGGCCGCCGGCGACGAGGCCCGCGACGCCGTCCCCTGGGAGCAGCTCATGGCCCGGGCGCAGGACGGCGAACGCCAGGCCTACCACGCCCTGCTGAGCGGCATCACGCCGTACGTGCGCGCGGTCGCGCGGCGCTACCTGGGGCATCCCGACGAGATCGACGACGCCGTGCAGGACATCCTGGTGATCGTCCACGGCATCCGCCATACCTACGAACGCGGCCGCCCCTTCAAGCCCTGGCTGGGCACCATCGCCAGCCGTCGCTGCATCGACCTGCTGCGCCGGCGCACTCACCGGGTGAAGCACGAGTTCGACGACGCGGACGCGTTGCCCGAGGCCATCGACCATGACGCCGGCCCGGCCGACCAGGCCGCGCGCGCGGAGGCCGCCCGCGCGCTGCACGAGGCCATCGAAGGCCTGCCGGCGCGGCAGCGCGAAGCGGTGCAATTGCTCCGCATCAAGGAGCTCTCGCTCAGCGAAGCGGCCGCGCGCAGCCAACAGAGCACCGGTGCGCTGAAGGTGGCCTACCACCGCGCCCTGAAATCACTGCGCCGGGTCCTGGGCCCGGAGGAATCGCCCCATGACTGACACCTCACGCCTGATCGACCAGTTGGCCGCGCGCGCCGCGCCGGTCCGGCCACTGGCCTCGCCGCTACGGCGGACCCTCGCCTGGCTGGCCATGGCGACCCTGGTCATCGTGGCCCTGCTGGCCGTGCGCGGCGGGCTCGAGCCGGGCGCGCTGCACTCGACCGCCGCCAGGCTGCAATGGGCCGCGAGCCTGCTGACCGCGGTGCTGGCCGCGTATGCGACGTTCCAGGTCAGCGTGCCCGGGCGCTCGCCCGCATGGGCCTGGCTGCCCCTGCCCGCGCTCCTGGCCTGGCTGTCCACCCTGGGCTGGGGCTGCCTGCAGGAGCATGCGCGAGTGGGCGCGGGGGCCTTCGAGATGAACATGGGTACGGTCGAATGCGCCTGGGCGATCACCATGGTCAGCGTACCGCTCGCGCTGGTGATGCTGCTGGTGGTGCGCCACGCCGGCGCCGTGCGCCCGGCACGCACCGCCCTGCTGGCGACGCTGGGCACGGCCGCGCTGTCCTCGGCCGGCGTCAGCCTCATCCACGACGCCGGCGAGAGCATGGCGATGGTGCTGCTGTGGCATGCCGGTGCGGTGGGATTGCTGTCGCTGGCCAGCCTGCTGGCCGGGCGGCGACTGCTGGGCTGGATCGGCTACGCGCGGCAGCCGCGCTGAGGCCCCCTCGAGCGCGGCGCGCACGCGGGGCTCGAACTCATCCGATCGCGAAGCCGCTGCCGGCATCGTCGGGACTGGCCGTGTCGCGCCTGACCGACTGCACGCGCGCCAGCGGGGGGCCGTGCTGCAACCAGGCGTCGAGCGCGTCGATCGCCGCGGCCTCGCCGACGGCCAGGACCTCGACGCGGCCGTCGGCCAGGTTGCGCGCATGGCCGCGCAGGCCCAGGCCCTGCGCGAGCTCGCAGGTCGAGGCCCGGAACCAGACGCCCTGGACTTTGCCCGCGACGAGGAAACGCGCGGCGATCACGTGCCGGCCCCGTCTCCGTCCTTGCCGGCCTCGTCGATCGCGGCTTCGATCTCATGTGCGGTCACGGGCCCGGCGAAGCGATCGGCGACCGTGCCCGAGGGGTCGATCAGGTAGGTCATCGGCAGCCCGCGCGGGGTCTCGAAATCCGCGGGCGGCGCATACGTGTCCAGGATCGCGATCGGGTAGACCACCGGGTGCTTCTCCAGGAACGCCCGCATCTCGGCGGTCTCGATTTCCTCGTAGGCCAGGCCGATCACCTCGATGTGCTCGCGCATCGCGTCGAGCGCGGACAGCTCGGGCATTTCCTTCAGGCAGGGCTTGCACCAGGTCGCCCAGAAGTTCACCACCACCCACTTGCCCCGATGTTCGGCCAGGTCGTACGCCTTGCCGTCGACGGTGGTGACGACCAGGCGCGGCCGGGCCGGCGACCCGGGCGTGCCCGGGTCCGCCCCGGCCGGTGCGTCGGCGTCGGCGTCGGCGTCGGCGTCGGCGACAGCGTTGGCATCGGAGTCGCCGGCGGCATCTTCGCCCCCTTTCGCGGGGACCTGCGCCTCCCGCTCGCAGGCGGCCAGAAACAACAGGGACATCAGGCCGGCCAACAGCAGCGGCAGCGGACGGGCACGGAAGCTTCGATCCATCAGGTCAATCCTCATCATCGGCGTGGAGGCTGCCCACGCGGCGTTCCAGCAGTTCGCGCAGCGGGATGCGCAGGTCGTCGATCGCGGCCACGACCGGGCGACCGGTTGCATCGTTGGCCAACGGCAACGTCGCATCGGCGACCGGGATGCGCAGGCGGCAGGCCTGGTAAAGCTCGCCCAGGCTCAAGGTGTCGAGGTCGCGCGCCAGCAGCCACTCGCCATCCTCGGCGCGCCTGACCACGTCGATTTCCTCCAGGTCGCAGAGCATCTGCTGGACCAGGTCGTCGGTCAGGATGGGCTCCAGCGCGAGGATGTCGTCGGTATGCAGGCCGCGCCCGCGGCGCCGTGCCTCGCCGAACCGGCCGAGCATCCGCAACAGGCCGTAGATCTCGTAGCCTTCCGGCAGGCGCAGGTCGACCGGCTGGTACCGGAACGCCGAGGCCGCCGACGCCACCGAGGCCCCCAGCAGCACGGCGAACCAGCCCAGGTAGATCCACAGCAGGAAGATCGGCAGGAACGCCAGCGCGCCGTAGATACGCGAATAGGCGTCGAAGCTGCCCAGGTAGGCGCCGAAGACCGCCTTGATCGCCTCGAACAGCAACACCGCCAGCAGCGCGCCCGCCAGGGCGTGCCGCCAATGCACCTCGCGATGCGGCACCACGCGGTAGATCATGGTGAAGGCCAGCAGCTCGATGACCATCGGCGACACGCGCAAGGCCAGGCCCTGCAGGAAATGCCCGGTCTCGGTGTTGAAGATCGCCAACGCGAACAGCTTGGCCGAGACCGCCAGGCTCGCGGCGGCGACCATCGCGCCCAGCGTCAGCACGGTCCAGTACACCATGAAGCGGGTGATCCGCGGCCGCGCCGAACTGACACGCCAGATGCGGTTGAACGTCGCCTCCACGCCGTTGAGGGTGATCAGCACCGAGATCACCAGCGCGATCACGCCGGCGGCGGTGAGCTGGCCGGCATTGCTCGAGAACTCACGTAGGTAGGTGGCCACCGACGCGGCCGCGCTGGGCACGAAGTTGGTGAACACGTAGTCGGTCAGGCGGTCGGTCCAGGTATTGAACACCGGGAACGCGGACAGCACGCCGAACACCACCATCGACAGCGGCACCAGCGCGAACACCGTCGTGTAGGCCAGCGCGCCGGCAGCCTGGAACAGGTTGTCGGCCAACACCCGCTGGCCGACGAAACGGCTGAACGCGAGGTTGCGCGCGCGATCCTGCACGCGTTCGACCAGTCGGTTCATCGATACCAGGGGATCCATGGCCCGAAGGGTACCCGAAGCCAGGTGATCTGCGGCGTGGACGCTCACGCCCCGTCCACAGGCAACCGGCCGCCGCCCCGACGCCGGCACGGTATCCTGTGCCACCGCCTACCCGGTCCCGTTGCCCATGCCCGACATCCTCGTCCTCTACTACAGCCGTGGCGGCTCGGTCGCGCGCCTCGCGCGGCAGGTCGCCCGGGGGATCGGCGAGGTCGACGGCATGCAGGCGCGCCTGCGCAGCGTGCCGCCGGTGGCGCCGGTGACGCAGACCGCGGCGCCCCCGGAGCCGGACGACGGCGCGCCCTACGTCAGCGTCGCGGACCTGGAGGAATGCGTCGGCCTGGCCATCGGCAGTCCCACCCGTTTCGGCAACATGGCCGCCCCGATGAAGCACTGGTTCGATTCGCTGGGCGCACAATGGGCCAGCGGCACGCTCGTCGACAAGCCGGCCGCCGTGTTCACCTCCACCGCCACCATGCACGGCGGGCAGGAGGCGACCCTGCTCGGCATGCAGGTGCCCCTGCTGCACCACGGCTGCGTGATCGTGGGCATCCCCTACACCGAACCCGCGCTCAGCAGCACCCGCAGTGGCGGCACGCCGTACGGGGCCAGCCACGTCGCCGGCGGCGGCGACGACCCGCAGCTGACCGAGGACGAAGCCGTCCTGGCACGGGCGCTGGGCCGCCGCCTGGCGCGGATCGCCGGGACGCTTTCGGCATGATGGCCTCGCATCGCCTGCTCGCGATCCTGCTGCTGGTGCTGGCCACCGTCTACGCACACTGGTTCCGCGACGATGCCCACCGCACCGCGGCGATGCTGTTCTTCGTCGCCCCGCCGGTGCTGATGGCGCTCGGCGCTTGGCTCGCGTCGCGCCAGGCGGTGTTCTGGTCGGGCGTGTTCGGCCTGGGCTGGTTCTGCCACGGCGTGATGATCGCCTGGAGCCACCCCGAAGCACGGCTGCACGCCTGGATGGTGCTCGTGCTGGCGATCGCGATCATCCTCGCGGGCAGCTGGCCGGGCCTGCGCAACAAGCTCGGCCGCACGCCCCGCTGAGCCGGCGCGCGGTCGCTGGGGTTGGCCTGCGCCAGCCCGTATAATCCGCGCTCTCCCGCTTTCGTGCAGTGCCCCAGCCATGGACCAGCTTTGCATCGTCACCACCGGTGGCACGATCGACAAGATCTACTTCGACGACAAGTCCGACTACCAGATCGGCGAGCCGCAGATCGGCGGCATCCTGCACGAGCTGGGCGTGGCCTTCCGTTTCAACGTGATCCCGATCCTGCGCAAGGACTCGCTGCACATCACCGCCGAGGACCGCGAGCTGATCCGCGCGACAATCGCGGCGCAACCGGCCAGGCACGTGCTGCTGACCCACGGCACCGACACCATGGTCGAGACGGCCAGGGTGCTGGCGAGCCTGAAGGACAAGACCATCGTCCTGACCGGCGCGCTGAGCCCGGCCCGCTTCCGCGGATCGGATGCCGAGTTCAACGTCGGTTGCGCGGTGGGCGCCGTCCAGGCGCTGCCGCCGGGCGTCTACATTGCCATGAACGGACGTGTGTGGGATCCGTCCCGGGTGCGCAAGAACGTCGACGCGAACCGCTTCGAAGCGATCTGAGCGACGCTACGCGTCGCGGCCTGCAACGACGCTGGAACCCCCTTGCGGGCACCACGCGATGCATGAAGGGAGCCCGGGCGCTCCGTCCTGGAGCACCCGGGCCATACGGAGCCGACGGTCGTCCCGTCGCGCCGCCCCACAGGCCGCCGGATCGGCGCCTGCCGGAAGTCTTCCATGACCGCCGCGCCTCCCTCCCGGAGGCACGGAGCCTTCCCTGCGAATCCAGGGCCACATGCGGCCGCACGCGGCCCGAAGCTCCTACGGCGCGTCGATCCAGAGGTCGTAGTTGCCGCTGCCCGAATAGGACAGCACCTTCCAGTAGTAGTAACCGGCGGCGCCGTTGTAGTTCACCGACTCTTCGCTGGTGGGCGTGGTCGAAGACGCGACCTTGCTCCAGGCCGAACCACTCCAGCGGTAAAGCTCCAGGTCGAAGTCCGCGCCCGACGGCCCGCGCAGCCAGCCCTTCTGCGCGCCGGCGCCGGACTGGTAGTAGGTGCCGTTGGGCTGCACCGCCGAGTTGCCGGTGCCGCTGAGCGAACCGCTGTACTTGTCGCAGCCGCTGCACGG
>NZ_VICE01000038.1 GCF_006546775.1 Marilutibacter aestuarii
CGGCTGCGGCGACGCCGACCAGGAGGGCAATCAGCCACCCCAGCCCGATCTCCATCAGCGTGCGGCGACGCGCATGTTGGGCCACGGACTCGTGCAGGCCGTTGGGCAGGAGCGGTTCGACCAGGGCCCAGACCGCCTTGCCGTCGAGCAGTTCAAGGCCGTGGCTGTTTCGCCGCGCGTCGGCCTGCACCTGGCCCAGCGTGGCGATGATGCCGCCGCCCGCGCCATGGAAGTTGACCGAGCCGGCCAGGCTGTCCACCTGGCCGGGGTCGACCCGGTGTTTCACGCCCTGCTTGCAGGACAGCAGCCAGGTCCGGCCGTCGCGGACCAGGCGCACGTCGGACTTCTGCCCGCTCTGCGGACTCGTCTGCTGCGTGTCGGTCTCGAATCCCTGTGCGTGCAGCGCCTCGACGACGAAGTTGGAGAACTCGCGCCAACGCATGCCCGCCAGCGTGACCAGGCCCTGCCGGGTTTCGTGCTGCTTCCGTCGGATATGCCAGCAATACAGGGACAATGCGGCACCGAGCGCGAGCGTCACGCCCAGTATGATCATTAGCGATGGAGCCGTGAGCATCCTGTCCTCTAGCCTGCCGGGAACGTCTTGCGGTGCGTGTGAGCGCGGCGACTATACGCGCTGGCGCAAATGAAGTCAGTGCGCCGGTTCACGGGAGCTGAACGACCTGATCAGGTATGTGTACGGGGCCCAACGCCCGTCATCGCAGGCGCGACCGCGGGGTGCGCGCCTGCGATTCCCGGGGGATCAGGAGGTACGGGGGCGCCTGGCGGCGCTGGCGCGCGGCGACTTGGCGGATTTCCCGACCGTCTTGCGGGGCGTGGCGGGCTGTGCGCGCTTGGCCACGGGCGCCTTGCGCGCCGGTGCGCGGCGGGTGGGCGCCGGTGAACGCGCCGCCAGCGCGTCGAGCTTCGCGTTCAGTTCCGCGATGTCGGCACGCGTCGGCACGCCAAGTCGACCGAGGGTTTCGGCGACCCGGGTCTCGAACGCGGTCTCCAGTCGCTTCCAGGTTTCGTTGGCGCGATCCCGCGCCTGGCCCACGCGCGACTCCACGGCCTCGCGCATCGCCTCGGCCTGGTGGCCTGCCGCCTCGCGCGCGGTCTTCTCGAAGCCCATGCCTTCGCGCACCAGGCTCTCGAACAGCTTGTTGCCTTCCGACTGCGCCCGGGCGAACGCCCCGACCCCGGCAAGCCAGATCTGCTGGGCCGATTCGCTCATGCCCCGGGCCATGGCTTCGGCCTGGGCCTGCGGGTCAATGGCGTCTTGGGTATCGCGGCCCTTCTTGCCGGGTTTCTTCTGCTTGGCCATGCGCATGCTCCTGGTGGGGGACGTGGAGGCGCAAGGGAAAGAACGTGCGCCTCACCCGTGAGGACACCATGGAAGGGGTGTATGCCACGTGTGCGCGTGCCCCCGGGGTACGCGCCGCCGCAACGGGCTTACACGAATCGTTCGGCGAGCACGCGCCGGATCTCGGTCTCGATCGGTCCCTTGAACGCCGACATCAGCAGGCCCAGCTGTGCGGTCACGTGTACCTGCCCGGGTTCGAGCGCGATCCTGCCCTGGACCCCCGAGGTGTTGAAGTCCACGCGGTCGCCGCACCATTCGCAGGCCACGCCGAAGCGCTCGGAGAGCTTCCCGGCGACTTCCTCCACGGCCTGGCGGGCCTGGTCGGGGCTGAGCGAGTGGGCATGGCGGATGTCGATACTGGGCATGGGGCTCTCCTGCGTGAGGCCGTATTGTGGGGGCTGTCGCGGGTCGCCACCAGCCGCTCGCCCCGGGTGGGCCCGGCCGGCTGACCGCGACGGCAGGCGGCGTGCTAGATTGCGCTCGCGTGAATTCCATCAGACTGCAATTCTCCAATCGCGAACACGGTGACCTGGTGTTGTCCCCGGGTGTCCGTGGCGTGGGCCGCGACGAGGCCGGCCGCCTAGTGCTGGTCGACGATCCGGGCAGGTCGCTGGTGCAGTTCAGCGTCGACCGCCGCGGTTTGTGGATGCAGGTGCGCGACGACGTCCGCGGCGTCCACATCAATGGTCGGCCGGTCCGCCACATGGCGATGCTGCGCCTGGGCGACGCGATCCACGTCGATGGCCATCGACTGACGCTCTGCGGCCCGCAGCCACCGGCAGCGCCTGCGGGCGATGACGCCGAGCCGGCGCGGTCGGGGGCGGCGATGGTCCTGCGTGGCGTGGGCGGCCCCCACCACGGCCGGGCATTGCCGCTGGACAAGCCCCGGCTGGTGGGTGGGCTGCGTTCGTGCGATCTGCACATCGACGAGCCCGCTTTCGCCGAGCGCCACGCCCGCCTCGAGCCCCATCCCGACGGCGCGGTCCTGCGCGACCTCGGTTCCGAGCAGGGCAGCTGGGTCAATGGCTGGCCGGTACGCCATGCCCTCCTGCTCCCGGGCGCGCAGCTGATCTTCGGCAGCCAGCACCGCTTCGTGCTGGAAGCACCCACGACGCCGCCGCTCGCGGCCCTGTCCGAGCCCTTTGGCGCGCTGGAGTCCAGCACGGCCGAGGCGAGGGACGTGACGGCCCCACAGCGCCATCCGGCGCGACGCGTTCCCTGGCTGCTGCTGGCCGCCCTGATGCTGGCGGGCGCCCTCAGCCTGCTGTTGCTCTACGGCGTGCGCTGAGCACGCGCTTCCACGCGCGCCAGCCCAGCAGCAGGGCGAGGATGCCCGCGTAGAGCGCCGGCTCGCGGACGTCGGACTTCACCAGCCACCAGAAATGCAGGACGGCCAGCACGGCGATCGCGTAGATGAGCTTGTGCAGGCGCCCCCAGTTGCGTCCCAGCCAGCGGATCGCGGCCTGGGTGGACGTCGCCGCCAGCGGCACCAGCAACAGCCAGGCGAGGAAGCCGACGGTGATGTAGGGCCGCTTCACTATCTCTTCGAAGATCTGCGTCCAGTAGCCGCGCAGGTCGAGCACGAGGTAGGCGAGCAGGTGCAGGGTCGCGTACGCGAACGCGTACAGACCCAGCATGCGCCTGAAGCGCAGCAGCACCGGCTTGCCGGTCAGCTGCCGCAGCGGCGTCACCGCCAGGGTGATCAGCAGCAAGCGCAGGGCCCACAGGCCCAGGCGGTGTTCGATCTCCGCGACCGGGTCGGCGCCCAGGCCGCCGCTGCCGGTGGCCCACTCCAGCCGGATCTGCCAGGCGAGGATCGCCGCCGGCGCCAGGGCCAGCAGGTGGACGAGCACCTTGGCAATGATCACGCCACGGGGCGTCCGCGGCGCCACGCGACGGCGGGGGGCGGCCGGCGGGGCCGCGTCGGTGGCCGTCATCGGCTCAGAACCAGCGCTTGAGGTTCATGCCGGCGTACATTTCGCCCACCTGGTCGGCATAGCCGTTGAACAGGCGGGTGGGGATGCGCTCGGCGAACAGCTTGCTGCCGGAGCCGGCGATCCGGCGCTCGGTCTTCTGGCTCCACCGGGGGTGGTCCACGTCCGGGTTGACGTTGGAGAAGAAGCCGTACTCGCTGGGCTGCAGCTGGTTCCAGCTGCAGTGCGGCGGATTGCGGGTGAAGGTGATCGCCACGATCGACTTGATGCTCTTGAACCCGTACTTCCAGGGCACGACCAGCCGCAGCGGCGCGCCGTTCTGCTGCGGCAGCGCCTTGCCGTACAGGCCGGTCGCCAGCAGCGTGAGCGGGTTCATGGCCTCGTCGATGCGCAGGCCCTCGCGGTAGGGCCAGTCGATCGAGCGATAGCGAAGCCCGGGCATCTGTTCGCGGTCGGCGAGGGTGGTGAAGGCGACATAGCGGGCACGCGAGTTCGGCGCGAAGCGCTTGAGGACGTCGGCCAGGGGCACGCCCAGCCACGGGATCACCATCGACCAGCCCTCGACGCAGCGCAGCCGGTAGATGCGCTCCTCGGGCGTGAGGCCCTTGAGCAGATCGTCCAGCGACAGGGTGCCGGGCTTGTCGCATTCGCCCCCCACCGCCACCGACCAGGGCGAGGTGCGCAGCGTGCGGGCCGCCTTGGAGGGGTCGTCCTTGTTGGTGCCGAACTCGTAGAAGTTGTTGTACGAGGTCACGTCCTCGTAGCGGGTCAGCGGCTCGTCGGTCTTGAATCCGGCCCGCGCCTCGGCCTCGGTCACCGTCGCGCCCTCCGGTGGCGGGGGCACCGCGTCCGCGCAGCCCGGCAGGCCCAGGGCCGGCGCGACCGCAAGGGCCGCGACGAACTTGCGCCGCTGCAGGTAGACCGCCTCGTCGGTGACCTCGGAGGCAGGGATTCTCAAGGCATTACGCAAAGTCATGACCGGCTCCATCGCTTGGCATCACCATGGCATATACGCTGCGAAGCCACAAAAGGTTACGCCGGCAACGGACCACGTCGGCGGTGCTGCGCTGCGGCATACTAGGCCACCCGTGGCCCGCCCCCCGCAGTGCGGGCCTTCCATCCCCTGATCGAAGATCGACGTCGAAGATCGCAACAGCCTTGGAGTCCCCGATGACGCGTGCGTACAACTTCAGTGCCGGCCCGGCCACCCTGCCCGAATCCGTGTTGCAGCAGGCCCAGGCGGAAATGCTCGAATGGCACGGTGCGGGCGCGTCGATCGTCGAACTCAGCCATCGAGGGCCGGAGTTCCTCCAGGTGGCCCAGGAGGCCGAGGCCGACCTGCGGCGGCTGATGTCGATCCCCGATGACTACGCCGTGCTGTTCCTGCAGGGCGGCGCGACCGGCCAGCAGGCACTGATCCCGCTGAACATCGCGACCCCGGGCCAGAAGGCCGACTACGTGTTGACGGGCCACTGGGGCAAGACCGCGATCAAGCAGGCCAAGCCCTATGTCGACGTGAACATCGCCGCCAGCAGCGAGGCCGGTGGCTATCGCGACATCCCCGCGCGCGAGACGTGGCAGCTGTCCGACGACGCGGCCTACGTGCACGTGACCGCCAACGAAACCATCCATGGCGTGGAGTTCCGGGACATCCCCGACGTGGGCGACGTGCCGCTGGTCGCGGACTTCAGCTCCAGTATCGTCTCCGAGCCGCTGGACGTGTCCCGCTTCGGCGTGATCTATGCCGGCGCACAGAAGAACCTGGGCCCCGTCGGCGTCAGCGTGGTGATCATCCGCCGCGACCTGCTCGAGCGCGCGGGCCAGCCCCGCGCGGACATCTTCACCTACGCCTCCCACGTGGCAAAGGAGTCGATGCTCAACACCCCGCCGACCTGGAACTGGTACCTGGCGGGCCTGGTCTTCAAGTGGATGCTGGCCCAGGGCGGCGTGGACGCCTTCGCCGAGCTCAACCGGCGCAAGTCCGGCCTGCTCTACGACGTGATCGACAACTCCGGCGGCTTCTACCGCAACGAGGTCGACCCCGCTGCGCGCTCGCGCATGAACGTGCCCTTCTTCCTGAAGGACGAGTCCCTCGACAAGCCCTTCCTCGCCGAGGCACGGGAGGCCGGCCTGATCTCGCTCAAGGGCCACCGCGCCCTCGGCGGCATGCGCGCGTCGATCTACAACGCCATGCCGGAGGCGGGGGTCGAGGCGCTGGCGAGCTTCATGCGCGATTTCCAGCAACGCAAGGGCTGAGCGGCACGCACCGCAGGGGCCCGGCCACGCGGCCGGGCGGACCGGCCCGTGACGCGGTTCCCACCCGGGAAGACCGCGCCGGGCCCAGGCACGCAGTGGAACACCCATGACCAGGAAAGCAACGAGCGCGGCGAAGGCGAAGAAGGCCGGCAAGACCGCGTCAGGCAAGACGAAGGCCGCTGAGAAGGCCGCCGGAAAGGGCGCGGTGCCGGCGCGCACTGCGCCGTCAAAGCCCGTTCGCGCGAAGGCCGCGCGGAAGCCGGCCGCCGGCAAGCCCGACCTGGGCGAATTGCGCGTGCGCATCGACGGCATCGACCGCAGCATCCAGGCGCTGATCGCCGAACGCGCGCAGTTCGCCGGCCAGGTCGGCCAGGCCAAGGGCAAGCTCGCGGCGGCCGTCGACTACTACCGGCCCGAGCGCGAAGCCCAAGTGCTGCGCCGGGTGGTCGACCGCAACGACGGCCCGCTCAACGACGACGTGCTGGTGCGGGTGTTCCGCGAGATCATGTCTGCATGCCTCGCCCAGCAGGAGCCGCTGAAGATCGGGTTCCTCGGTCCGGAGGGCACCCATTCGCAGCAGGCGGTCTACAAGCACTTCGGCCATTCGATCCACGCGCTGCCGCTGGGCACGATCGAGGAGGTCTTCCAGGAAGTCGAATCCGGCGCGGCGGACTTTGGCGTGGTGCCGGTGGAAAATTCCACGCAGGGCACCATCCAGTCGACCCTGGACATGTTCCTGACCTCGGGGGTCAAGATCTGCGGCGAGGTTGAACTGCGCGTGCACCAGCACCTGCTCTCGCGGGTGGGGTCGATCGATGGCATCGAGCGCGTGTATTCCCATCCGCAGTCCTTCGCGCAGTGCAAGGCCTGGCTGCGCCAGTACCTGCCGCATGCCGAGAAGATCCCGGTCAGCAGCAACGCCGAGGCCGCGCGCCGCGCACGCAACGCCGACGATGCCGCGGCGATCGCCGGGGTCAGCGCGGGTACCGTCTATGGACTCAAGAGCATCGCCGGTCCGATCGAGGACCGGCCCGACAACACCACCCGCTTCCTCGTGCTGGGGCGCGAGTTGTTCCCCGCCTCGGGCAACGACCGCACGTCGCTGCTGGTCTTCATCAAGGACCAGCCCGGTGCGCTGTTCAACATCCTCGCGCCACTCGCGCGGCATGGCCTGAGCATGAACCGCATCGAGTCGCGGCCCGGGCATACCGGCCTGTGGCAGTACGCGTTCTTCATCGACGTCGCCGGGCACGTGGAGGAGGAGAACATGCGGCTGTCGCTGGCGGAGATGGCCGACTTCGTGGAGGACGTGAAGATCCTCGGCTCGTACCCCGTCGCGATTTCATGAGCGCCCGCATCGACGACGCGCCGGCCTCCGGCGACGCCGGGCCGGCACGTGACGAGGCCTGGTTCGCCTCGCGCGCCACGCCCGGCATCCGGGGCCTGAAGGCCTACGACCCGGGGCACGACCTGGTGGCCTTCCGGCGCCGGTTCGGCGAACTGGCGCTGGTCGAGCTCGGCTCCAACGAAAACCCCTACGGGCCATCGGCGGACGCCCGCGCGGCGATCCTCGACCAGTTGCATGCGTTGCACCGCTATCCCGATCCGCTGGGAGGCGACCTCAAGCGGGCGCTGGCTGCCGTCCATGGCGTGCCCATCGAGCGCCTGATGCTCGGCAATGGCTCCCATGAGTTGCTGATGCAGCTGGCCCAGGCGTTCGCTGGGCCGGGGCAGGACGTGGTGTTCCCGCGCCATGGCTTCGCGGTGTTCGCCCTCGCGACCCAGGCCGCGGGGGCGACGACGCGGATCGCCGAGCCGTTGCCCCGCGATGCGGCCATGCCGCTGGGGCACGACCTGGAGGCCGTGCTGGCGGCGATCACCCCGGCGACGCGGCTGGTGTACCTCGCCAATCCGAACAACCCCACCGGGACGTGGTTCGGTCGGCAGGCGCTCGCCGGGTTCCTCGCGCGCGTGCCGGGCGAGGTGATCGTGGTGGTCGACGAAGCCTATGCCGAGATGGCCGATGCGCCCGACTACGGCAGCGCGCTGGAACGGCTCGATGCGCATCCCAACCTGGTCGTCACCCGCACCTTCAGCAAGGCCTACGGGCTCGCCGGCCTGCGCGTGGGCTATCTGCTCGCCGCGCCCGGGCTGGTCGCCGTCATGGAGCGCCTGCGCGAGAGCTTCAACGTCAACGGGCTGGCCCTGGCCGCCTGCGAGGCCGCCCTCGGCGACACGGCGCACCTGCGCTGGGCCTGCGAACGCAATGCCGAACAGCGCGCATCCCTGGCCGCGGCGCTGCAGGCGCGCGGGCTGGAGGTGTTCCCTTCGCAGACCAATTTCATCCTGGTCGGCTTCGGGCGCGATGCCGGACCGATCGAGGCGGCGCTGGCCGAACGCGGCGTCGTGCTGCGACCGATGGGCGGCTATGGGCTGCCGGACTGCCTGCGCATCAGCGTCGGCAATCCCGACGAGAACCGGCGCCTGCTCGCGGCGCTGGACGAGGTGATGGCATGAGCGCTGGCGTTGCGTCCTGGACCGCGGGTCCCGGCAGTGCCCTGCAGGGCGAGCTGAAGGTGCCGGGTGACAAATCGGTGTCGCACCGCGCGATCATGCTGGGCGCGCTTGCCGAAGGCACGACCCGGGTGACGGGTTTCCTGGAAGGCGAGGACACGCGCGCCACGGCACGGGTGTTCGAGGCCCTGGGCGTCGGCATCGAGACGCCATCGCCCAGCGAGCGCATCGTCCATGGCGTCGGCCTGCACGGACTGCGCGCGCCCGTCGCGGCGCTCGATTGCGGCAATGCCGGTACCGGCATGCGCCTGCTCGCGGGCGTGTTGGCGGGGCAGGGCTTCGACAGCGTCCTGGTCGGGGATGCCTCGCTCTCGCGCCGCCCCATGCGTCGGATCATCGAGCCCCTGACTGCAATGGGTGCGTCCATCGATGCGGAGGCGGGCGGGCTACCACCCTTGAGAATCCACGGTAAAAAATCTTTGCAAGGCATTGATTATTCGACGCCTGTTGCAAGTGCGCAAGTCAAGTCGGCGGTTCTGCTCGCCGGCCTGCATGCCCGCGGCGACACGGTCGTGCGCGAGCCGCACCCGACCCGCGACTACACCGAGCGCATGCTGGCTGCCTTCGGCTGGCCGATCGAGTTCTCGCCCGGATTCGCCCGCCTGGCGGGTGGACACGTGCTGCGCGCGACCCGCGTCGAGGTCCCGGCCGACTTTTCCTCGGCGGCCTTCTTCCTGGTCGCCGCCAGCATCGTGCCGGGCTCCGAAGTCCGCTTGCGCGCCGTGGGCATGAATCCGCGACGCACCGGCCTGCTCGCCGCGCTGCGGCTGATGGGCGCCGACATCGTCGAGGAAGCGCCGCGCGAAGATGGGGGCGAGCCGGTGGCCGACCTCGTCGTGCGCCACGCGCCCCTGCACGGGATCGACGTGCCCGCGGCGCTCGTGCCGGACATGATCGACGAATTCCCGGCGCTGTTCGTGGCCGCGGCGGCCGCGAAGGGACGCACGCGCGTCAGCGGTGCGGGCGAGCTGAGGGTCAAGGAATCCGATCGCATCGCGACGATGGCGGCCGGCCTGCGCGCGCTGGGCGTGGCGATCCAGGAGACCCCCGATGGCGCGGTGATCGATGGCGGGCCGATCGGCGGCGGCAGCGTCGACAGCCATGGCGACCACCGCATCGCGATGAGCTTCGCCGTGGCCGCGCAACGGGCGGGCGACCGGGTGGAGATCGGGGACGTCGCCAATGTCGCGACCTCGTTCCCGGGCTTCGTCCAGCTCGCGCGCGGCCTCGGCATGGGCGTGGAAGGGGCCTGAAGAACGCGAAGTACCCGATTCGACGCGTGCGGGGGCAGCGCATGGGGACGAACCCCGGGGCCAACACAGGTCTCTCCGTCCTCGAGGTTCGCGGGCCGGGCCCGCACCGGCGCCCGCGACCTGCGCGACTAGCGCGTGAACTCGATCGGGACGTTCACCGAGGCCTCCACCGGCTGGCCATTCGATTGCGCGGGCTGGAAACGCCAGCGGCGCACCGCGTCCATCGCCGCCCGGTCGAGGCGCCGGTAGCCGCTGCTTTGCGCGACGTCGAGGTCGCGCGGTCGTCCATCGACGCCGATCGTCGCGCGCACCAGCACCGTCCCGGTCTCCCCGCGACGCAGGGAGGTTGCCGGATAACGCGGGGGTGGGGTCTGGCCGGGGATCGGGGTTGGTTCGCCGCTGGGCGAGACCGGCACTTCGACGGCGACCGGGTCGGGTAGCGGCATTTCCGGCTCGGCCGGTGCCGGCGGTGGCGGCGGAGGCTCGACCAGATGGGGACGGGAATCGTCTCCGGCGACGGCATCCGGGGCATCGCCCATGCCACTGGCGCCGTCGGCATCGGCCGGGAGGGGCGAGGGCAGGGGCGTGTAAGCGGTGCCATCGGCGGTTGGCGGTGCGGCGTCGGGCGAATCGGCCACGCGCTCTTCGCGTCGGCCGGCAAGGAGCACCAGCAGGAACAGGAGCAGGCCGGCGGCGAATCCGCCCAGCAGCCACATCCACGTCCGGGGCATGGGGCGCCATGCGCTGAGGTCGAAGCCGCTTTGTCCATCCGCACTGGATTGGCGGACATGCGGATGGCGGGAAGATCGGGCGTGCGAGGCAGGCATGGACCGGTGCGTGGATCGGGGCTTGCCGGCATTCTTGCACGTGCGGCGGTGAACCCGGCACGAACGCGTGGCGACACGCGCGCCCAGACCGGCGATAATCAGCGGCCCGTTCCACAAGCGACCCGATCCCATGCTCGATCCCAGCCTGTTGCGCCAGCAGCCCGCCGACCTTGCCGCCCGCCTGCGCGAAACGCGCGGCCATGCGCTCGACGCCGACGCGCTGGCCTCGCTGGAGGCCGAGCGCAAGCAGGTGCAGGTGCGCACGCAGGAGCTGCAGAACCTGCGCAATACCCGCTCCAAGGCGATTGGCCAGGCCAAGGCGAAGGGCGAGGACGTCGCGCCGCTGCTGGCGGAAGTGGCCGGTTTCGGCGAGGAGCTCAAGGCCTGCGAGGCACGGCTGGACGCGATCAAGTCGCAACTCGACGCGATCACCCTGGGCATCCCGAACCTGCCCGATGCGAGCGTGCCGTTGGGCAGCGACGAGTCGGGCAACGTGGAGCAGCACCGCTGGGGCACGCCGCGGACCTTCGATTTCGAGGTCAAGGACCACGTCGAGCTCGGTGCGCGCAACGGCTGGCTCGACGGCGATACCGCGGCCAAGCTCTCGGGTGCGCGCTTCACCGTCCTGCGTGGGCAACTGGCCCGCCTGCACCGTGCGCTGGCACAGTTCATGCTCGACCTGCATACCGGCGAGCACGGCTTCGAGGAGACCAACGTCCCGACGATCGTCAATGCCGAGAGCCTGTTCGGGACCGGCCAGCTGCCCAAGTTCGAGGAGGATATGTTCGCGACCGAACTGGGCGAGCAGAAGCGCTACCTGATCTCCACCTCCGAGATATCCCTGACCAACATCGTCCGCGACGAGATCGTCGAGGCCGGGCGCCTGCCCATGCGCATGACCGCGCATTCGCTGTGCTTCCGCTCCGAGGCCGGCAGCCACGGTCGCGACACGCGCGGCATGATCCGCCAGCACCAGTTCGAGAAGGTCGAGCTGGTCAGCATCGCCCGGCCAGACGAGAGCGAGGCCGAGCACGAGTTCATGACC
The DNA here is from genome assembly GCF_006546775.1 of Marilutibacter aestuarii. Classification (GTDB taxonomy): domain Bacteria; phylum Pseudomonadota; class Gammaproteobacteria; order Xanthomonadales; family Xanthomonadaceae; genus Marilutibacter; species Marilutibacter aestuarii. The sequence goes on from NZ_VICE01000038.1 coordinate 11,250, forward strand.
CGCGCCGCCGAGACCGTGCTCGAGAAGCTCGGCCTGCCCTATCGCCGGATGCTGCTGTGCAGTGGCGACATGGGCTTCTCGGCCAGCAAGACCTTCGACCTGGAGGTCTGGCTGCCTTCGCAGGACACCTATCGCGAGATCTCCTCGGTCTCCAACTGCGACGCGTTCCAGGCGCGGCGGATGCAGGCACGCTGGCGCAACCCGGAGTCGGGCAAGCCCGAACCGGTCCACACCCTCAACGGGTCGGGGGTGGCGGTCGGGCGCTGCCTGATCGCGGTGATGGAGAACTACCAGAACGCGGACGGTTCGATCACCGTGCCCGAGGTCCTGCGACCCTACATGGGTGGCGTCGAACGGATCGCCTGATCGGCATCGGCGGCAGCGGGCCGGCGCCCGGGGCCGACCCGCCGCCTGCAGCCGTCAGAACAGGTCGCCGGTCGGCCAGGCCGACACGCCTTCGACGATCTCCTTGAGCATCGTATCGATGTCCGCGACGTCGCCGGCGCTCGAGTTGGCGGTCGCCGCGTAGCCGAAGCCATCGCTGCGGCGCCGGTAGACGGCGTTGGTGCCGCTCATCGAGCCATAGTGCGCGTACGAGGTGTTGAGCACGGTCTCGTGGCGCATGAAGCGCAGCAGGTCGGCGGGGGTGGCGATCCAGCCGCCATGCGAGTCGAAGCGCCCGGGCTTGACGCTCGAGTAGGCCCCGCTGCCGTAGTACTTCACCTCGTTGGTCTTGCGGTCGGCCTCCTTGTCGCCGCCGATGACCATGCCCGACGCGCCGGCCGGCTTGAGGATCGTGTCGCGCACGTAGGCCTCGTAGGACTTGCCGCTGCGCGCCTCGATCACGCGGCCGAGCAGGCAGTAACCGAAGTTGGAGTACGTCTGGTCGCTGGGCAGCCCGGGGTTGGTGCCGGGGGCGTAGCCCAGCGGATAGTTCTCCAGCGCCCAGTTGATCAGGCCCGCGTGGGTGGTGCCGGTGTAGGCGAACATCGGGTCGCTGCCGTTGCCGTCCTTGTCGATGCGCCGGAAGCCGGCGCGATGCCGGACCAGGTGGTCGACCGTGATGTCCTCGATGTCCGGGTTGTTGGACGGGGTGGCGAACTGGCCGCCCAGCACGCTGCGGGGTCCGAATACGCGCGAGCTCATGTCCAGCGAGGTGTCGTTGGCCAGGCGCGTGACCGCGACCACGGTGATCGGCTTGGACACGCTGGCGATGCGGAAGCGGTGGGCGGGCCCGACCGGCGTGCTGTCGTCGGCCTTGCCGAAGCCGGCCGCGTAGACCAGGCGTTTGTCCTTGCTGATCGCGATCGACATGCCCGGGATGCCGTTGGCCTGCATGTAGGCGCGTACCTTGTCGTCGATCAGCTTCAGGTCCTGCGCCTTGAAGGCGGTGTTCTCCCACAGTCCGTTGAAGCGCACCCCGCTGCCGCCGTTGAAGGCCTCGATGTACCGCGGTTCCCAGCTCTGGTAGCGATGGTTGTCGAAGACGTGCTGGTAGTGCGCGGCCGGGATGCCGTGGCGCGCGGCGGCGAGCGGTCCCCCGGTCTTGACCCAGATCGCGGCGTAGCGGTCCCCGTTGCCCTGGCGGTAGCCGCTGACGACCTTCAATCGGTAGCCCTTGCCGGTGAACTCGTTGAAGGCCTGCTGGTAGGCGCTGCTGGTCAGGCCGTGGCGCGCGACCCATGACGGGCTGTCTTTCTCGAAGATCGCGGCGAAGCGCGGCGAGCCGCCGAGGCTGAACGCACTCAGGTGCGTGGGCGCATAGCCTTGCCGTGCCATGTCGGTCACGGCGGCCTGGTACTGCTCGGCGGTCAGTCCGTGGCGGGCCTTCCACGCAGGGCCGCCGCGCTTCTCCCAGATGGCCGCGTAGTAGGGCTTGCCAGCGACTGCGTAGCCGTTGACGTAGGTCAGGCGATAGCCCTTGCCGCCGTACTCGTTGAAGGCCGCCTGGTACTGCTGTGGGTCGAGGCCGTGGCGCGCGGCCCAGGCCGGGCCGGCCTGCTTTTTCCACAGCCCGGCGTAGCGGGCGCTGCCGCCCTGCTCATAGCCCGCGACCGACACCAGCCGGTAGCCCTGGCCGCTGTAGGTCTGGAAGGCCTGCTGGTACTGGGCACCGGTCAGGCCGTGGCGTGCGGCCCAGGGTGCGGCAACGGCGGCGTGCAGGCCGAGCGCGAACAGGCCGGCGACCGCGATCGTTCGCGCCAGCCCGCGCAGCGGTCGCCGCTGCCGGATTGCGAGGGTGGGGACTTGGGGGTTCATCGTTCTCTCCTTGCTGGATGTGGATGGATCAGTGATCGAGGCAGCCACAGCTGACTTCGGCGGCATTGCAGCCCTTGTCGCCGCAGGCGCAGACCTTCAGGCCGTTGCCGGACGTACAGGTCGCCTTCAGCGCCGCGCCGGTGGCGGACAGTCCGCCCGGGCCCCGCTGTCCGGCCGGTTGTGCCGGCGGAGGGGGGACGCCGTAGCACGAACAACTGGTGGCCTTGGCCTGGCACTTGCCCCCAGGCGCGCTGCACGAGCAGGTGGCCTTGCCGTCGGTGCTGGTGCAGGTCGCGCCCTTGCTGTCGGAGGGCAGGGCGAGGACCTGGCGCGTCGGCGCGGCGCGGGTCTGCGCCGAGACCTGGAAGGCGCCCAGTTGCGCGACAAGCAGTGCCACGAGGGCGAGTGCCGCGCAGATCCGGCGAACGGGGCATGGCGACGGTGCCGGCTGGGCGAAGGGAATGGGCGTGGTGTTCATCGTGGGGTCCTCCGGTGGGCCCGGGTCGAGGCGCGATGCCGGTGGCCCGGGCAGGCATGGCGCTACTTGCGCCATATCGCGGCGTAGCGGGCGTGGTTGCCGCTCGCATAGCCGGTGACGTCGCGGGTGGCGTAGCCGGCGCGGGTCGTGGCCTGCCACTCGCTCTGGTATTGCGCGCTGTCCAGGCCGTGGCGCGCCTTGTACGGACCGGACGCCTTCGAGCTCCAGATCGCGGAGAAGTGCGGCTGTCCGCCGTGGACGTAGGCATTGAGGTAGACCAGCTGGCGGCCCGCGCCCGCGTTCGCCTCGAAGGCCTGCTGGTACTGGTTCGCCGTCAGCTGCGATTTGGCCTGCCAGCTGCCGATGTCGGCCTTCTCGTAGAGCGCGGTGTAGCGGCGCTGGCCGCCCACCGAGACCACCGAGACGTTGCGCGGCCGGTAACCGGCCCGGGACAGCGCATCCATCCGTGCCTGGTGCGTCGACGCGTCGAGCCCGTGGTAGGCCGAGTACGCCGGGCCCGCCTGCTTGCGGAAGATCCCCGCGTAACGCACGCCGCCACTGCCCGCATGGCTTTCCACCTGCACCGGCCGATAGCCCTGGCCGGTGTACTGGTCGAAACGCTGCTGGTACTGCGCGGCCGACAGCCCGTGGAAGGCCTTCCATGCGCCGCTTCGCGGCCGGAACACCGCGTTGTAGTAGACCTTGCCGCCGACGTCGAAGCCGTCGATCCACTCCAGTGCGTAGCCCGACGCGACGGCCTGGTCGAACAGGCACTGGTAGTCGCGCGCGGGCACGCCGTGGCGCGCGACTTCCTTCGCTCCGGCCTGGATGGCGCCCGGGACCTTGCGCGCTTCGTACGACTGGCCACTGGCGAAGATGCCGCCATCGATCCCGCAGATGCGGGGGATGCGGTTGCGCTTGCTGCCGGCGTTGTCGGTGAGGAACCCGCCCACGGTCGTGATGCCGTCGGCCGCGCGCGGCACGCCGACCTCGAAGTGCAGGTGGTCGCCGCTGGCGCAACCGACGTCGGACTCGTCGCCCAGGTAGGTGCCGGCCTTGACCGACTGCCCCACCTCCAGCCCGGCCTTGCCCGTCGACGAGCCCTTCGCCATGTGCGAGTACTTGGTCCACTCGCCGTTGGGGTGCTCGATCCAGACGTAGTTGTTCTTCCTCTCGCTGGCGGGGAGGTCGCCGCAGCCGTCGATGCGCTTGTCGAAGCCATCGACCACGCGCCGGACGATGCCGTCGGCCGCGGCCACGATCCGGTAGGTACCGCCACCACGGCCGCCCATGTCGATGCGACCGGGCGGCGAATGCTTGAGGTGGTCGTTGGAGACGCGCACCTCGGTGCCGTCGGCGTAGGGGATGCGGTAGACGCCCTTGGATGTCTCCAGGGCCAGGGCCTGGCCGGCCAGCAGCAGGGCGCAGCCGGCCAGGCACAGGCCCGCGGCGGGGTGGCGGGAAGGGGTAAGGTGCATGTCGGGTCTCCGGTGTGGGTGGGTGTTCGCACCGAGGGGTTTCGATGCGCTCGACCGGGTAGTCGGCATCCGCGCCGGAATCCCGCCACCCCGTCGTGCGCCGCGCCCCGCCCGCGTGTGCCAGCGGGTGGGCCCGGGTCTTGCCATGGCACCGGTGGCGGGTTTTTCCCGTGTTGTCCGATAGGACCCATGAAGCGTGGTGGAAGGCACCGCGCATGCCCCAAGACAGGAGAGGACACGATGTCCAGATCGACCCCGAACAGAACGCGCCTGGCGCACGCCGGCGTGCTGACACTGATGCTGTCGGGCGCGGCGCTGATCCCGCTGGCAGCGCAGGAGCGCGTGCTCCCGCCCCCCGAGTCCCCCGAGCCCGTGGATGCGATGCCGGCGCAGGGTACGATCGCCGCGCCGAAGCCGGGGCCCCAGCAGGACGGCGATCCGGGCGGGCCCGGCCAGGGGCGGCAAGCGCAGTTCGCCCCGGTGGGCGCAGTCGACCTGCTGCTGGTGGATGCGTTCCAGCTCGGCAACAGCTCGATTCCCTGGGGCACCATCGCGACGGTGCCGGCAGGCGACGCCGTGCAGTTCAAGCGCGGCCGCTGCGTATTCCGTTACAAGTACACCACCCGCAACGACGGCGCGGCCGGCGCAGGGGCCTTCACCAACCGGATCCATCGCGATGCCGTCGCCGGCCCCGTGTCGGCCACCGATCCGGTGACCGGACTGATGGCGGGCGCGCTGGTCAATTCCGACGGGCACCTGCTGCTGGCGCCGGGCACGACCCTGCTGTACGTCGCGGTCGACGATGGTGCGGCGATCGCCGAGACCGACGAAGCCAACAACCTGCGGCGCGTGAAGGTCACCGTCAAGGGCGAGTGCCGCTGAGCACGGCCCGGGTCGTGCGGGGCCTGCCGACCGTCAGCCGCGCGCGAGCGCTTGCGCGCGCCGGAGCGCCGCCTCGGCCTCGAGGGTCCGCGTGTCCGCGTCGCCGAAGGCCGCCTGGCGCACCTGCCACGCTTCTTCGAGCAGGGGCACGGCTTCGGCCGCCTTGCCCTGGTCCAGCAGCAGCTCGCCCAGCGGCACCAGGACCAGGGCCAGGCGGGGCTGGTCGTCGGGCAGGCGCTTGCGGAAGATCTCCAGCGCCTGCCGCATGTGCGTTTCCGCTTCGTCCAGTCGACCCTGGCGATGCAGCACGATGCCGATGCGGTTGAGGTCGATGCCGACGCGCTCGTGCTCGTCGCCGTAGTCCGCCCGTTGCGCGGCGAGGGCTTCGCGGTAGAGCGCTTCGGCGGCGGCGAACCGGCCGCGCTTCTCTTCCAGCATTCCCAGGTTGAACACGGTGGCCGCGCGCCAGGGGTGGTCGTCCGGATAGGCGGCCAGCGCCTGCCGGTAGTAGTCGGCGGCCGCATCGGGATCGCCGCTCTCGGCCAGTGCCAGGCCGAGGTCGTTGAGGTTCATCGCCACCTCGGGGTGGCGCTCGCCCAGGGCCTCGCGACGGATCGCCAGCGACTCGCGCAGCAGGTCTTCGGCTTCGTCGAAGCGGCGTTGCGCCTGCATCAGCATGGCCAGGTTGTTCATGACCATCGCCACCGAGGGGTGCCGCTCGCCACGCGAGCGCGCCATCGACAGCCGGGCCTCCCGGTAGAGCGCTTCGGCCGAGTCGTACTCGCCCAGGTTGACCCGGGTCACCGCGAGGTTCGACAGGCTGCGCGCAAGGTGCGGGTGCGTCGCCGGCAGCAGGCGGCGACGCAGCGCCAGGGCCTGGCTGAGCAGCGGCTCTGCGCCAGCGTAGTCGCCCTGGTGGCGAAGCACCGTGCCCAGATGGTCCAGGCTGCTGGCGACGTCGACGTGCTCCTCGCCGAAAAGTGACCTGCGGATGGCCAGCGCGTCGCGGTGGTGGCGCTCGGCGGCCTCCAGGTCGCTGGCGCGGAAGCGCACCTGGCCCAGGTCGGAGAGCGTGGTCGCGACTTCGGCGCCGGCTTCGCCTCCAGCGCTGCCGAAGCGGGCCAGCGCATCGCGCAGCGCGGCGTCGGCCTCGTCGTAGTGGCCCTCGTCGCTCAACAGCCGGCCCCGGCTACGCAGTGCGCGGGCGAGCAGCAGCGGACGTTCGTCGGCGAGGGGGCGGGTGGTCGCCAGGCCGTCGTCGAACAGCGGCCCGGCACGATCGTAGAGCCCGAGCTGGCGGTAGGCCTCGCCGACGGTGTCGAGCAGTTCGGCGCGCACTTCGGGGTGCGCGCCCAGTTCGCTTTCGATCCCCGCCCAGCCGCGGTCGAGGAGTTCGCGCGCGCTCAATTGCGCACCGCCGGAGCGCTCGGGGTCGGCACCTTCGAACAACTGCAGGACCAGCGACTGGACCTGCCGGGCCTTGGTGGCTTCGCTTTGCGCGCGGTCGCGCTCGCGTGCGATCAGGCTTGCCTGGTGGGTCACCGTGATGGCGTAGGCGACCAGCATTGCCAGCAGCGATAGCGACGCGGCCACGCCGACGGGGTGGCGCCGGAGGAACTTGCCGGTGCGATAGAGCAGGCGCTCGGGACGCGCATGGATCGGCCGGCGCTCGCGCCAGCGCACGAGGTCCTGGACGAGGGCGTCCACCGATTCGTAGCGTCGGTCCGGCGACTTGCGCAGCGCCTTGAGCACGATGGTGTCGAGGTCGCCCCGAAGCCGGCGGCGGAGGGCCGCAGGGGTCGTGCGACGGGCATCGGCGATGGAGGCATCGCTGCCCAGCGCGAGGCTGGGACGCAGCGGCGCTTCGTGGCAGATGCTGCGTTCCAGGGCCAGGGCCGAATCCAGGCGAGGTGCCTGGGCGCGGCGACCGCAGAGGAGTTCGTAGAGCAGCAGGCCCAGCTGGTAGACGTCGGTCGTGGTGGTCGCCGGCTGCCCGGTGACCTGCTCCGGCGCCGCGTATTCGGGGGTGAAGACCCGGGCCATCGTCCGCGTCCGTGGCGCACCCGCGGCATCGCTTGCCCCCAGCACCTTGGCGATGCCGAAATCGAGCAGCTTCACCTCGCCGTCCGCGGTGACGACGATGTTCGAGGGCTTGATGTCGCGGTGGACGATGAGGTGCCGGTGGGCATGGGCCACGGCATCGCAGACGCTCGCGAACAGCGCCAGCCGTCGCTCGAGGTCGAGACGGGCGCCATCGCAATGACGGTCCAGCGCCTCGCCCTCGACGTACTCCATGACCAGGTATGGGCCGCCTTCGGGATCGCGGCCGCCGTCAAGCAGGCGGGCGATGCCGGGATGGTTCAGCGATGCCAGGATCTGGCGTTCCTGCGCGAAGCGGCGCAGGAACTCGCCCGAGCCGGCATCCAGCCGCAGGCGTTTGAGCGCGCCCAGCTGTCGGAATCCCTCGCCGCTGCGCTCGGCCAGGTAGACCGTGCCCATCCCGCCGATGCCCAGGCGCCGCAGCAGCCGCCAGGCGCCGATCTCGCGTCCGCTGGCGTCCTCTTCCTCGACCGCGTGCCAATCGTCGGTGGGGCCATCGCCACCCGTGCCCGGGGTCGCGCGGTCGGATGGAGCTTGCACCCACGGCGCGCCAGCATCGAGCAGTGGCGACTCGCTGCACGCGAGCGCGAGCAGCAGCTCCAGTTCCTCGCGCAAGGCAGGCTCGCCGGCGGCCACCGCGTCCAGGAACGCGGGACGCGCCGACTCGGGCAGGTCGAGCGCCTGCTCGAACAGCGCGTCGATGCGAACGCGGGGATCCGGTCCGGCCACGTATCCCTCGCTCCTAGGCCAGCGCCTTGAGCAGCCAGGCCCGTGCGCGCATCCAGTCGCGCTGGACCGTGCGCAGCGACGTGTCCAGTGCCCGGGCGGTCTCTTCTTCGGTCATGCCAGCGAAATAACGGCATTCCACCACCCGCGCCAGGCGTTCGTTGAAGGCCTCCAGCCCGGTGAGGGCGTCGTTGATCGCCAGTACCTGCTCCGATCCGCTCTCCGCCGCCAGCACGTCGGCATCCAGCGTGACCGGCACCGCATCGCCGCCGCGCTTGGCGGCGTGGCGGCGGCGCGCATCGTCGACCAGGATGCGGCGCATCGCACGCGCGCAGATGGCGAAGAAGTGGCCGCGGTCCTGCCAGTCGACGCCGTCGACCTCGACCAGTTGCAGGTAGGCCTCCTGCACCAGGGCGGTGGTGTCCAGGGTCTGGCCGCGTCGGCCGGCCCGCGCGATCTGGCCGCGGGCGATGCCGCGCATGCGCTCGTAGACCAGCGGCACCATGCGGTCGAACGCATCGCGATCGCCCTGGTGGTGGCGTTGCAGAAGGCGGGTGATTTCCCGGGATGCGTCCATGTCCAAGCCCCGTTTTGGGGGAGCATAGCGCGGACGCATCCGTGGCGGGTCGCTTCGCGGCGTGGCGGCGACGCGGCCGTGGGCCGGGCATCGCCGCTGGCGAGGCTCAGGCGGCCTTGCGCAAGAGGACGGGCTGGCTGATCGAACGGTGGGCCTTCGCGAGGGCCTCGCTGCGATGCTGCGGCGAATAGGCCACGCCCTCGGCGCGAACGAACTCGACGTCGTCGATCCCGAGGAAGCCCAGCACCTGGCGCAGGTAGGCCTCCTGGAAGTCGCTCGGGGCATCGGTGTGGATGCCGCCGCGACCGCTGGCGACGATCACCTTCTTGCCGCCGGCCAGGCCCTCGGAACCCTTCTCGGTATAGCGGAAGGTCTTGCCCGCGACCGCGATCCGATCGATCCACGCCTTGAGCGTGGATGGCACGCTGAAGTTGTACATCGGCGCGCCGATCACGATGACGTCGGCAGCCAGGAACTGGTCCATCGCCTGGTCGGCCTCGGCGTTGCCGGCGGCGTCCGCGCCCGACAGCGAGGCCCCGGTCAGGTGCGGCAGCGGCTGCGCGTCGAGGTCGCGGTATTCGACCTGCAGGGCGGGGAAGGCATCGCGCCAGCGGGCGGTGACCGCGGCGGACAGTTCGCGGGTGACGGACTGGGCGCCCAGGGCGCTGGAGTCGATATGGAGCAGTTTCATGGCGGGCCTCTCGTGGGGTGTCGGCGGCATGCCGGCGTGAGGCCACTCTAGGGTGTTGCGAATTCGGGATAAATATAGCTAAATGTCACGGATCGTTCTGGATATGGAAATATCGCCATGCACGACCTCAATGACCTCTACTACTTCGCGATGGTCGTGGAGCACTCGGGGTTCGCGGCCGCCGAGCGCGCCCTGGGCATCCCCAAGTCGCGCCTGAGCCGGCGCATCAGCCAGCTGGAGGCCGACATGGGCGTGCGCCTGCTGCAGCGCTCCACGCGCCGCTTCGCGGTGACCGACGTCGGCACCAGCGTCTATCGCCACGCCCAGGCGATGCTGGCCGAGGCGCAGGCCGCGCGCGAGGCCGTGGACCGCCTCAGCGCCGAGCCGCGCGGGCTGATCCGCGTCAGCGTGCCGGTGAGCATGGCCCAGCAGCAGATGCCCAAGCTGTTGCCTGACTTCCTCGCCCTGTACCCGAAGGTCCGCGTGCAGCTGCATGTCAGCAATCGCCGGGTGGACATCATCAACGAGGGCATCGACGTCGCCCTGAGGGTGCGCGCGCGCCTGGACGACGACGGCAGCCTCATCATGCGCAGCTTCGGGCAGATCCAGGAACTCCTGGTCGCCAGCCCGTCCTACCTGCGCAAGATGGGGCGGCCGGAGGTCCCCGAATCGCTGGCCGAGCACGTCACCCTGAGCATGCACGAGGACGAGTCACGCCAGCGCTGGGAACTCCATGGTCCCGACGGCGAGGTCAGGCGCGTCGACCTCAAGCCGCGCGTGGCCGGTTTCGATTTCCCGATGCTGATGGCGCTCGCCAAGCAGGGCGTGGGCGTCACCATGCTGCCCGAGACGATCTGCGCCGAGGCGGTGCGCGCAGGGGAACTGGAGGTCGTGCTCCCCGACTGGCGACTCTCGCAGGGCATCTTCCACGCGGTGTTCGCGTCCCGTCGCGGCCTGTTGCCGGCGGTGCGCGTGTTCATCGACTACCTCGCCGAGAAGGCCCCGGCCCTGGTCGAGACCGATCGCCTGCAATGCGCCGACATCAAGGGACGTCCCTGTGACGAGGTCGAACAGGCACGCATGGCCGGCTGAGCCCCCAACGCAAACGAAAACGCCGGCGGCATGCGCATCGCGCAGCCGCCGGCGCAAGGTGCCCGCTGCTATTGGCGCGCCGCCGCTTCGGCTTCAGCGGCCTCGTTGGCGGGCGCCGCGGGGTCGGCCCCGGCCACCGAGGTCTCGTCCATGCAGTCGTCGAAGTCGGAATCGTCCATGTCGGCGTAGGGTTCGAACGCCGGCAGGACCGCGACCAGCGCCTGCTGGGTTTCCATCAGGGCCGGCAACTGCGCGCACAGCCCGGCCACCGAGCCGCGGATCTTCTCCTCGACGTCGGCCTCGATGCGGTTGCCCAGGTCTTCGCTGCTCTCGCCGCTGAAGATGCTTGCGATCGCCGCGCCGACGGCCTGGGTCGCCACCGACGCGCTTTCCACGCCGATCTCGGCCCCGGAGGCGGCGACTTCGGTGATGTGCTGGCGGTACTTGAGCAGCAGGGCGCGCTGCTCGGCGTTGACGGCGACCTGCTTTCCGTCGACCAGGAAGTCGCCCTCGGGGGTGATCTTGGCGTCGGGCACGCCGGCCTGGTCGCTGTCGATGCCGATGTCCTCGGTTGCCATCTTCTCGCGCACCTTGGCGCCGATCTCGCGGGACTTGCCTTCCAGCGCGGTGCCGGCCTGCGCCGTGGCACTCGTGGCCTTGCCGGCCTGGGTATCGGGGCCTCCGCAGGCGCTGAGCCAGGGCAGGGTGCCCAGCAGCAGGACCAGGGCGGGCAGGGCCTTGCGGGCGGCGGGGTGGGTATGGGATGTCATCTCGAAGCTCCTGGGTCGCGGTCCGCCGGGGCATGCCCCGGCGGACGGAGGGTTCAGCCTTCGTCGCGCCAGCGGCGCAGGCGGATGGCGGCGAAGATCATGGCGGCGCCGACGACCGCGCCGATCCACAGGTCGGGCATCTTCAGCGTGTCGACCAGTCCGGCCAGAGAGGCCTCGTGCAGCAGGGCCTGCATGCCGCCGTCGGTGTCAAACTCGCCGGCACCGGCACGGTAGAACATGTGGGCGCCCGGCATCGTGCCCAGCAGCAGGCGGCCGACGACGTTGCTCCAGAACCATTCGCTCGACATGTCGAACAGCTTCATGACGTCGAACCAGGTGATGAAGATGCCCGCGAAGACCGGCACCATGATCGCCCACAGGAAGGGCTTGCTGCGGGCCCAGACCGAGCAGAGCATCAGCCAGCCGACCGTCGGCAGTGCCCAGAGCAGGTACACCGGGATCCAGGTGAAGTGGCTCGAGATCAGCGTGAACATGTGCGCCGGACCCCACAGCAGGGTGAACGGGTTGCCGCCATGCATCAGCACCACGACGCTGATCATCAGCAGGAACCCGAACATCGTCGCCAATCCGACGATACCGGCGATCAGCGGCGCCACGAGCACTGCGCTGGCGACCTTGGACAGCACCGTCTCGGCGTCCGACAGCGGCAGGGACTTCCAGAACAGCACGCTGCGGTCCTTGCGTTCGTCGTACAGCGCGCCCAGGCAGTAGAAGAACACCACGAAGGCCAGCACCAGGTAGGGCCACATGCCGCTGAACAACAGCGAGATGTCGATGCCGTTGCTGAGCTTCTCCAGGTCCTCCGCGCTCAGCTTGCTGGTCAGCATGGCCAGGTCGAAGCCGTTGACGCTGACGCCGTCGAATTCCAGCTTGCCCGCGGCGGCGGCGCGATAGCCGGCGACCAGCGCCATGATGATGCCCATCAGCGTGAGCAGCAGCGAGATGCCGCCGGCGATGACCGGCGCCCACAGGAAGCCGCCGCGGTGCTCCCAGTACTCGCGCTTGAGCAGGAGCTTGAACTTGTGTGTCGGGTGGGGTGGCGCGACCGGCTTGCGGGCCGTGGTGGCGCCGTCGTGTTCGGCAATGGCGTTCATGCGTAGGTCCCCTTCATGGTGGCGACGAACAGGTCGGCCAGGCCGGGCGTGCGTGTCTCGCCCAGCGACGCCAGGCGGTCGGCGGCGACGCCGTCGTACAGCATGACGGTCTTGCCGAAGGGCAGGGCGCGCTCGTCGATCGGCGCCAGGCCACGGGCTTCCTCGGCGCGGTCGGCGTTGACCAGCACTTCGACGAAACGGTTCCCGAGGGTGTCCATTTCGCTTTCCAGCGCGATCTTGCCGTCGCGGATGAACATCACGTCGGTGAGGATGTGCTCGATCTCCTCGACCTGGTGGGTGGTGACGATGATCGTCTTCTCTTCGTCGAAGTAGTCTTCCAGCAGGCGCTGGTAGAACTGCTTGCGATACAGGATGTCCAGGCCCAGTGTCGGTTCGTCGAGCACCAGCAGGCGCGCGTCGATCGCCATCACCAGGGCCAGGTGCAGCTGCACGATCATGCCCTTGGACATCTCGCGCACGCGCATGTTGGGCTTGAGCTGGGTGCCCTGGAGGAAGCGCTGGCAGCGTTCGCGGTCGAAGCGCGGATGCACGCCGGAGACGAACTCGATCGCTTCCTTGACCTTCATCCAGCGCGGCAGCACCGCGACGTCGGCGATGAAGCACACGTCGCGCATCAGGTCGTCGCGGTGGGTGCGCGGGTCCAGGCCCAGCACCTCCAGTTGCCCCTCGAAGGGAATCAGGCCGAGCATGGCCTTCAGGGCCGTGGTCTTGCCCGCGCCGTTGGGGCCGATCAGGCCGACGATGCGCCCGGCGGGGATCTCGAAGCGGGTGTCGTCCAGGGCCAGCTTGTTCTTGTAGGCCTTGCGCAGGCCCCGGGCGCTGACGATGTGGGCGGCGGTCACGAGGCACCTCCCTTGCCTTCACCTGCAAGCAACAGCTCCTGCGGGCTCAGGCCCAGGCGGCTGATGCGTTCCAGTACCAGCGGCCATTCTTCGGTGAGGAAGCGCTCGCGCTCGTTGACGAGCAGTTTCCTTGCAGCTTCTTCGGTGACGTACATGCCTAGTCCCCTGCGCTTTTCAATGAGGGCCTCGTCCGCCAGTTCCTGGTAGGCGCGCGAGACGGTGATCGGATTGAGCTGATAGTCGGCCGCCACCTGGCGGACCGAGGGCAGGGCGTCGCCCGGCTTGAGCTCGCCGTCGAGCATCATGGCGATGACGCGCTCCTTCAGCTGGCGATAGATCGGAGCGCCGTCGCTCCATTGGATAGCGGTCATGTTCAACCCCGCGGTGCGAAAGAGAAGTAGGGCATCACGAGCGGCTGGCGACCCTTGCGCCGGACCTGCGATGCACCTGGTGACGCCGGGTCCCTGGCGGTGGATGGGGTGCGGAGCGCGTTCGCCGACGCGGCGACTTCCCCGGCGATTCCGACTCCGGTGGCAACCAGTTCCAGGGACGCGCCGGCCTCCGCCTGTTCAGCGAGGGCGGAGGGGGCCTGCGTGGCCGGGAGCGAAACGAAGCCCAACGCCAGGACAACGGCGCCGCCGGACAGGGCGAGGGCGGTGAGGCTGTTGTGGAGCTTGCGGTTCATGGCGGCATCCTGCTCGATTGGTTGATAGGTGTTGTATGTAACTATAACACCACAACACAGGCGTGCAAGTTTTTTTTGCCCAACTAACGGCAGGGGTGCGGAGCCGCCCGTTCAGCTTCCGTGGAGCGAGGTCCAATCGCCACGCGCGCCGCCCCCGATGTGGCGGCGAGGCTGTGCCGGGTCCTCCGGGCTTGCCGTGGGGAGCGGACCGCGGTTGCACTTTCTTCGCCCGGCGCGGTCGATATTTGCCGGAAGGGCGCGGCATCGCGACAATGGTCGCTTCGTGCGACGTCTGGCCGCGCGCGCCGACCCGGCAGCGATCCTGCGGCCGGCCGGATGACAGTACCCCTATCGAGGAGCAGCTCTGCAATGAAGGCTTTGATTCGAGGCGCAGCCGCGCTGATGGTGGCCGCCGTGGCCGTGGCGGGCATCGCGGCGACCCCGCTCGCGCATGCACAGGACGGCGCGGCTATTTCTTCCGATCGCGACAAGGTCAGCTACATGATCGGCCAGGACGTCGGCGGCTCGATCGCGCCGATCGGAGAAGACCTCGACCTGGCGGCGTTCCAGCGCGCCCTCCAGAACGCGTTCGACGGCGGCGAGCCGCTGATCACCAGCGCGGAGGCCTCCACCGTGGGCCAGGCGCTGATGCTGCGCTCGGCCTCCCGCGCCGGACAGGCGCCGGAGGGCGTCGAGATCCCCGAGGTCGACAAGGAAAAGGTGGGCTACCTCGTCGGCAATGATGTCGGGCGCATGCTCAAGCCGATCCACGACGAGATCGAGCTGCCCGTCTTCCTGCAGTCGGTGCGCGACAAGGCCAGCGGCGCACCGTCGAGGCTGGACGAAGCGACCCTGACCAGCGTCCGCGAGACCTTCTCCGCGCGCATGAAGACCAAGGCCGCCGAGCGTGCCGCGGCCGCCAAGGCCGAGGGCGAGGCGTTCCTCGCCGCCAACAAGGGCCAGAAGGGCGTCATCACCACCGGTTCGGGCCTGCAGTACATGGTGCTGCGCCAGGGCTCGGGCCCGCGCCCGCGGTCGACCGACTCGGTGCGCGTGAACTACAAGGGCACCCTGCTCGACGGCACCGTCTTCGACAGTTCCTACGATCGCGGCGTGCCGGCCGAGTTCGCGCTCAACCAGGTGATCGCCGGCTGGACCGAAGGCGTGGCCCTGATGCCGGTGGGCAGCAAATACAAGTTCTGGGTGCCGAGCACCCTGGCCTACGGCGCCCGCGGGATGCCGCAGGGCGGCATCGGCCCGGACACCATGCTGGTCTTCGAAGTCGAGTTGCAGGCCATCCTCTGAAGCCGTGGGGCTGGGCCGTCTTCCTGGCGGTTCATCTCCCGGCGATCCGCGCCCCCGCATGATGGGGGCGCATCCCCCATTCCTTTCCTGGAGTTCCATCCATGTCGACGTTCCTCCGCACCACCCGTACCGCCCTTGTCACGACCGCCCTGGCGATCGGCCTGGCCGCCTGCGACAAGCCGGCGACGGAGGGCGACGCCACCACCGCCAAGGCGGACGCGACCCCCGATGCCGCGGCGGCGAAGGCAGGCGAGGGCGGTCTGGCCATCCCGGGCCTGGAGGGCGAGAAGGCCCAGGCCGGCTACATGATCGGCCTGCAGATGGCCAAGTCGCTGGAGCCGGTCAAGGGCGAGATCGACCAGGACGCGCTGTTCGACGCCATTCGCACGACCCTGGCCGGCGACGAGCCGCTGATGACCGATGAACAGGCCCAGGAGGTCGCGCAGGCCTTCGGCCAGCGCATGCAGGAGAAGATGGAGGCCGACCAGGCGGCGAAGGCCAAGGCCAATGCCGAGGAAGGCAAGGCCTTCCTGGAGGCCAACGCCAGCAAGGAAGGGGTCAAGGCCACCCAGTCCGGACTCCAGTACCAGGTCATCACCGAAGGCAAGGGCGAAAAGCCCAAGGCCGAGGACACCGTGCGCGTGCACTACACCGGCAAGCTGCTCGACGGCACCGTCTTCGACGATTCGACCCAGGCCGGCGAGCCGGTCGAGTTCCCCCTCAACCGCGTCGTCCCGGGTTGGAGCGAAGGCCTGCAGTTGATGACCGTCGGCAGCAAGTACCGCTTCTGGATCCCGGGCGAGCTGGGTTACGGCGAGATGGGCACCCCGGGTGGCCCGATCGGCCCGAACGCGACCCTCGTCTTCGAGGTCGAGCTGGTCGAGATCGTCAAGGACGCCGGCACGCCCGCGGGCTGAACGCGGCCCGGCTACGACCGGAACCACCCCTGCCACCTGGAGCAATGCCCGCCCTATGCGCGTGACGATATTCGGAACTGGTTACGTCGGCCTGGTCACCGGTACCTGCCTGGCCGACGTGGGCCATGACGTGGTCTGCGTCGACGTCGACGAGGTCAAGGTCGAAGGCCTGAACCGCGGCGTCGTGCCGATCTTCGAGCCGGGTTTGGAGCCGATGGTCAAGGCCAACCACGCTGCGGGCCGACTGCGTTTCACGACAGATGCCGAAGTCGCGATCGCGCATGGCGACATCCTCTTCGTCGCCGTCGGTACGCCCCCGGACGAAGACGGCAGCGCCGACCTGCGCTACGTACTGGAAGTGGCGAGGACCATCGGCCGCCACCTGTCGCGCCCCGCGGTCATTGTCGACAAGTCCACCGTACCCGTGGGGACCGCCGACAAGGTGCAGGCGACGATTGCCGGTGAGCTGGCGTCGCGCGGCGTCGACATCGACTTCGCGGTGGCCTCCAACCCGGAGTTCCTGAAGGAAGGCGACGCGGTCAACGACTGCATGCGTCCGGACCGCATCGTCATCGGCGCGACCGACATGTCCGCTGTGGAAAAGCTCAAGCGCCTGTATGCGCCGTTCAACCGCAACCACGAGCGGATCGTGGTGATGGACGTCCGCTCGGCAGAGCTGACCAAGTACGCCGCCAACGCGATGCTGGCGACCAAGATCAGTTTCATGAACGAGATCGCCAACATCGCCGAGCGCGTCGGCGCCGACGTGGAGATGGTCCGCCAGGGCATCGGCTCCGATCCCCGCATTGGCTGGCACTTCATCTACCCCGGCGCCGGCTACGGCGGCTCGTGCTTCCCGAAGGACGTGCAGGCGCTCGCGCGCACGGCCCAGTCGCATGGCATGGATCCGCGCCTGCTCAACGCGGTGGAGTCGGTCAACGAACACCAGAAGAAGCATCTCTTCGAGCTGATCGAGCGTCACTACGGTGGCAAGCTGAAGGGGAAGACCTTCGCCGTGTGGGGCCTGGCGTTCAAGCCCAACACCGACGACATGCGCGAAGCGTCCAGCCGGCGCCTGCTGCAACAGTTGTGGGATGCCGGCGCACAGGTGCGCGCCTACGATCCGGAGGCCAGCCACGAAGCCCAGCGGATCTTCGGCGAGCGCGACGACCTGGTCCTGTGCGAATCGGCCAACGGCGCCCTTGTCGGGTCCGACGCGCTGGTGGTGGTCACCGAATGGAAGCCCTTCCGCAGCCCGGACTTCCCCCGCATCCGGCAGGCCGTGGCCGACGCGGTGATCTTCGACGGTCGCAACCTGTACCACCCCGATGAAGTCGAGGCGGCCGGCATCGCCTATTACGGCATCGGGCGCGGGCGCTCGGTGGCGCGTTGACCCGATGACCTTGAACGACGAGCTTGCGAGGCGCATGGTCGACCTGGAGACGCGGATCGCGTTCCAGGAACACGCCCTCAATGAACTGAGCGACGCCCTGGCCGCGGCCCGGGACGAGGAGGCTCGCAATGCGCTGCTGCTGCACCGGGCGCTGGACGAGCTGAAGCAATTGCGCGCGACCCTGTCGACGGGCGGTCTCTCGGCCGACCCCGGCCAGGAACCGCCTCCGCCCCATTACTGATCCGCGACGACGATGAGCGACACACTTCGCAACCAGCTGCTTGGCCTGGGTTTCAAGGCCCCGGCAGCCGAGAAGCCCAAGCCGGCGCGCAAGGACGACACGCGTGGCGCACGCGGCCGGACTGCCCCGGGCAAGGCGCCCGGGAAGGCACCCGGCAAGGACCCGCGCAAGGGTGCGTCCTCCGGCGGGCGCAAGCCGCGTTCGCAGGAAGACATCGACCTCGCCAAGGCCTATGCGATCCGGGCCCAGCGCGAGAAGGACGAACGCATCGCCGCCGAGAAGGCCCGCCAGGAGGAAGCGCGCCAGCGTCGCGAGGCGCGCGCCCGCGTGGCCGAGCTGGTCAAGGGCAAGTCGCTCAATCGCGACGACGCCGACATCGCTCGCCATTTTCCCTATGGCGGCAAGATCAAGCGCATCTACGTCAGCGCCGACCAGTTGAAGGCCCTCAATGCCGGCGAGCTGGGCGTCATCCAGCAGGAAGGACGCTACCTGCTCGTCACCGCCGAACTGCTCGCGCAGGCCGAGGCGATCTTCGCCCCCGCCATCGCGCTGAAGGTCGACCCCGATGCGCCGGCGGAGGACGACCCTTACGCGGATCCGCAATACCAGGTGCCCGACGACCTGGTGTGGTAGCCCGCGCGCGCGTTCAGTCGCGCCGGTCGCCCGCGGTGACGCGACCGATGCCCCCGGCTTCAAGCGCGGTGGCCAGTCGTGCGAGCGTGTCCGCCGGCAGGCCGGCGAGGCAGCCGCGGTCCAGGCCGATACGGAAATGGAGCTCGCCCTCGGGTGAGCGCGAGGAATGGATCGACTCGATGTTCACCGCGTGCTCTTCGAACACGTGCAGCAGGCGCCGCAGCGACCCCGGCGCGTCCTCGGGCAGGAACACGCTCAGGAAGTCGGGTGACTCCAGGTCGGCGAGCAGGTAGCCCAGGCGTTCGAAGTCCTGGCTGCCGGCGGCCAGCACGGGCGCGCCGAAGAACGTCGCCGACTCCTCCAGCAACTGCGAGCGCACCGCCTGGCGCGCCTCCGCGTCGCCGCTGCGCAACTGGGCGCGCAGGAAACCGACCGCCTCGGCCAGTTGCTCGATGGCCGGCAGCACGTGCGGGTTGTCGAACTGGATGTCGGTGTAGATGCCCGGATTGCCGGCGAGCATGCGGGCGCTGACGCTGAGGTCGAGCGCATGGCCGACCGTGCGCAGCGGTCGCAGGGCGTCCAGGCCGCCGAGCGCGGGGGCCTGCCGGCGCAGGACGCTGGCCTGCGCCATGTGGCTGGCGTGCGTCAGCCCCTGGACCAGGGCCATCGCGCGGTCATGGTGCTCGGGGGACACGTCGATGCGCTCGGCCCGGGTCGCGGACAGGAAGCTATCGAGCCACGGGCGCCAGCGGTCCAGGCGGGCGGGGCAGACCGCCATCGCCCGGCCCTGCAACGTCGGGGTCGGTGGCGGTGCCGCCATCGGGTGCAGGCCCACCACCTCGGCCTGCGAGGCGAGCAGCGCCTCCACCGGGCGTTGCTTGATGGAAGTGAGGTCCATCCACAGGTGCCCGGCTTCCCGGCCATTCCCGGCTTCGACGTACTCGCCGATCAAGGCCGGGGTAACGCGGATGGGCGCGCTGAACACCAGTACGTCCGCCCGTGCGACCAGCTCGTCGACCGGGAGGTCCTCGTCGCCGGCCGGGTCCCGGCCGATCACCTGCAGGCCCATGCGCTCTTCGAAGAAGCGCTGCAGCCAGCGGCCGTAGGCGCCCCGCCGGCCGACGATGCCGACCACGGGTGGGCTGCCGGAGGGGCCGGGCAAGGGCGTCATTCGGGGTCGTAGTCGAGGTTGGAGGCCAGCCAGCGCTCGGCCTGCGCGAGTGTCGCCCCCTTGCGCCGCGCGTAGTCCTCCACCTGCTCCTTGCCGACGCGACCGACGACGAAGTACTGGCTGCCCGGATGGCTGAAGTAGTAGCCCGATACGGCGGCGGTGGGATACATCGCGAAGCTCTCGGTGAGCGTGATGCCGATCCGCGCCTGCGCGCCGAGCATCGTGAACAGCGTCTGCTTCTCGCTGTGTTCCGGACAGGCGGGGTAACCGGGGGCGGGTCGGATGCCGACGTAGGCTTCGTCGATGAGCGCCTCGTTGTCCAGCGTCTCGCCGCTCGCATAGCCCCAGTATTCGCGGCGCACGCGGGCGTGCAGGCATTCGGCGAAGGCCTCGGCCAGGCGGTCGGCGAGGGCCTTGAGCATGATCGCGTTGTAGTCGTCGTGGTCGGCCTCGAAGCGGGCCACGTGCGGCTCGATGCCGATGCCCGCGGTGACCGCGAAGCCGCCGATCCAGTCCTGCTTGCCGCTGGTGGCGGGGGCGATGAAATCGGCCAGGCAGAAATCCGGGCGCTCGACCGGCTTGTCGACCTGCTGGCGCAGGAAATGCAGGTCGAAGCGCGTGCCGTCGACGTCCACCCGGACGTCGTCGCCCTCGGCGTTCGCCGGCCACAGGCCGAACACGCCGCGCGCGGTCAGCCACTTTTCCGCGACGATCCTGTCCAGCATCGCGCGGGCGTCACGATAGAGCTCACTGGCCTGCGCGCCGACCACCTCGTCGGTCAGGATCGCGGGATAGCGCCCGGCCAGTTCCCAGGCGTTGAAGAACGGCGACCAGTCGATGTATTCAAGCAGGTCCTCGAGCGGGAAGTCGTCCAGCACGTGCAGGCCCGGCCTGGCCGGCGCGGGCGGGACGTAGTCGTCCCAGCCACCGTCGAAGGCCTGCGCACGCGCCTTTTCCAGCGACACCAGGCGCTTGCCGCTGCCACGGTTGCGGTGGCGCTCGCGGATCTCGGCGTAGTCCGCGTCGTTGGCGGCGACGAAGGGTGCGCGAAGTTCGGGGCTGATCAGCGACTGCGCCACGCCCACCGCGCGCGACGCGTCCTTCACCCACACCGTCGGGGAGTCGTAATGCGGGTGGATCTTCAACGCCGTGTGCGCGCGCGAGGTGGTGGCGCCGCCGATCAGCAGCGGGGTCTGGAAGCCTTGCCGCGACATTTCGCGGGCGACGTGGCTCATCTCCTCCAGCGAGGGCGTGATCAGGCCCGAGAGCCCGATCAGGTCGGCCTTCTCCTCGCGCGCCCGGTCGAGGATGGTCTGGGCCGGCACCATCACCCCCAGGTCGATGACCTCGAAGTTGTTGCAGGCCAGGACCACCCCGACGATGTTCTTGCCGATGTCGTGCACGTCGCCCTTGACGGTGGCGAGCACGATCTTGCCGTTGTTCCTGCCGACGTCGCCGGTGCGCAGCTTCTCGGCCTCGATGTAGGGCAGCAGGTAGGCCACTGCCTTCTTCATCACCCGCGCGGACTTGACCACCTGGGGCAGGAACATCTTGCCCGCGCCGAACAGGTCGCCGACGACGTTCATGCCGTCCATCAGCGGGCCCTCGATCACGTCCAGCGGGCGCACGGCCTGTGCGCGCGCTTCCTCGGTGTCGACCTCGATGTACTGGTCGATGCCATGCACGAGCGAGTGCGACAGCCGGTCGCGGACGGGCTTCTCGCGCCAGGCCTTGTCCTCGACCTTCTTCTCGCCCTTGCGGCCCTTGAACCGTTCGGCGATCTCCAGCAGGCGCTCGGTGCCGTCGGGGCGCCGGTTGAGCACGACGTCCTCGACCCGCTCGCGCAGCTCCGGGTCCAGTTCGTCGTACAGGGGCAGGGCGCCGGCATTGACGATGCCCATGTCCATGCCCGCGCGGATCGCGTGGTAGAGGAACACCACGTGGATCGCCTGGCGCACGACCTCGTTGCCGCGGAACGAGAACGACACGTTCGACACGCCGCCGGAGACGTGGCTGAGCGGGAACCGGCGCTTCAGCTCACGGGTCGCCTCGATGAAGTCGACCGCGTAATTGTCGTGCTCTTCGATGCCCGTCGCGATGGCGAATACGTTGGGGTCGAAGATGATGTCTTCGGGCGGGAAGCCGACCCGGCCCGTCAGCAACGCGTGCGCACGCGAGCAGATCTCGACCTTGCGGTCGATGGTGTCGGCCTGGCCGACCTCGTCGAAGGCCATCACCACCACCGCGGCGCCATAGCGCCGCACCAGCCGCGCCTGGCGCAGGAACTCCGCTTCGCCTTCCTTCATCGAAATGGAATTGACGATCCCCTTGCCCTGCAGGCACTTGAGCCCGGCCTCGATGACGCTCCACTTGGAGCTGTCCACCATCACCGGGATCCGCGCGATGTCGGGCTCGGCGGCGATCAGGTTGAGGTAGTCGACCATCGCCTTCTCGGAGTCGAGCAGGCCCTCGTCCATGTTGACGTCGAGGACCTGGGCGCCACTGTCCACCTGTTGCCGGGCGATCTCCACCGCCTCGTCGTAACGGTCTTCCTTGATCAGCTTGCGGAACTTCGCGCTGCCGGTGACGTTCGTGCGCTCGCCCACGTTGACGAAGTTGGTCGACGGGGTGATCTGCAGCGGCTCCAGGCCACTGAGGCGGGTGTAACGGGGCAGGGTGCTCACGCGGCCTGCTCCAGGCGCGGGTGCACCCGCGGCGCGTGGCCGCCGACCGCGTGGGCGATGGCGGCGATGTGCGCCGGCGTCGTGCCGCAGCAGCCGCCGACCAGGTTCAGCAGCCCGGCGCGGGCGAAGTCGCCAAGCACCAGGGCCATGTCCTCCGGGGTCTCGTCGTAGCCGCCGAAGGCATTGGGCAGGCCGGCGTTGGGATGGGTGCTGACATAGGCATCGGCGATCTGCGCGAGCACGTCCACGTGCACGCGCAGGTCCCTGGCCCCGAGCGCGCAGTTGAGGCCGATCGAGAGTGGCTGCGCGTGGCGCAAGGAGTACCAGAAGGCCTCGGCGGTCTGGCCCGACAGGGTGCGGCCGGAGGCATCGGTGATCGTGCCCGAGACCATCACCGGCAGTCGTGACCCGCGCGCCTCGAAGGCTTCCTCGATCGCGAACAGGGCCGCCTTGGCGTTGAGGGTGTCGAAGACGGTCTCGACCATGATCGCGTCCGCGCCGCCGTCGACGAGGCCGTCGGTGGCTTCGCGGTAGGCGACGCGCAGTTCGTCGAAGCTGATCGCCCGGAACCCGGGGCGGTTGACGTCCGGGCTCAGCGAAGCTGTCCGGCTGGTCGGGCCGAGCACGCCGATCACGAAACGGGGGCGATCGGGGGTTTCGGCCTCCGCGGCATCGCAGGCTTCCCGCGCCAGGCGCGCGCCGGTCTCGTTCAGTTCGCGGGCCAGGTGCTCGAGGCCGTAGTCAGCCAGCGAGATCGTGGTCGAGTTGAAGGTGTTGGTTTCGACGAGATCGGCGCCCGCGGCCAGGTACTGCGCGTGGATGTCGCGGATGATGTCCGGTCGGGTGAGGCTGAGCAGGTCGTTGTTGCCGCGCTGGTCGTGGGCGCACCCGCAGCCGGGGCCGTGGGCGTGTCCGGCTTCCGGGACGTGCTCGAGGTCGAAGCCGTCCGCGAAGCGTTCGCCGCGGTAGTCGGCTTCCTCCAGGCCATGCTGCTGGATCATCGTGCCCATCGCGCCGTCGATGACGAGGATGCGTTCGCGCAGGCAGCGCTCGAGCGACTCCGCGCGCGTGGGGTTCAGCCAGGGAAGGGTATCCACGATCAGCTCTTCTTCTGGGGGGGCCGGGGCTCGCGGGCGCGGGCGGCGGGCTTGCGTGCGAGCAGCGCAATGACTTCGAAGTGGGGTGGCCGGCGCTCGCGGGTCACGGTGTCGCAGCTCACGATGTCCAGGCCGGCCCTGTCGGCGAATCGCGAAAGCTCCTTCTCGGTGAATCCCAGGTTGACGTGGCCGAAGGCCTCGACCGTGCTCTGGTGCCCGTGCCGGGCCAGGCTGGTGAGCAGCAGGCGGCCGCCCGGTCGCAGCACGCGCGCCGCCTCGGCCACGGCCTGGCCCGGGTGTTCGGCATAGGTCAGGGCATGCATCAGCACCACGAGGTCGAAGCTGGCCTCGGCGAAGGGGATGTCGTGCATGTCGCCTTCCTGTACCTCGACGTTGCCCAGGCGGCGCAGGCGCTCGGTGGCGGCGTTGACGACCTTGCTGCTGGCGTCCAGGCAGACGTAGCGGTTGGCGTGCGGGGCCATGAGTTCGGCCAGCACGCCGTCGCCGGAGGCGATGTCGAGCACGTCGCCGGGCTCGAGCAGGGGCAGGGCGGACCGCGCCATGGCCTCCCAGGTACGGCCCGGGGAGTAATGGCGCTCCATGTCGCCGGCGACCGAGTCGGCCCAGTTCTGGTCGGCAGCGCGCATGGCGAGCACGCCGGGAACGCGCTCGGCGTCCTGGCGCAGCAGGGGGTCGTCGCTGCCCGAGCGCAGCGTCTGCCAGAGCGCGCGCTGGGCCGGGTCGAGGGCCGAGTCCTCGAAGCGGTAGTAGGCCGAGACGCCGGAGCGGCGGTCGCGCACCAGGTTGGCTTCCTTGAGCCTGGCCAGGTGCGTCGAGACCCGTGGCTGGGCCAGGCGGGTGATCGCCGAAAGTTCGGCGACGGTGAGCTCCTCGTGCTCGAGCAGGGCCAACAGGCGCACCCGGGTCGCGTCGGCGAACACTTTCAGTCGGGATGACCAGCCTTCGAGGTCCATCGGGGGCTCCTGATCGGGGGCGGGGCGCCGCATCGACGGAAGCGGCGCCTGTTTATTCATCATATCATCGCGATATAGCGATAAGTGTGATTCGGCCCGGCGATGGGGTCAAGCCCGCATCGCCCGCGCACTGGGGTTATCGGGCCGGGATCGCTACAATTCACCGATTGCCTGTCTAGAAGACAAGAGTCGAGGTGCAGACGTGGATTTCAGCTTTACCGAAGAGCAGTTGATGATCCAGGACGTTGCCAAGCGCATCGCCCAGGAAAAGATCGCCCCGAGCGCGGAGCACCACGACCAGACGGGCGAGTTCCCCCTGGAGAACATCCGCACCCTCGGCGAGAACGGCCTGATGGGCATCGAGGTGCCGGCCGAGTACGGCGGCGCGGGCATGGATCCGATCAGCTACGTGCTGGCGATGATCGAGATCGCGGCCGGCGATGCCGCCCACTCGACGATCGTGTCGGTGAACAACTCGCTGTTCTGCAACGGCATCCTCAAGTTCGGTACCGAGGAGCAGAAGCAGACCTACGTGCGCGCGATCGCCGAGGGCAAGGAGATCGGCGCGTTCGCGCTGACCGAGCCGCAGTCCGGTTCCGACGCCACCGCCATGCGCTGCAAGGCGGTGAAGCAGGCCGACGGCAGCTTCGTGATCAACGGCAAGAAGAGCTGGATCACCTCCGGCCCGGTGGCGCGCTACATCGTGCTGTTCGCGATGACCGAACCCGACAAGGGGGCCCGCGGCATCACCGCGTTCATGGTCGACACCCAGCGCGAGGGCTTCCATCGCGGCAAGACCGAGCCCAAGCTGGGCATCCGCGCCTCGGCGACCTGCGAGATCGAGTTCACCGATTACGTCGCCCGCGCCGAGGACGTGCTGGGCGACGAGGGCCACGGCTTCAAGATCGCCATGGGCGTGCTCGACGCCGGCCGCATCGGCATCGCCAGCCAGGCCATCGGCATCGCCCGTGCCGCCTACGAGGCCACCCTGGAGTACGTCCGCGAGCGCAAGGCCTTCGGCCAGCCGATCGGCGCCTTCCAGATGACCCAGGCCAAGATCGCCGACATGAAATGCAAGCTGGACGCGGCGCTGATGCTCACCCTGCGCGCGGCCTGGACCAAGGGCGAGACCGAGAAGAACGGCGGCCGCTTCAGCAACGAAGCCGCGATCGCCAAGCTCACCGCATCGGAGGCGGCGATGTGGATCACCCACCAGGCCGTGCAGATCCATGGCGGCATGGGCTACTCCAAGGAGATGCCGCTGGAGCGGTACTTCCGCGACGCCAAGATCACCGAGATCTACGAGGGCACCAGCGAGATCCAGCGCCTGGTCATCGCCCGCAACGAGACCGGCCTGCGCTGACGCCATGAACGCGTGCACGGGCATCGCCGCGTCGACCGCCGGTAACGGGCGTCGCGGCGAGACCGTGCGCGTGCGTATTGATGTCGGCGCCGCCGGCATCAGTTCGTGTTCACGTCTGTTGGCGTGCAATAGCCGCGCCCCCCACTCCTGAAAC
Organism: Marilutibacter aestuarii; assembly: GCF_006546775.1. Lineage (GTDB taxonomy): Bacteria > Pseudomonadota > Gammaproteobacteria > Xanthomonadales > Xanthomonadaceae > Marilutibacter > Marilutibacter aestuarii. The sequence continues at coordinate 36,898 of NZ_VICE01000038.1, forward strand.
CCGACGGCCTGCGCGAAAGCGCGGGCCTCACTGCAATGGACACACTGTTTCCATGAGCACCGCCGACAAAGCGAAGAAGAAATCCTCCCCCAAGGCCCCGGCCAGCAAGCGTGCGAAGCCCTCCACCGCGAAAGGCGGCACGCGCGTCGCCGCAGGCGGCGAGCTGGTCGACAGCGTGTCGCTGGCGCCGATCATCGCGCAGATGCGCAAGCGCCTGCCGAAGGCGCGCCACGATGAGGCCGAAGCCTTCGCGCGCGCGTTCTACCAGCGCATGGAGGACGACGAATTGCCGATGCATTCGGCCGATGGCTGGGCCGCACTGGCCTGCGACTTCTTCGAGTTCGCCCGCTCGCGCAAGCCGCGCCACGCGTCGATCCGCCTGTTCAACCCGACCCTGGCCAAGCAGGGCTGGGAGTCGCCGCACACGGTGCTGCAGATCGCCAACGACGACATGCCGTTCCTGGTCGACTCGGTGACCATGCGCCTGGCCGAGCTCGGCATCGGCGTGCATGTGCTGGGCCACCCGGTGGTGGAGTTCAAGCGCGACCGCAGCGGCAAGCTCCTGGCAGTGGGCGAGGGCACCGGCGAATCGCTGATGCACCTGGAGATCGACCGGCAGGCCGCCGATGCGATCCCGATGGTCGAACAGGCGATCGCCTCCGTGCTCGCCGACGTGCGTGCGATCGTCGATGACTGGCGAAAGATGCGCGACAGGATGGTGGAGATCGCCGACAGCTTCACCGATCGCGTCGCGCCGATCGACGAGGCCGGCCGCCAGGAGGCGCAGGCCTTCCTCCACTGGGCGGCGAACAACCACTTCACCCTGCTGGGTTACCGCGAGTACGAAGTGGTCAAGCAGAAGGGCGTCGAGGTCCTGCGCGCGGTCAAGGAGAGCGGCCTGGGCCTGCTGCGCGAGGCCGATGTCGGCAAGCCGCGCCTGCTGACCTCGCTCGCCGCGCACTACATGCCGCAGTCGGGCGCGGTCGATGCGCTGATCCTCACCAAGACCAATGCCCGTGCCACGGTCCATCGGCCCGGTTACATGGACTACATCGGCGTGCTGGGTTTCGACGGCGACGGCAAGCCTGTCAAGGAGCAGCGTTTCCTTGGCCTGTATACCTCCAGCGCCTACACCAGCCGCCCCTGGGACATTCCCCTGGTGCGCGAGCGCCACGAGTACGTCATGGCGCACTCCGGGCTTGCGCCGGACAGCCACAACGGCAAGGCCCTGCGGCACATCCTCGAGACCCTGCCGCGCGACGAGCTGTTCCAGTCCAGCGGCCCAGAGCTGCTGCACACCGCGATGGCCATCCTGGGCCTTCAGGAGCGGGTGCGCAGCAAGCTGTTCCTGCGCCGCGACCGCTACGGGCGCTATTTTTCCGGCCTGGCCTACATCCCGCGCGACCGCTTCAACACCGAGGTCCGGCATCGCATCGAGGCCATGCTCAAGCGCATGCTGCACGGCGAGCACATCGACACCAACGTGATGCTCAGCGAATCGCCGCTGGCGCAGTTGCACATGATCGTGCGCCCCAAGTCCGGCGAGGCGATCCAGATCGACCATGCCGCGATCGAGGCCGAGCTCGCGCGCATCGTGCGCAACTGGCAGGACGACCTGCGCGACGCGCTCGTCCGCCGGCATGGCGAAAACAAGGGCCTGCAGCTGGGCAACAGCTACGGCCGTGCCCTGCCGGCCGGCTATATCGAGCACTCGGGCGTCGAGGCGGCGGTCAACGACGTCGAGCACCTGGCCGGTCTGCGCGGCCCGGACGACCTGAGCCTCAGCCTGTGCCGCGCGCATCCGGGGCAGGGCGGGTTGCGCTTCAAGTTCTATCGCCAGCTCGACGACATCCCGCTCTCCGACGCGCTGCCGATGATGGAGAACATGGGCCTGCGCGTCATTGCCGAGCACCCGTTCCGCATCGTCCCCGACGAGACCCCGCTGTACATCCAGGACTTCGAGGTCGAGACCACCGGCGGTGACATCGACGTTGGCCAGCTGGGTGAAGCCTTCGAGGAAGCGTTCGGGCAGATCTGGCGCGGCAACGCCGAGAACGACGGCTTCAACCGCCTCATCCTCGCCGCCGGGCTGTCGTGGCGGCAGGTCGCGATGCTGCGGGCCTACTGCAAGTACCTGCTGCAGGTCGGCGTGCCGTTCTCGCAGGCCTACGTCGAGCAGACGTTCGCCCGCTATCCGCTGCTCGCGCGCCTGATGGTGGAACTGTTCGAGGCTCGCTTCGATCCCAACACCGGCAACGAGAGCCGTGCCGAGATCAAGGCCGGCATGGCCCGCTTCAAGGCGCAGATCGAGGCCCTTGCCCAGGGCGACGCCTCCACGGTGGCTGCGCTGGAGCCGGTGGTCGAGGCGCGCGAGGGCAAGCGCGAGCGCCAGGTGGAGGCCACCCGCAAGGCGCTGCTCGCGCTGCTGGACCGCGTGTCCAGCCTCGACGAGGACCGCATCCTGCGCAGCTACATGGGCGTGATCGACGCGACCCTGCGCACCAGCTACTACCAGTCCGGTGCCGGCGGCGCCGAAAAGGGCTACGTCAGCTACAAGTTCGATTCGGCCGAGGTGCCGGACCTGCCCAAGCCGCGGCCCTACCGCGAGATCTTCGTCTGCGGCCCGCGCGTGGAGGGCATCCACCTGCGCTTCGGCCCGGTGGCACGCGGCGGCCTGCGCTGGTCGGATCGCCGCGAGGACTTCCGTACCGAGGTGCTGGGCCTGGTGAAGGCGCAGATGGTCAAGAACACCGTGATCGTGCCGGTCGGCTCCAAGGGCGGCTTCATCAGCAAGCGCCCGCCCGAGGGCGGCGACCGCGACGCGGTCTGGGCCGAGGGCGTGGCCTGCTACCGGATGTTCATCAACGGCCTGCTCGACATCACCGACAACCTAGTCGAGGGGAAGGTCGTGCCGCCGCTCGACGTGGTCAGGCACGACCAGGACGACCCCTACCTGGTGGTCGCGGCCGACAAGGGCACGGCGACTTTCTCCGACATCGCCAACGGCATCGCCCGCGAACACGGCTACTGGCTCGACGACGCCTTCGCCTCGGGCGGCTCGGTCGGCTACGACCACAAGGGCATGGGGATCACCGCCAAGGGTGCCTGGGAGTCGGTCAAGCGCCACTTCCGCGCCCTGGGCAGGGACAGCCAGAAGGAAGACTTCACCGCCGTCGGCATCGGCGACATGTCCGGCGACGTCTTCGGCAACGGCATGCTGCTGAGCAGGCACATCCGCCTGGTCGCCGCGTTCGACCACCGCCACATCTTCATCGATCCCGACCCGGACGCCGCGGCGACGTTCAAGGAACGCAAGCGGATGTTCAAGCTGCCGCGCTCGAGCTGGGCCGACTACGACGCCTCGCTGATCAGCAAGGGCGGCGGCGTGTTCCCGCGCACGGCGAAGTCGATCGCCGTCTCCCGCGAGGCCCGCCAAGCCCTGGGCATCGACGAGTCGGTCGAGGCGATGAGCCCCAACGACCTGATGAGCGCCATCCTGCGCGCGCCGGTCGACCTGCTTTGGAACGGCGGCATCGGCACCTACGTCAAGGCCGCCAGCGAGACCCATGCCGACGTCGGCGACCGCGCCAACAACGCGCTGCGGGTCAACGGCCGCGAGTTGCGCTGCAAGGTGGTGGGCGAGGGCGGCAACCTGGGCCTGACCCAGCTGGGCCGCATCGAGGCGGCCCTGCATGGCGTGCTGCTCAACACCGACTTCATCGACAACTCGGCCGGCGTGGATACCTCCGACCACGAGGTCAACATCAAGATCCTGCTCAACGGCCAGGTCCAGGCTGGCAAGCTCACCGTGCCCGCGCGCAACAAGCTGCTGGCGGCGATGACCGACGAGGTCGAGGCCCTGGTGCTGGTCGACAACTACCGCCAGAACCAAGCCATCAGCCTGATGGAGCGGATGAGCGTGCCGCGCCTGGGTTCCAAGCAGCACTTCATCCGCACCCTGGAGTCGCAGGGCCTGCTGGACCGCCAGATCGAGTACCTGCCCAGCGATGCCGAGATCTCCGAGCGCAAGTCGCGCGGCCAGGGGCTCACACGCCCCGAGCTGTCGGTGCTGTTGTCCTACGCCAAGCTGGTGATCTACCAGCAGCTGCTCGAGTCCGACATCCCCGAGGACCCATACCTGTCCAAGGAACTCGTGCGCTACTTCCCGCAACCGCTGCAGGAGAAGTACGCCAAGGGCATGCAGCAGCACCGGCTGAAGCGCGAGATCATCGCCACCGCGGTGACCAACTCGATGGTCAACCGCATGGGCGCGACTTTCACCCTGCGCATGCAGGAGGACACCGGGCGCAGCGCCGCCGAGGTCGCCAAGGCCTATACCATCGCCCGCGAGGCGATCGACGCGCGCGGCCTCTGGGCACAGATCGATGCCGCCGACGGCAAGGTCGCCGAATCGGTGCAGATCGACGCCCTGCAGGTGATCTGGCACCTCATGCGCAGCATGTCGCGCTGGCTGCTGTCGCGACCGGGCGCCATCCCCGAGATCACCGAGGCGATGGCCCGCTACGGCGATGGCCTGGAGGCCGTGCGCAAGGCCCTCCCGGAGTCGATGTCGGAGGTCCGTCGCGAGGGCTTCGAGCAGCGCCAGGCCGAATGGCGACGCAAGGGTTTCCCGGGCCCGCTGGCCGAACAGCTGGCCGCCCTGCCGCTGCTGGAGTTCGCCTGCGACATCGTCGAGATCGCGCACGCGCGGCGCATGCCCCCGGCCGAGGTGGCCAGTGCCTACTTCAGCCTCGGTGCGGCATTGCACATGCCCTGGCTGTACGAGCAGATCGACGCCCTGGAGGTCGACGGTCGCTGGCAGGCCTTGGCCCGCGGCGCCCTGCGGGACGAGCTGGGCATCCAGCAGCGTGCCCTGGTCGGGCAGATCCTGTCGACGGGCGGCAAGAAGCCCGCGCGTGCCAAGGTCGAGGACTGGCTCAAGCGCGACGATGCCTCGCTGCGCTTCACCCAGGCGATGCTGACGGAGCTGGTGAACCAGAAGTCGATCGAC
>NZ_VICE01000039.1 GCF_006546775.1 Marilutibacter aestuarii
CGACGGGCGCCGCGGCTTCCGGTGCCGGCGCCGCCACGGGGGCGGGGGCGGCCGGGGCATCGGCCGCGGCGAAGTCCTGGGCGCGCGGATGCAGGCCCTGGAGGTAGCTCGCGAGCGCGCCGATTTCCTCGTCGGTGAGCTTCTCGGCCACGGTCGCCATCACGTTGAACAGGTGCGGATCGGCCTGGGTGGTCGTGCCGGCCCGGTATTCCTCCAGGCGGCGCTGGCTGTAGGCGGACTGCTGGCCGGCGATGTGCGGGTAGGCCGGGCCGGGGTTGCCGGCGCCGTCGGGGCCATGGCAGGCCATGCAGGCCGGGATGCCGCGCGCGGCGTCGCCGCTGCGGAACAGCTTCTCGCCGATCTCGTAGAACTTCAGGTCCTTGTAGGGGCCGCTGGCGACGACGCTGTCGTCGGCCACGCCGGCACCGGCGGTCTGGGTCGCGAAGTAGGCGCCGATGTCGCGCGCGTCCTGGGCCGACAGTGCGTCGGCGAAGGGCTTCATGACCGCGGCCATGCCGCTGTTGCGCTCGCCGCTCTTGAACAGGGCGATCTGGTGGGCCGTGTAGCGCTCGCTCTGGCCCGCCAGGCGCGGGTATTGCGGGTCGGTCGGGTTGCCGTCCAGGCCGTGGCAGGCCGCGCAGGCGCCGGCCTTGGTCGCGCCGGCGTCGGCATCGCCCCAGGTCACCGTGCCGGTTTCCTCGGCGGCGGTGGTCAGCGGCGCGGTCTGGACCGGCTCGCTTTCCGGGATCGGGGTGACCGTGGTCTGGGCATAGGCAACAGTGGCGACCGCCAGGGCGGCGAGGCCGATCATGCCGAGGACGCGGGCTTGGCTCATCAGGCTGGGCTCCGAAACTTCTTGGGCAGCGGGCAAAACGCACCGCCGGAACCGTGGAATTATCGTCTGCGGCCGCGGGCGGGTCAACGCGGGCCCTGGCGGGCCCCGCGCGTGGCCTGCCGGCATGACCTGCACCGGTACCGATGCGGTGGCGCCGGCGCGCTCGTGCGATGCTACGCACATGGCCAATCCCCTTGCCCGCGCCCAGTACCTGCTGGCGGCGCACACGCCCTCCCAGCTCCCCCCCGACGGCGGCTTCGAAGTCGCCTTCGCCGGCCGCTCCAACGCCGGCAAGTCGACCGCGCTCAACGCGTTGTGCCAGCAGAACGCGCTGGCGCGGGTGTCCAAGACGCCCGGCCGCACCCAGCAGCTGGTGTTCTTCGACATCCCCCCCACCACCGACCGCTACCTGGTCGACCTGCCCGGCTACGGCTACGCGAAGGTCCCCAAGGACCTTCAGGCGCACTGGCAGGCCTTCCTGGAACGTTATTTCCAGAACCGCAATGCGCTCAAGGGCCTGGTCGTGGTGATGGACATCCGGCACCCGCTCAAGGAATACGACCGGCAGATGCTCGGCTATGCCGTCAATCGGGGTCTCCCGGCGCATGCGTTGCTGACTAAGGCCGACAAACTGGGCCGGGGCCAGCAGGGCAACGCGCTGCAGGCGGTCCGCAAGGAGCTCAAGTCGGCCTTCGGCGACATCGTCAGCGTGCAGACCTTCTCCGGCGCCGCCAAGCTGGGCGTGGACGAGGCACGCGAGGTCGTGGGGCGCTGGCTGGAGCTCTGAAGCGGGTCGCTACAGCGGCCGCAGGTAGACCTGGAACGCAAGGTCGCGAACGCCGCCGGCGTCGAACAGTTCGATCCAGTCCGGCCCATTGCCGTCGGCGATGAACCAGCCCTTGCCGCCCCCATGGGTGCTGCCGTTGGGGCCGGCGTACAGGCCGCAGTCGCCGGGCTTGGCGGTGAGGGTGAAGGCGTACTGGCCGGGCGCCAGCGTGGCCGGCACCTCGAACTCGACCAGGCGCATCCCGACCGCCGGCGTCGGCAGCGAGGTGAAGACATGGCCGGGCACCTCCTGGTAGGCCAGCACGCTGCCGTTGGGGGCCCCTGCCGTCGTCTTCTCGATCGTCACGTGCACGGTGGCCTTGGGCTGGCAGCTCAACGGCACCATCAGGTGGCTGAGCACGCCCTTGCGGTACAGGGTGAACGACTGGGCCAGGCGCTGTGAGACCGAGCCGCCCAGCGCAAGCGTGGACGCGGTGTCGAGGTTGACCTGTTCGGCCTCGAGTTCCGGGTGCGGCGGCGCCGCCATCGCGGTGGGAATGGCCAGCAGGAGGCCGGCGGCCAGCGCCAGTCGTTTGCGTGGATCGGGTGTCATGGAAATCCTCCCTGGATGAAGTCCCCTGCACAGGGACTTACGCATTGCGCGCCCGGAAGCTGCCAAACGCGCCGAACCGCTTCATCGGTGCGGCCCCAGTGTTCCGCTGGTGGCGTTGTCCGGCGGTCGCGCGCCGCTACACTGCCCGGACTGCCGCGGCCGCGCGGCGGCCCCTTTCCAGCGAGGTAGGCGTGTCCGGACCCAGCAGTGCCAAGGATGTCGAGATCAGCAGTCGAGCCGACCTGCTGGAGTTCCTGACCACGGGCGTGCGGCCGGAGGCCGACTGGAAGATCGGCACCGAACACGAGAAGTTCGGCTTCCGCACCGACGACCTGCGCCCGCCGGGCTTCGACGGCGAGCGCGGCATCGAGGCCCTGCTCAAGGGCCTGGTGCAATTCGGCTGGGAGCCGGTCAGCGAGAACGGCCGAGTGATCGCGTTGTCGCGCGACGGCGCCTCGGTGTCGCTGGAGCCGGCCGGCCAGCTCGAACTGTCGGGCGCACCGCTCGACAACCTGCACCAGACCTGCCACGAGGCGGCCACCCACCTGCGCGAAGTGCGCAGCGTGGCCGAGCCGATGGGCCTGGGGTTCCTGGGCATGGGCTTCCAGCCCAAGTGGCGCCGCGAAGAGATGCCGTGGATGCCCAAGGGCCGCTACCGGATCATGCGCGAGTACATGCCCAAGGTCGGCGACCTGGGCCTGGACATGATGACCCGCACCAGCACCGTGCAGGTCAACCTGGACGTGGCCTCCGAGGCGGACATGGTGAAGAAGTTCCGCGTCTCGCTGGCGCTGCAGTCCATCGCCACCGCGCTGTTCGCCGACTCGCCCTTCACCGAGGGCCGGCCCAACGGCTTCCTCAGCTACCGCTCGCACATCTGGACCGACACCGACGCCGACCGCACCGGCCTGCTCGACTTCGTCTTCGAAGACGGCTTCGGCTACGAGCGCTACGTCGACTACCTGCTCGACGTGCCCATGTATTTCGTCTACCGCGACGGCGAATACCTGGATGCCAGCGGGCAGTCCTTCCGCGACTTCATGGACGGCCGTCTGCCGGTCTACCCGGGGCACCGCCCGCTGTTGCGCGACTGGGCCGACCACAGCACCACGGCTTTCCCGGAGGTGCGCCTGAAGAAGTACCTGGAGATGCGCGGCGCCGACTCCGGGCCATGGAACCGGATCTGCGCCCTGCCGGCGTTCTGGGTCGGCCTGCTCTACGACGCGACCGCGCTGGACGCGGCCTGGGACCTGGTCAAGGACTTCAGCCTGGAGGAACTGCACGCGCTGCGCGACGGCGTGCCGCGACATGCCTTCAAGCTGCCGTTCCGCGACGGCACCGTGCTCGATGTCGCCCGTCGTGCGCTCGCCATCGCCGCCCATGGCCTGTCCCGACGGGCGCGGCGCAATGCGGAAGGTGCCGACGAGACGCGCTACCTGGAGCCGCTGATGGAGTTCGTCGAGGCCGGGATCACCCCGGCCGAACGCAAGCTCGAGCTGTTCCACGGTCCCTGGCGGGGCAGCGTGGACCCGGTGTTCACGGAATTCGCATACTGACCGTGGCTCGGGTCGTCAAGGCGCCTCTCCGGTGTGCGATTGGATGAGGGCGTGAGGCGGCGGTAGGGTGCAGTATGCGTAGCGGATTGCACCGGCGCTTGTGCGGGTGCGCTGGCGGAAGATCCCGCAAAGGCTGGATCCCAGCGTTCGCTGGGATGACGACGTGAAGGAACCCGCAGCGGTGGCGGACAGTCGGGCCGCCAGAGTGTGCCGCGCGCCATGCAGTGCGTGCGCAAGGAACTCGCCGCCCCAGGTTGCGATGCGTGCTGTGGCGTCAGAAGCGCGAGGCGACCAGGTCGACGTCGGCCCACTGCCATGCGTTATCGAAGCGGCGTCGCGCCGCGTTCGCCGCCGCGGCATCGCCGCGTGCCTGTTCCGCGAGCGCGAGCCCGCGCAGCGACCAGCCGTTCTCGGGATACGTCACCAGGTCCTCGCGATAGACCGCGGCGGCGTCGGCCGCGCGGCCGGCCTCCAGCAGCGCCGCGCCCAGATAGGGGCGTATGGGCAGGGGCCAGTCGGCGGGCTCGTTGTAGTTCAGGCCGTCCTCGACGGCGGCGGCCTCGCGCAGCGCGGCGATGCCGCCCTCGCGGTCGCCGGCGGCCAGCGCCAGCTCGCCGCGCAACATGGCCTCGGCCACCGCCAGCACGCGGTCGGCGCCATTGATGTCCCACAGCACCAGTCCGGCCATCGCCGGGTCGGCGGCGGCCGCGCGCAGCGCCTCCAGGTCGGTGCGGGCCTGGTCGAGTGCGCCGGTGCGGACCCGCGCCATGCCGCGTGCGAAATGCCAGATCGCGGTCGGATAGGTGGCTTCTGCGGGCGGGCCCGCGGTGGCGAGGATCTCGTCCCAGCGCCCGAAGCGGACCTGCGTCATCAGCGGCGCCACCACGAACTGCTGCATGAAACTCATCGCGTCGAGCTGGGCGGGATCGGCGCGGCGCGCGGTCTGCGCGGCTGCCTGCAGCGCCAGTGTGCTCGATCCATGCAGTCCCGCGGTGAGCGTGGCGAAATGCCAGTTGTGCGGCACGTAGCCCAGCGGATAGACGCCGTTGCTGCCCCGGCATACCGACAGGAAGGCTTCATCGGCGCTGGTGGCCGCGAAGTTGCTGAGGGTCGCGTCGTGGTAGCGGCCGACCCGGATGTACACGTGCGCCGGCATGTGGACCAGGTGCCCGGAACCGGGCGCGAGCGTGCCCAGCAGGTCGGCGTGGCGTTCGGCGCGCCCCGGGTCCGGCGAGGCCTCCACGGCGTGGATGTAGTAATGCGCCGCGCCGATATGCGCCGGATTGCGCGCCAGTACGGCTTCGAAGGCGCCCAGGATCGCCGGCGTGTTGGCACCGGGCGCGCCGTCCGCTTCCCAGTAGACCCAGGGCGAGAGGTCCATCAGCGCTTCGCCATATAGCGTCGCGATGTCGTCGTCCGCGGGAAAGCGCCGGTAGGCATCGGCCATCGCGTCGGCGTAGGCGCGATCCAACGACGCGCGATCCTCCGGGGCGGGGTCGGCGTAACGGGTGGCCAGCGCCTCGATCAGCGCGCGGTCCGCGTCGGTGGCGTGGGACTTGAGCGCCAGCGCGGCATCGGCCAGGCGCCTGGCTTCCGCGGCCTGCGCCGGGTCCATGGGCATGTTGATGTTGGGGCCCAGCACCAGCGCCTGGCCCCAGGCGCACATCGCGCACGCAGGGTCCAGGCGCGCGGCCTCGGCGAAGGCGCGGCCGGCGGCTTCGTGGTTGAAGCCGTAGGTCATGCGCAGGCCCTGGTCGAAGTAGCGCTGCGCGGCGGCGACGTCGGTGTCGATGTCGCGGTGGAGCGACCCGAAATCATCGAACAGGGGCGGTGCGTCGCTGGCCTCGCGGGTGGTCGGCGCGTCGCAGGCGGCGACCGCGATCGCGAATGCGACGATAAAGAGGGGGATCGGCAGGGTCGGGCGCATGATGCGTCGGGTCCAGGGGGATACCTGAAGCCTGACGTGGCCCCGCGCCCGTCACGGCCACCTTTCGTCGGAAGACCGGGATGGCCGCGCGGACGGTTGCCGCCGCAACTGACGCGCGCTTGATGGTGCAGTGCGGTACGCTCGTGGGATGACCGAATCCAGTGCATCCTCCATCGAGCCCTCGGAAGAATCCCTGCGTACCGTCGAGTTCGCCGCCACCGACGCCCTGTTGCGCGAGGACGTGAAGACCCTGGGCGCCCTCGTCGGCGAGATCCTTTCCGAACAGCGCGGCGCCGATTTCCTGTCCGAGGTCGAGCACCTGCGGCGCGCGGCGATCCGTCGCCGCGAGTCCGGCGCGCCGGTCGACGAACTGGCCGACGCGCTCGCCGGCATCGAGCTCTCGCAGGCCAGCGACCTGGTGCGCGCCTTCGCCACCTATTTCCAGGCCGTCAACCTGGCCGAGCGGGTGCATCGCATCCGCCGCCGCCGCGACTACGAGCGCAGCACCGCGCGCGCGCAGCCGGGCAGCCTGCGCGACGTGCTCACGCAGCTGGCGCGGCAGGGCGTCAGCGCCGAGGAAGTGGCCGAGCTGCTGCCACGGCTGCGCATCGAGCCGGTGTTCACCGCGCACCCGACCGAAGCGGTGCGTCGCGCCCTGCTGGAGAAGGAGCGCCAGATCGTCGGCTGCCTGGTCGACGACATCGACCGCAGCCTGACCCCCGCCGAACGTCGCGCCGACCGCGAACGCATCCGCCTGGCCCTGACCGCCAGCTGGCAGACGGCGGAAGCGCCGAGCGCCAAGCCCAGCGTCGCGGACGAGTTCGAGCACGTGGGCTTCTATCTGTCGGAAGTGCTCTACAAGGTGCTGCCGGTGTTCTACGAGGCCTTCGACGAGGCCCTGCGCGAAGGCTACGGCCTCGACGACGTGCTGCCGCCCCTGCTCGGCTTCGGGACCTGGGTCGGCGGCGACATGGACGGCAACCCGAACGTCGGCGCAGACACCATCGTCGCGTCGCTGGTGGGCCAACGCGGCCTCGTGTTGGCCGCATACCGGCGCGACCTGGCCTCGCTCGGCGAGCTGCTCAGCCAGTCCCTGCACCGGGTCCAGGTCGATCCGGCGGTGCTGGAGCGGCTGGACGCGTACAAGGCCGCGATGCCACTGGCCGCAGAACGCCTGCGGCCGCGCCACGCCGACATGCCGTACCGCAACCTGCTGGCGCTGATGATCGAGCGCCTCGACCTGACCACGCGCGAGGCGCCCGGTGGCTACGAAGACGCCGCCGCCTTCCTCGGCGACGTCCAGCTGATCGAGGCCAGCCTAGCCGCCAACGGCGGTGAGCACGCGGGCCTGTTCGCGGTGCGGCGCCTGCGTCGGCGCGCCCAGTGCTTCGGCTTCCACCTGGCCAGCCTCGACCTGCGCCAGGACTCCTCGGTCCACGATGCGGCGCTGGCCGCGGTGCTCGACGACCCCGAGTGGCCGACGCGATCGGCCCAGGCGCGCGCGCAGCGCCTGCACGGCATCGTCTCCAGCGAGGACGAGGTGCCGGCGGTGGAGCCCGACTCGGCCGCTTCGGTACTGGCCGTGTTCCGCGCCGTCGCCGAACTGCGCCCGCGCTTCGGCGAGCGCGCGTTCGGTCCGTACATCATCAGCATGAGCCGCAGCGCCGCCGACGCGCTCGCGGTGCTCGCGCTGGCCCGCGTCGCGCGCTGCATCGACACCGACGGCCACGTGCCGCTGGACGTCGCGCCCCTGTTCGAGACCGTCGACGACCTGGCCGCCGCCCCCGACACGCTCAAGGCCCTGTTCGCCGACCGTCACTATCGCGAGCACCTCGCCGCCCGCGGCAACCGCCAGGTGGTCATGCTCGGATACTCCGACAGCGCCAAGGACGGCGGCATCGTCGCCTCGCGCTGGGCCCTGCAGCAGACCCAGATCGCGCTGACGCAGCTGGCACAGGACAGCGGCATCCGCATCGCCTTCTTCCATGGCCGCGGCGGCTCGATCAGCCGCGGCGGAGGCAAGACCGAGCGCGCGGTGATCGCCGCGCCGCGCGGATCGGTGGACGGCTACCTGCGCCTGACCGAGCAGGGCGAGGTGATCCACCGCAAGTACGGCATCCGCGCGCTGGCGCTGCGCAATCTCGAGCAGACCACTGGCGCCGTGCTGCGCGCGACCCTGCGTCCCCGTCCGCCCGAGCCGCGCGAGGCCGGCTGGCGGACGATCGCGGCCGAGCTCGCCGGCAACGCACGCGCGCACTACCGCGCGCTGGTCCACGAACATCCCGACTTCCCGGCCTACTTCCGCGCCGCCACGCCGATCGACGTGATCGAACGCCTGCGCATCGGCTCGCGGCCGGCCAAGCGCGCCGGCGATGGCGGTATCGGCAGCCTGCGCGCGATCCCCTGGGTGTTCGCCTGGGCGCAGAACCGCTGCGGCCTGACCGCCTGGTACGGCGTCGGCACCGCGCTCCAGCAGGCGCTGGACGCGCACGGCCGCGACACGCTGGCGGAGATGGCCCGTGACTGGCCTTTCTTCGGCACCCTGGTCGACGACGTGGAGATGGTCCTGGCCAAGTCGGACCCGGCGATCTTCGAGCGGTATTCGCGGCTGGCCGGCGACCTCCACGCGCGCATGCACCCGGGCATCGCCGGCGAGTTCGAGCGCACCCGCGAGGCGGTGCTGGCGATCAAGGGCGAAGACGACCTCCTGGCCAACGACCGGCGCCTGCGCCAGTCGATCCGGTTGCGCAATCCCTACGTCGACCCGATCAGCCTGCTCCAGGTCGACCTGCTCGCGCGCTGGCGCGAGGCCGACCGCCCCGAGGACGAACGCCTGCGCGCGCTGGTGGCGACCGTCAACGGCATCGCGGCGGGCATCCAGAACACCGGCTGAGCGTCTGGGCGCGTCGTGCCCGCTGCTCGCTCAGTCGGTGGGCGGGTAGGCGTACCGCCAGAACACGAGGCTGGCCGGCACCGCCAGGGCCAGCGCGGCCAGGCCCATCCGGGGCTGGTCCGCCATGAACGCCAGGCTGGCCAGTACGGCAATTGCGTGCACGAAGAACGGACCGCCCAGCCCGAAGCGACGCAGCAACCACAGGCTGGGCCCCACCAGCACCAGGCCGGCGAGGAAGGTCACCGCCGCGCACATGAGCGCGCCGCCGCCGACCTCGCGCCACCATGCCGGCAGCGGCATGCGCCCCCACGCCTGCATGCCCGCCCAGATCGAGAGCATCAGGCCCACCGGCAGGCCCGCGAGCAGGCTTGCCAGGGCGATGTTGCCGATGATGCGTTCGGGGCGGGCGGTGAATCCTTCCATGGACGGTGACTCCGGGCAGTCGAGGGGGCAGGCGCGCGCTAAGGCCCGGTCCAGCCCAAGACGTGACGCCCCCAGAGCGTAATTGCCAGGCAGGCGGAAAGGTACGCGGCGTGGACGGCCGCGCGAATGGCCCAGGGCCGGCCCGACAGGTCCATGCCCGCCGCCTCGCCCAGCAGCACGCCCGTGCCCAGGCACAGGAACCAGGGCGTGAACAGGAAGGCCGGCGCGCCGCGCGCCGCCATCGTCACCAGGTCGTGCAGGGCGCCGCAGGCCACGAAGGTCGCCAGCAGCGCGACCGGCGCCGGGACCCGGCGCAGCAGTGGGCGGTGCACGAAGCGCCCCAGTCCGTAGCCGAACACGGGGTTCCAGTGCCGCCAGAAGCCGGCGAAGCTGGACGCCCCGAAAGCGCGATGCAACATGTTGCGCAGGCTGCCGCGGGCGCCCGCCGGCAGGCCATTGCGGCGGCGGATGTAGGTCGAAAGCGTCAGGCGTCGCGGCGTCGTGTCGCGTGCCGCGTGCGCCAGGGCGGGCGGCTCCCCTTGCCGGGCAGCTTGCCCGCGCCCGTGGCCTTTTTCGTCGTCAGGAGGTGGGGTCATCGATCTCGATGATCGCATGGCGTTCGCGCGCGCCGCGCGCGACGCGGCAGTTCACCGCCACGTCGTCGCCGTGCACGCGCAACCTGCCTTCCACGTAGAGCACGTTGCTGCGGTCGTGGTAGCGCGCCGTCCACTGGAAGGGCGTGATGCCCTGGCCGATGTAATGCGCTTCCGCCTCCGCCTTGCACCAGGGCACCAGCTCGCTGGCCTGGTTGAAGACGATCTCGGTACGGTCCTGCGCCGCGGCCGGGGCCGCCAGGCAGACGATCAATGCCAATCCATGCAGCTGTCGCATCTTGCACTCCTTGGGTATCGGGGCGTCCGGTACGGACTTCCATCATGGGCTGCCGGTCGATGGTTTTCCATCGTTGCCGGCCGGGTCATGTCGCCGGAAGGATCGCGGATGCCTGCCCGCCGGCGCGCCGTGAACGCGGCTCAGGCCAGCCCCTCCGGATGCTGTTGGCCCTCACCGCCAATGACATGCCAGGCCGCCTTGGACGATACCCAGACATGGTGGCGCTCGACCAGCCTGTCCTGCACCGCGTCGAGCAGGCCGGCCGGCACATGGGTCGTCGAGCGTCGTTGGGTCCCGGCAACTGGGTGCCGCAATTCGCGCAGAAGCTGCATTCCCAGTCATGGCCGGGCATCTGCCAGCGCCGTACAAGCTGCTCGCCCCTGAGCCACGCCAACGCCCCGTTGGGTACCACCGCCACGGTCACGCCCATCGTCCCGGTCGCCCGACGGCAGAGGGAGCAGTGGCAGGCGTAGAGGTCCGTGATCCGGCAGGTGACGCGGAACGTGACCCTGCCGCAGTTGCACTGGACTTCGATGCAGTCGGCTTGGCTCATCGGACAAGTCTCGGTCGGTGCGGGCGATTGTGCGCGTGCGCGAGGCGTTGGGGGCGTGTCGGCGCGGGGAGTGGAATCTCCGCAGCGCGGTTGGGCACGCGGCCCGCTCGAAGCAGGTCAGCCCAGAGCGTTGGAGCAGCAAATCGCGACCACCACGACCACCAGCGCAAGCAGGCCAATGTCCTCGATGCGTGCGTCGGACCGGAAGATCCTGCGACGAAATCCGGGAAGCAGGAAGCTGGGCGCCACCACCGCCATGCCGAGGATGAGACTGGCAAGTCGCAACCCGGCATTGAACTGCCATGCATTCAACAGCCGACCGGACATGGGTGCACCTCACTTCCGAAAAGATGGGCCAGCGAGCCTTGGAGGCCGGCGCGAGGAACGCCGGGCCGGCCGTCCAGGCCGTGCCGCGCCGAGCGGCGACGGGGTGCCGCGTATCCTGCGCCAGCGATCCCTTTATCGCGGTGCGATGGCCGCCTGAAGCCGAGGATAAACAAGGCGCCGGACGGCGGCTCCACCTGGAGGTCTCGTCAGAGGAGGTTGCGCCGTGCAAGCACTACTGCGATGTCACCGCAGCCTCACAGGGCCGACGCCTGCTGGCTACTCGGGTCTCCGCATGCCCTGGCGGCATTCGCGCGCCATTCCTCGCGCTTCGCATCGTCATGGATTTCGCGGTAAATGGATTCCAGATGGCGGGAGAGGTCGCAGCGTCCCGCGCCAGCGGGAATCTTCCTGCTCTCGATGGCATAGTCGCGTTCGATCGACTCGGCGACGGAGCGCATGCCGCGCTCGTAATCGGCATCCCAAGCGGCGGCACGCCACCATACAAGCGAGAAAAGCAGCAGTGCGCCGAGGGCAAGCACGCCCAGCGCCTGCCACATCACGGTGCTGTTCGGGTGGCCGCAAGCGGGGCAGGAGGTGGCCCGGCGCGACATCGGGTTCGTGCAGGCGGCGCAGTTCATGAGCATCGATTTCTGCATGTTCTCCCTTTCAGTCGATCGTTCCCTGCATGGACGCTGCGAGGGCTACTGCGGACGGCCTGCGTCCGGTACGGAACTGCGCGCGTGTCACGCTCCGGTGAGGTGAGCCCCATTGTAGCGAGTGACCAAGCCCGGAGCGCGAATCGGGAACTCGGGAAATCCTGACGGCACTCCCCGTCGCTCGACGTCGGGTCGAGGTCGGAGTACGGGAGGGCGCACCCTTTGGGTACGCAGCCTGCTCTCTTGTCTCTCGCTGCTGCAAAAGCGCGCTGTCGGGCGCCCGGGACGCCTGGCGACTCACGCAAGCTTGGGTCTGTTGTCCCGGAACTCGTCCTCCACGTGCGAAAGCCAGTCGTCGACGCGATACCGTTCGTCCGGTGCCACCTGGAGCAAGCCCCTCAATACTTCCTTTGCCGCGGCAAGCTCACCCAGCTGGTAGTGGGCCTTGGCCAGGGCCCAGTGGGTTTCCGGTCGCCGGGGCTGTTGGGCGATCCATTCCATGGCGGCAAACTTCGCCGACGTGCTCTGTCCCGCTGCGAGCAGGTCGTCGACCTCACTCTCCCGGGACTGCCACTTGAAGGTGGACAGGTTCGCCTTCAACACCGCAACCAGATTGGATGCGAACCACCAGAAGACAAGGACCGCCAGGCCAGCGTGTCCCGGGTAACAGTGTCAGGGCGAAGGCCCCAAGTAAACGAAACGGCAGGCATGGCCGCCCGTTTCCGACTCCAGGTTGTCCTAAACATAGGCCTCGTAGGTGCCTGTACGGCTGAGCACCGCTTCCAGCGAGCCTCCCGACGCTTTGGCCAGGAAGCTGGCAGGCACCTCGACGCGCCTCGCTGCCGCGAACTGTCCCGGCGTCATGAGCTGCGGTTCACCCGTCGCCGGCAGAGCCACCACCAACAGATACCACGTGTCGTCGGAGACGCGACGGATAGCCAACTCGCGGCCGTGGCCTCGACCGAGGTCCAGCACCAGAGTGCCAGCCGATGACGAGGACTTCGTAGAGCAGGCAAGGACGCGATCGTCCATGTGCCACTGTGCTGGCTCTTGGACGTCAGGCACAAGGGCTTGGCCACCCACTAGGTGCGCAGCCATAAGGAGGGCTTTGATGGACCCTTGCGCCATGATCAAGCCCGTCCGCCAAGCGGTCCTCTTCTTGAACGAAAGCTCAAGGTCCATTGCCGTGGCTTCGTCAGCTTCCCCGGCCGGGAATGCGGAGCAGCAGGAGCCTCTCCTTGAGCGACAGGCCAGCTTGCGTGCGCCAGGCGTGGGATGCCGCAGGTTCCAAGGCTTCCGGTCCCGCGGGCAGGCTGCCTGACAGCACGGAAATCAGTGCGAATACTAGGCCTGACACCTGAGTTGGGCCGCGCCGCAGAGCGGCGTCGGCTTGAACGAGTTGTTTGGCCTCAACCGGGGTCAAACCCATACATCCAATCGTTGAGTGCGCCGCCAGAGCTCTCCAACCCTGCTGCCTCAAGAACTTGCTCGAAGACTGTAGCCACTCGTTCTGCGTCTTCAGTGTCGAGCGCGTCGCGGTCCACGGAGCGGAGTGCGCTCTGGAAAAGCTTGAGAACCTCATCGTCGGACGCGCCTGAGGCGCGGGCACGGCCCAGCGCATCTGCGGCAGAAGTAACGGAAGCATTCAGCTCCGCGCGAACCTCCGGGTCTTTCATCCCGCCATACAGTCCATCCGGGTCTTCGGCAAAATGGTCTTTGCCCACGAACCTGGCAAGTGCGGTAGGCGCATCAGCTTGTTCCATTGCCACTCCCTCTCGCATGGCTAGAAGTGCGGCGAAGAACAACGCAACCAAAAGGGTAGTTCTCATGAGGTCTGGCACCGGAACGAGTCGAGCCGCGAAGCGGCTTCGGCTTGAATGATGAAATGGACTCCTCCCGCGTCGCCAAACGGCTTCGATGAGCCAGGCCGATACTGGATCGGGACAGGGGAGCACGAGAGGAGTCCACGCCATGCATGCTACGACCGTCGCCATCGATCTGGCAAAAATATGTGTCCGGGGGTATGGCCCGCACCTTGGCGGAAGCCATCCTCTGATTGGCAGGCGTCAGTGCTAGCCGAAGAAGCATGCATGCTCGTCTTTCGCGACGAGCGCCAGGAACGTCTCGATGCTGCCCACTCGCGGGACTGGTGGATACGCATGCCACTTCAGATCAGCCCGCATCCAGAACACCCGCCAGATATTCCGGGTCCTGACGTACGTCGCCTTGGCGACCGGATTTTCCATGGTTTCGCCCGGGGCACCTCTCCAGCGTGGACGAATCTCGAAGATTTCAACGCTCTGGCCCTTGATGCGGAAAGCCAGGTCCAGTTTCGGGCGGATGTGCGGAGCTGGCCGGTGCGCTTCGACAAATGCACCGACAAGCTTCTCCAGTCGTTTGGTCTCGAACTCGCTCAAAGCCATTTCATCTTCCGAAGGTGCGAGGAAAAGTCATACCGCGGGGCCAGGTCATGGGTGACGTGCATCGATGTCATACGTCCGGGGTCGTCGGGACGCTGTCCAGGGAATGGTCAGACCTTCGCCTGCTGGACGCGAGTTGCAAGCCGGCCCTTGCGGAGTAGGCGCTCGGTGCGCATGACATGCAGCACGAAGACCTTTTCTCCGTCAAAGCGGTAGAAGATGCGGCAGGGCGGCTCGACGATCTGGCGGTAGCGAGACCGCCTGAGCTCCTGCGGACGACGGCCGCTCTCCGGTTGATCCGCGAGTTGCCCGACGTGCCTCCCGGCACGCTTGACGAGCACGGACGCAGCGGCCGGTCGGCTGCTACTCGTAGTGTGTCCACATTCGCAGCACCTTGACCGTACGCTCCGCGTCCAGCACTTGATAAACCAACCGGTGCTGGATGTTGATACGCCGAGAGTAGGCGCCGGCCAGGTCCCCGACCAGCTTCTCGTAGGGAGGCGGAGCCTGGAGGGGGTTCTCGGCAAGGATTGCCAGCAACGACTGCGCCTTGTCTTTGAGTCCTGCGGAACTGAGGTTACGAGCGTCTTTTTGAGCTTGCTTGGCAAAGACGACTCGCCAGCTCACCAATCCAGCTCCGACGGGAGCGACTCAGCGGACTCGGCCATGCCGGCCTTGATGGATTCGCGCATCCCTGGAACCGATAGCAGGTGCAGGGTTTCCTGGATCGCTGCCCAATCTTCGGCAGACAGCAGTACGGAGCTGTGACGCTTGCCGGAGATGAGGATCGGCTCATGGGACTCCGCTGCCTGATCCATGAGGCGGTAGAGGTTGGCGCGCGCTTCGCTGGCAGTGAGGGTGGTCATCATGGGCTCCTGTGAAGGCAATAACGTACGTTATGACGTACGTATTCGCAAGTATCCTTGTTGCATCTGACGCCTTACTTCTTCCGAATTCTCTTCTGAATAGGCGGTTGCGGCGTGGCCAGGTCGTCGTCGCCCTTCAGTCCCACAAGCAGCAGGCCGCCATGGCACCCCCTGCGGTCAAGAAGCTCGTGGCCCGCACCGTGGCCGCCCTGGCGCGCGAGCTGGCCGCGATCGAG
>NZ_VICE01000040.1 GCF_006546775.1 Marilutibacter aestuarii
CGTGCTTCGGCCCGCGCATCGGCGTCCTTGCGCTGCGCCTCCTCGCGCGCCTGCGCTTCCCGCCGCTCGGCCTCGGCGCGCGCCTGCGCTTCGGCCTGCACGACTGCCTCGTCCGGCGTCTGCCTCACCTGCCCACAGCCGGCCATCAGTACGGCCGCGCACAACATTCCGACGATCTGCCGCATGGTCCCCTTCCCCTGTCTTGTGCGGGCGCGGCGGCCAGCCCCCTGGCGCCTGCGTGCCCGCGCCGATGTTACCCCAGCCCGCCTGCAGTGGCCTGCGGCCCGCCGGCACGCACGCGCTCAGCGTTCGACGTTGCCGTGCGCGACGCCGTCCAGCCGCTGCGGATGGCTGTAGACCACGTGGCGGCCCGGGCGGGTGAAGCCGACCAGGGTGAGGCCACAGTCGCGCGCCAGGTCGACCGCGAGCGCGCTGGGCGCGGACATCGCCGCCAGCAGCGGGATCCCGGCCTCGGCGGCTTTGGCGGCCATTTCGTAACTGGCGCGGCTGGTGACGAGCGCGAAGCCGTCCTGCGCCGAGGTCCCCGAGCGCCGCATCGCGCCGATCAGCTTGTCCAGCGCGTTGTGGCGCCCGATGTCCTCGCGCACCAGCATCAGGTCGCCCGCCGTATCGAACCACGCGGCCGCATGCAGCGCACCGGTCGCGGCATTGAGCGGTTGCCGCGAGCGCAGGGCCGACAGCGCCGCTTCGATCGCACCCGCCGCCAGGCGGGCGCCTTCGCCAACCGTGGCCGGGCGTCGCACGACATCCTCGAGCGCGCGGCTGCCGCACAGGCCGCAGCCACTGCGCCCCGGGATCGAGCGCGGCTCCGGGGCCGTGGCGCTCGCCGCCGGCTCGCGGGTGGTGATGTCCAGGACGATGCCCTCGATGACTTCGCGCACCTCGATCGCAGTGATGGCGTCGGCGGGCAACCGGCACTCGGTCAGGGCGAAGCCAATCGCGAGGTCCTCGAGGTCGGAGGGCGAGGCCATCATCACCGCGAAGGCGGCGCCGTCGAACTGGATCGCGACCGGCACTTCCTCGGCCAGCGTATCCTGGGCCGGCGTCGACGCGCCCGCCTCCACCCGCCAGACCCCACGCCCCGCCAGTCCATTGCCCATCGGCCTGCGCGCCTTCAGGCAGCGGCCGCGGCGATGCGGACGGGGATCGACTTGTAGGCCGGGGTCCCCGATTCGGCGTCGTGGCTGGCGAGCGGCACCAGGCGGTTGCCTTCGGGGAAGTACATGGCCGCCGAGCCGCGGGGCAGGTCGTATTCGATCGCGAGGAAGCCATCGACCCGATGCGCACCGGCGGCACTGCCCGGCACCCGCGATTCCACGTCGATGCGGTCGCCGTGGCGCAGGCCCCGCTCGCGCAGGTCGTCTGCGTTCATGAACACCACGTCGCGCCGGCCGCTGATGCCGCGGTAACGATCGTCCAGGCCATAGATGCTGGTGTTGTACTGGTCGTGCGAGCGGATCGTGGTGAGGGTCAGCAGGTCGCCTCCCTCGACCGGGAGATCCTCGTTGAGGCCCTGGGCGACATGGAACGCGGCCTTCCTGCCATCTCCGCCCCAGTCGCGCACCGACGCCCCGACATACAGGCGGAAACCGCCCGGTTCGCGCACGCGCCGGTTGAAGTCGCGGAAGATCGGGAACACCGCCTCGATGTCGTCGCGGATGCGGTCGTAGTCGGCGACCAGGCCATCCCAGTCCACCCGGCTGCCGGGCAACAGGGCCTGGGCGATGCCGGCGACGATCGCCGGCTCCGAGCGAAGGTGCTCCGAGGCAGGCGCAAGTCCCCCCTGCGAGGCGTGCACCATCGACATGGAGTCTTCCACGGTGACCGATTGCGGCCCGCTCGCCTGGACGTCCAGCTCCGTGCGCCCCAGGCACGGCAGTACGAAGGCCTGCCGCGCCGGGATCAGGTGCGAGCGGTTGAGCTTGGTGGCCACGTGCACGGCCAGGTCGAGGCCGCGCATCGCCGGCAGGGTCGTCGCCGGGTCCGACATCGCGACGGCGAGGTTGCCGCCCATGCAGACCAGCGCGCGGGATCGGCCATCGCGGATCGCCTGGATCGCGGCGACCGCGTCGTGCCCATGCGTGAGCGGGAACTCGAATCCGTAGGTGCGACGGATCGCCGCCTGCAGCGCCGGCGTGGGCTTTTCGGTGATGCCCACCGTGCGGTCGCCCTGCACGTTCGAATGGCCCCGGATCGGCGCGATGCCCGCGCCCTGGCGCCCGATGTTCCCGCGCAGCAGCAACAGGTTGGCCATCTGCTGCACGTTGCGCGTGCCGAAACGATGCTGGGTCATGCCCATGCCATAGCAGAGGATGACGCGATCGGCATTGGCATACACGCGGGCCGCGGACTCGATGTCCTCGCGCGCCAGGCCTGACGCACGCACGATGTCGTCCCAACCGGTCGCCTCGACATCCGCGCGCAGGGCCTCGATGCCCTGGGTGTGCGCCGCGATGAACGCATGGTCGAGCACGCCGGCGCCACCTCCTGCCCGGTCCGCGTCATCGGCCTCGAACAGCCACTTCATCATGCCCTTGAGCAGGGCAAGATCGCCGCCGATGCGCACCTGGTAATAGGTCCGCGCGATCGGCGTGGCGTGGTTGGCCAGCATCTCGGCCGGGTGCTGCGGCGAGGTGAACCGCTCCAGCCCGCGCTCGCGCAGGGGATTGACCGCGATGATCGGCACGCCGCGCCGGGACAGCTCGCGCAGGGTGGTGAGCATGCGCGGATGGTTGGTCCCGGGGTTGTGGCCGAAGCTGAAGAGCGCGTCGCAGTGCTCGAAATCCTCCAGTGTCACCGTGCCCTTGCCGACCCCGATCGATGCCGGCAGGCCCACGCTGGTGGCCTCGTGGCACATGTTCGAGCAGTCCGGGAAATTGTTGGTGCCGAACTCGCGCACCATCAGCTGGTACAGGAAGGCGGCCTCGTTGGAGGTGCGGCCCGACGTGTAGAACTCGGCCATGTCCGGATCCGGCAGCGCCCGAAGCGCCTGGCCGATGCGCGCGAAGGCCTCGTCCCATGCGATCGGCACGTAGCGGTCGCTTTCGGCGTCGTAGGCCAGGGGATGGGTGAGGCGCCCGGCGTCCTCCAGGGCGTGGTCGCTCCACTCCCACAGCTCGGAGACGGTGTGGCGATGGAACAGCTCGGGCGTGGCGCGCTTGCCGGTCGCTTCCCAGGCCACCGCCTTGGCGCCGTTTTCGCAGAACTCGAAGGACGAGGTATGCCGCGGGTCCGGCCAGGCGCAGCCCGGGCAGTCGAAGCCGGTGGGCTGGTTGACCCGGCGCAGCGCCGAGGCCTCGCGCCCGACCGCCATCTGGTCCTTCAGCACCCGGGCGACCGCGCCCAGTGCGCTCCAGCCGCCCGCCGCGCCTTCGAAGGGTGCCACGCCCGGTACCTTGCGCTCGCTCATCCCGCGTCCTCCGATCCGTTCGCGGCCGGCCCCGACCGCGTTCCGCCGACGGTTCTACGGTACCACCGCGCCCGCGCCCTTTCGTCGCGACGTCGCGGTGTCGCGGTGTCGCGGCGTCGCGGCGTCGCACGCAGCGTCCTGCCCATGGCGACCTGCGCGATGGCGCGCGCACGTACGATGCCTGCAACGTCCTGATCGCCGGAGGCGCCATGCCAGGCCCGACCATGCCCGCCGCCTTCCTCGGCCACGGCAGCCCGATGAACGCGCTGGAGCGGAACCGCTACACGGATGCCTGGCGGGCGTTCGGCGCGAACGTACCGCGGCCGCGCGCGATCCTGATGGTTTCGGCGCACTGGTACGTCAATGCCAGCGCGGTCACCGCGATGGCCCGGCCGCGCACGCTTCACGACTTCTTCGGTTTCCCGCCGGCCCTGTTCGAGATGCAGTACCCGGCGCCCGGCCTGCCCGCGCTCCACGAGGAGATCGCCGACCTCGCGCGCCCCGACCACGTGGGGGCCGACATCGACGGCTGGGGCCTGGACCACGGCACCTGGTCGGTCCTGGCGCACGCCTTCCCCGACGCGGACATCCCCGTGGTGCAGCTGTCGATCGACGCGCGCCGGCCGCCGGCATACCACTTGGCAATGGGCGAGCGCCTGGCCGCGCTGCGCGCGCGCGGGATCCTGGTGATGGGCAGCGGCAACGTCGTCCACAACCTCCGGGCGATCGACTGGAACCAGCCCGACGGCGCCTTCGACTGGGCGCGGCGCTTCGACGAGCGGGTCCGCCAGGTCATGCACGAGCGACCCGGCGACCTGCCCTCGCTGATGGAGGGAGCCGACTATGGGCTGGCGGTACCCACGCCCGAGCACTTCCTGCCCCTGCTGTACATCGCCGGGCTCGCCGCGGCCGACGGCGGCACGCCCGGCGTGCTGGTCGATGGCTACACCTACGGTTCGCTGTCGATGACCGCGTACACGGTGGGCCTGGACGTCGCCACCAGCGGCCGGTCCGCCGCCGGCGCCGCGCCACTCGACACCTCGGCGCCGCCCGCCGACTCCAACGCCTGAACGACGCGCTTCAGGCGGCGCGTCGGCGGCGCTTCCCCACCACGGTGATCAGGGCGACGCCGACCAGGATGATGGCCATGCCGGCCAGGTCGTAGGGGCCCACCGTCTCCGCCGCCAGCAGCACGCCGATCAGTACCGCCACCGGCGGGTTCACGTAGGCATAGCTGGTCGCCACCGCCGGCCGCGCGTGCTTGAGCACGTACAGGTAGGCGCTGAAGGCGACGATGGAGCCGAACACCGCCAGGTAGACCAGGGCCAGGGTCGCCTGTGCCGTCGGATGGCTGGGCAGCCGCTCGCCGCCCAGCAGCCCCACGGCAAGCAGGGCCACGCTGGCGCAGAGCATCTGCGCGGCGGTGTTCATCGGACCGGCCGGCATGTCCTGGCGACGGCTCCAGACCGAGCCGAACGCCCAGCACATGGCGGCGGTCAGCAGCGCGATCGCACCCAGGCGCTCGCCCGACAGTCCGCTGCCGAAGTTGAGCACGACGACGCCGACGAAGCCCACCAGCAACCCCACCGTTTCGCGCCGCGTCGGCCATTGCCCGTACAGGCCCGAGAACGTCGCCGCGAACAAGGGCATGCTCGACACCGCGACCGCGGCGATGCCCGAGCTGACCCGCTGTTCGGCGAAGCACACCAGGCCGTTGCCGAAGCCCAGCAGCAACAGGCCGGTGATGGCGGCATTGCGCCACTGCAGGCGGCTCGGCGTGGCATGGCCGCGCCAGCGCAGGAAGCCGTACAGCACCACGCCCGCCGCCAGGAAGCGCAGCCCGGCGAGCAGGAACGGCGGGTAGCTCTCGAGCGCGAAACGGATGCCCAGGTAGGTCGAGCCCCAGACCAGGTAGAGCGTCAGCAGGCACAGCGGGATCATCACCCGCGGGTCGAGACGGCGGGGCAGCGGCGCGGCCAGGGGCGCGTCCGCGGCGGTGGACGTGTCGGACATGGGGGCGTCGACCGGGGGAGGACGCCCATTATCGTCGCGATCGGCCCGCGCGTGCGCATGCCATTGGCAACACTGCTGACCGCAGGCGTCAGCAATGCACCGGCGCGGGGCGGATCAGGCGCTGAGCGCGTCCATCGCCAGCGCGAAGGAACGCAGGCGCGCGTCGTGGTCGAAGATGTTGGCGGTGAGGATCAGCTCGTCCGGCCGGTGACGCTGCACGAAGGCATCAACCGCCGCGCGCACCGTCTCCGGGGACCCCACCGCGGCGCAGGACAGGGCCGCGTCGACACCGGCGCGTTCCCCGGGCTGACAGTAGGCGTCGAAGGCCGCGGCGGACGCCAGCGGCGGCGGCACCTGGCCCGGTCGGCCGCGCCGGAGGTTGACGAAGGCCTGCTGCTGGGTGGTGAACAAGCGCGCGGCCTCGTCGTCGCTGTCGGCGGCGACCACGTTCAGGGCCAGCATCGCGTGCGGCGCCTGCAGGTGGCGGGACGGCCGGAACTCGCGGCGATACAGCGCCAGCGCCTGCTCCAGCATGGCCGGTGCGAAGTGCGAGGCGAATGCATAGCGCAGGCCGAGCGTCGCGGCCAGCTGCGCGCCGAACAGGCTCGAGCCCAGTATCCACGGTTCCACCTCGACCCCGGCGCCCGGCACGGCCTGCACGGTCTGCCCGTCACGGACCGGCTCGAAGTAGCCCAGCAGCTCCACCACGTCGGCGGGGAACTCGTCCGCGCCCTGGTAATACCGCCGCAGCGCCCGCGCCGCCGGCTGGTCCGTGCCCGGGGCGCGGCCCAGGCCCAGGTCGATGCGGCCCGGGTACAGCGAGCCCAGGGTGCCGAACTGCTCGGCCACCTGCAGCGGTGCGTGGTTGGGCAGCATCACGCCGCCCGAGCCGACGCGGATCGACGTCGTGCCGCCCGCCACGTGCCCGATCAGGACCGCGGTCGCGGCGCTGGCGATGCCGGGCATGTTGTGGTGCTCGGCCAGCCAGAACCGCCGGTACCCCAGCTGCTCGGCATGGCGGGCCAGGGCCAGGGTGTTGGCGAAGGTCTGCGCCGGCGTACTGCCGACGGTGACGGGCGCGAGGTCGAGGACGGACAGGGGGATCATGGTCACGGCTCTGCGGGGGAACCTTCCAGATGGGGGCGACCGGGCGCGGGATAAAGGGCGCGGCCTCGCGGTGGCGCTTGAAATGCCGGCGGCCGTGCGTAGGCTGGGGCATGGCCACCCTTCCCCTCTACACCCAGTCCTGCGGCGCCGGTGCCGCCCATGCCGCGATCGATGCCGAACCGCCGGTGAAGCACGTCGCCGTCGTCGGCGGCGGCAGTGCGGGCTGGATGACCGCGCTGCTGCTGGCCAACTCGGCGTATGGCGAGCGCCTGCGCGTGACCGTGATCGAGTCGCCGCAGGTGGGCACGATCGGCGTCGGCGAGGGATCCACGCCCTGGCTGCGCGGCTTCTTCGACGGCCTGGGCATCGAGGAGGCCGAGTGGATGCCGGCGTGCAATGCCACCTACAAGGCCGGCATCAGCTTCGAGGGTTGGTCCACCCGCCCCGGCTTCGAGCGCTACTTCCATCCCTTCGCCTCGATGCTCGACAACCTGACGATGACCCAGTTCGTGCAGAACGTGCATGCGCGCCTGCAGGGGGCCGACGTCGACGCGCATCCGGACCGCTTCTTCATTGCCGCGCGACTGGCGCGCGATGCCCTTGCCCCGCGCCCGTCGCGCAACTTTCCCTTCGACGTCTGGTACGGCTACCACTTTGACTCCAGCCTCCTGGGCGCCTTCCTCCACCGCAAGGCCCTCGAGCGCGGCGTGCGGCACGTGCCGCGCCACGTGCGCGCGGTGAACCGCGCCGCCAACGGCGACATCGCCACGCTCGAGCTGGACGGCGACGAGACCCTTGCGGCCGACTTCTTCGTCGATTGCAGCGGCTTCGCCTCCCTGCTGATCGGCAAGGCGCTGGAGACGCCCTTCGTCCCGTTCTCCGACAACCTGTTCAACGACGCCGCCGTGGCCCTGCCGAGCCCGGCCAGCGGCCCGATCATGACCCAGACGGTGTCCACCGCCCTCTCGCACGGCTGGGCGTGGAAGATCCCGCTCACCGAGCGCCACGGCAACGGCTATGTCTACAGCACCGCGCACTGCACGGCGGACCAGGCCGAGACGGAACTGCGCGCGCACCTGGGCCTGCTCGATGCCGACGTGCCGGCGCGCCACCTGAAGATGCGCGTGGGTCGCGCCGCCGCGAGCTGGCGGCACAACTGCGTCGCCAACGGGCTGGCGCAGGGCTTCATCGAGCCGCTGGAAGCCACGGCCCTGCAGTTCGTCCAGCGCACCGCGAGCCTGCTGGTCGAGGCGTTGGAGAGCGGCGACATCGGCGACGCCGCCCGGTCGCGCTTCAACGACACCCTCAACGCCCAGATCGAAGGCACCCGCGATTACATCGTCGCCCATTACAAGACCAACAACCGCACCGATACTGAGTACTGGCGCGACAACGCCGCCAACGCGCACCTGTCCGAGTCGCTGGTGCAACTGCTGCGGACCTGGATGGCGCGCAAGCCGATCATCGGCGGCCTCAGGCAGGGCCAGTTCGGCAACGCCTATCCGGTGGTGTCCTGGTATTGCCTGCTGGCGGGCATGGGGATCTTCCCCGACGCGGCGAGCCTGCAGGCGCCCACGCCGCTGCAGGCCCAGCACAACCTCGCCGCGATCGAAAACCTGATCGAACGCAGTGCGTTGAACTTCCCCGACCATCGCGGACTCCTGGCGGACATCCCGCCGCGGCCGAAGGAGGACGCGCTCCAGCTCTACCTGTGGTGAGCGCCGCGCATCGCCCTCAACGGCACAGCCGAGCACCGCCACGGTCGAAGTGGAAGTGGTCGGCATGGGCGGCGTTGTACCCCGGACCGAGGACCGCGTCGAAGTAGCGGCAGGCGCCGCCGTGCAGGTCCTGGAGCAGGCGCGCCTCCTCGCCCGCCGGCGCGTCGGGCGCGCCGTGCTCGAGCACGCTGATCCGCCGCCCGTCCGCCAGCACCACGGCCGCCAGGTCGAGGGCGTCGGCGGTGGCATGCCGGCTGCGCCTGCCTTCGGCTCGCCCATAGAGGTTTCGGCAGGCATACGAGCCCAGGTGCTCGAGGGCCACCACCGGCTGCCCCGTCCACCGTCGCGCCGCGGGCTGCAGCACGTGTTCTTCCCACATCGCCAGCGACAACGCGGCGCGGCAACTGAGCGGGAACGCGCGTCCGGGGTCGACGCGGCCGCCCTCGATGCGGACGGCATTGCGGAAGCCGCAGCCATCGCCGGTCGTCCGGTCCGGCAGCGGTGTCCACGACAGGCGTGAACGGGACAAGGCCTCCCGGCAGGCGGCCGGCTGGGCCCCGGCGCGTTGCAGCTTCCACCCGGTCAGCGCATTCGGCGTGGCCCGGACATCCAGCGGCGCCCAGGGATTCCAGTCGTCGGGCACGTGCAGCCGGCCCGACCCCAGCGACCAGGCCAGGAACACGAGCAACAGGAGCAGCAGCCACGCCAGCCGCGAAGCCGGCGAAGGGGAACGCGACATATCGGCCATGCCCCACTATCGACGAGATCGCGTCAAGCCGCGATCAAGCGACGGGTGCCGAAGCTGCGCTGCCGCATGTAGATACGGGCACGACACCGGCGCTCGCGACGCTGTCGTAATGCCCGGCACATTCGCCGCAAGGAGACGCAGATGCCGGCGCTTGCCCCTTGGGGCGCGTCGCGCGCCATTTGCCGACCCGACTGACGCTGCGCTCGCGCCCATGGCCCCGCTGGGACTGATCGACACCCGCGCCTGCCGTGCCCTGGCGGCGGGGTGTGCCGGGCCCGCCGGTGCCCGGACCGGGCGCCGGCTCCGGCGGCACACCCTGCAACCTGTGGATATCCGGGTACGCGTCCGCCGCACGCACCCGGTTGCGGCCGCGCATCGCGCCGGAGCCGCTGTTGACCCACGACCCGTGGATCGGCAACGTCGCGTCCGCCACCTTGGGCGTCACGTAGGTGCCATGACCTTGTCTGGCGCTCAGCCCCAGCCGTCCGGGTAGGTGTCGTGCGTGGGGATGCCGCCGCTGGGGCATCCCCATTCCACCCGCGAGCCCCAGAAGATGTGGTCGCCCGGCAGGATCGGCGGCGCGGCGTCGAGCGACCCGGCGGGAATCATCACGAAACTTCCGTCGCGCGAACGCCGGGGCAGCGGACAGCCGCAGTGGCTGCAGAACCATTTGCCGAAACGCTCTGCGCCGGGCAGGTCGAAGCGCGAGATCGCCGATTCGCCCGACAGCCACGCGAACTGGCCACTGTCGACGGCGATGTTGGTCGCATGCCCGGTGCCGGTACTGCGCCGGCAGCGCGAACAGTGGCAGTGGACCATCCGCCGGAACGGCGACGTCGCCTCGAACCGCACCGCACCGCACAGGCAACCGCCCTGGAGGGTGGAACCGCTCATCGTGTCCTGCTCCCGCGAAAGATGGAAACGCCGTGCGTCCCGGGAGTGCCTGCACGAGGTGGGCGCCGACGCCCGCCCGGCCACCCCCTCGGTCAACCCCTTGGATCCCACCGTTGCATCCTACGCCCGTCGCGGCGCCCCGGCACTCGTGCCGCCGCCGGATCAGCGCCCGCCGCTCGGGTCGGAGTCTGGGCCGCGATCGCCCGCGGCGCGGGCCGAGAGCGCCGACCGCGCCATCCTGCCGCCAAGCGCCGCGATCGTGTCGTCGAGCATCGCGCGCAGGGCATGCACGCGTTCGAAAACGGAATGAAGCCGATCGTATGCCTGCATGTCGCGGCGGAGCGCATCCAGCCCCGCATCCCCACCCGCGGGCGGCTCCATCGCCGCCAGCGCGCGCAGTTCCCGCGTCCCTGCATTCGCCGCGGCCGCGCGCATCTCCTGGTGTTCTTCCGGTGTCAGGGCGGTGAGCCCGGGCAAGGCCCGCACCAGCTGCTCGAAGGCGGCATCGGCGGCGGCGATCTGTTCGTCGGACAGGGTGATGTCCAGCAGGTCCTGGGGCACGGACGTACTCCTTTTCTCGTCTCCACGGGGCGGGGCCGCGAACATCGGCCACGCACCCGCGCCGCCATGCGCGAGGCGCGAGCGCCTGCCATCGGGGCCTCCACAACCCCGGAAGTGTGGACCACATTGCCGTCCAGGACCGCTGTCGGATCGGACAGGGCGCCAGCACGCGGCGCTAGGACGCATCCTTGTCGGAGCGCTTTTCCAACAGACCATGGCGACGATGCCAGTCCTCCAAGGACTCCTCCGGGAAGTGCGCCACGTGGGTCTCACCCTCGCCCTCCGGCACCTGGACCCAGTTGGCCTTCGAGTCGAGCAACATGTGAACGCGCGCGGGCGCTTCGGGCAGCGGCGTGTCGATCGCCGAGGCATGCGGATGGAGCAGGTCCGGCCAACGCGGATCGAAGGCCCACAAGGCACTGCCGCATTCGCGACAGAACCGCCGCTCGCCTCGACTGATGCGGCACGCACCGTCGTCCTCGCGGATGCGGGCATGGTAGCGGCCCAGGTGCGCCTCGCCTTCCACCTCCAGGGTGTCGGCCCAGGCGCCCAGGTTGATCGCCGCGCCCATGCCACCGGCGGTCTTGCGGCAGATCGAGCAGTAGCAATGCAGGAACGGCACCGGCGCGTAGGCTTCGCAGCGGAAGCGCACTTTGCCGCAGTGGCAGGATCCTTCGAGTTGCATGGGCGTCCATCCGTCATCGGGACGCCCGAGCCTAGCGCGACCGTCCTGACGGACGCGTGTGCGGCCCTATGGCGCGGCCTCGGGCGCGCCGAAAGCCTTGC
Organism: Marilutibacter aestuarii; assembly: GCF_006546775.1. GTDB lineage: Bacteria > Pseudomonadota > Gammaproteobacteria > Xanthomonadales > Xanthomonadaceae > Marilutibacter > Marilutibacter aestuarii. The sequence goes on from NZ_VICE01000040.1 coordinate 11,258, forward strand.
TGAACTTGCCCGACCGATCGAAGCAGCAGACACGGCGCTTGCCGGACGCGAGCATGTCGCAGGCGCCGGCGACCCGCTTGTCGCGCGTCTCGGCCTTCTTCGCCGTGGTGATCCACAGGATCCAGTCGCGGCGTGCGACCAGGGTGATGTCGTCCCAGGCGGCACGCGCGGCCGGATCGGCGTCGAGCGCCTTGCGCAGGTCGGGCGGCAGCTTCGGCTCGAGCTGCTTCTCCGAGGGGCGGATCTCCAGCGCGACGCTGTCGCCGACGTCCAGTCCCGCCGCCTCGCGCAGCGCGCGCGGGACCTTCAACCAATGGCTGCCCTCACCGTCCGGATCCAGCGTCGCCTTGAATTCCTGGTCGCCGAAGCGGCCTTCGACGGTGGTCATGGCCCGTGTCGGCAGCTTCGCGCTGGCGGCCGCTGGCAGCACCAGGAACGACCAGCTCGCGCCCTTCGGCGCAGCGGGCCGCTTCAGGCGCGCTTCGAAGCGGATGGAATCGGATGTCTTCGCCATGCGGTGAATCTAGCAAACGCTGTGGCGGGTTCAAGCGGCCCGCGCGAAGATGTCTGGACAGCGTGGTCGCCTTGCGTGAGGCTTCAAGCATCACCCGCCGGAACCGCCGCCATGCCCAACGACCTGGATTCGATCGATGCCGCCATCGCGGGCATGTACGCGATGATCTCCGGCCCGGCCGGTCCCCGCGACTGGCGCAGGCAGGACGACTGCTTCCATCCCGATTGCCGCCAGATTCGCACCGGCGTGGATGCCGACGGCACCCCCTGGATGCAGGCCTTCGACCTCGCCGCGTATCGGCAGGACGTCGACCGCCTGCTGTCCTCGCAGGGCTTCCACGAGGTGGAGACAGCGCGAGAGCTGCAGGTCTTCGGCAACATCGCGCACGCCTGGAGCCGCTACGAAGCCCGCGTCGCGCCCGACGCGCCGCAGGTCGAGCGCCGCGGCGTCAACAGCATCCAGCTGTACCGCGAAGCGGACGGGCGATGGCGCATCATCCACATGATCTGGGACAACGAACGTCCAGGTCTGTCGCTGCCGGCCTGAGGCCACCGTCCCGGAACGCCAAGCCTGTCGCAGGCGCGACACGCACGGCGTGGCACCATTCCGCGCAGTCCAGACGGAGCAGGAGCTCGAATGGAGCGAGGGCGATGAAGACCGAGGACATGATCCGGGCGGTGCAACGCAAGCTGGGCGTGCTCGTCGATGGCCGCGCCGGCCCGCAGACCTGGGGCGCGATCCATCGCTATGTCGTGCAGCCCGCCGCCAGGCCGCGGATCGCGTTCACCGCACCCGGCGACCGCGCCAGCGCGCGCAGCGAACGCGCCATCGGCACCCTGCTGCCGGACGTGCGCCCCTACGCGCGCGCCCTGTACTTCAAGGCACGTTCGCTGGGCATCACGGTGGAGATCATCAGTGGCCTGCGTTCATACCAGGAGCAGGACCGGCTGTATGCACAGGGCCGCAGCACGCCCGGGACGAAGGTCACGGGCGCACGGGGCGGCCATTCGACGCACAACTTCGGCATCGCCTTCGACGTCGGCATCTTCAGCGGCAACCGCTACCTGCCGGACTCGCCGGCGTACCAGGCGGTCGGCGCGCTTGGCATCGACCTGGGCCTGGAATGGGGCGGCAACTGGAAGACGCTCGTCGACCGCTCGCATTTCCAGCTGCGGCCGGAGTGGGCCCTCGACTTGTCCGAGCGGCAGATGCTCGCCGAGTTGCGGCGCCGCATCCGGATGGACGAACCGGTCTTCTGACGCCGTGGCGACCGCGCGCCGCCCTGTCCCGGTGGCGGGAGGCCGATACCTGGATGGCCTCGCGGGCCGAGGCGTCCGAATCGTGCGCCCCGTCGCTCTTTCCGGGTAGGGCGCGACGGCTCGGCACCGTTCCAGCTCGCACGGTTGCCCAGGCACCCCCGCCACGCCTCCACTGGCGACGCCGCCCGGCCCACCGTCACTGCTGTCCACGCCCACTACTGGAAAAGGAGTTTGGCAATGCGCAAGTTCAGTGTGCCGGTCCTCGCCGCCGTCGTCGCGATGACCCTGTCCGGAGCCGCCCTCGCCGCCGATGGACTCTCGCCCGCCCTGGAGGCGGCCATGCAGCGCGACCTGGGGCTCACCGGCCCGCAGTTGGCGCAGTACCTCAAGGCCGAACGCCTGGCCATCCAGCAGGAAAAGCTCGCCGCGCGCCGGCTGGGCCGGGAGTTCGCCGGCGCCTGGCTGGAGCGCAAGGCGAACGGCAGCTTCGGCCTGGTGGTCGCCACGACCTCGAGCACGCGCCCGGCGGGCGTGCCCGGTGCCGAGTCGCGCCATGCCCGCCACAGCCTCGCCGCCCTCAACGCCGCCAAGGGCCAGCTCGACGACCAGCTCGCCCGCCGCGCGGCCGCACCGCGCGGCGTGTACAGCTGGGCCGTGGACCTGCCCAGCAACAGCGTCGTGCTCGGCGTCGCACCCGGCGCCGAGGATGCCGCCATCGATTTCGTCGCGCGCAGTGGCTTGGACGCCAGCACGGTCCGCTTCGAGCGCATGGACGAAGCGCCGCAGCGGCGCGCTTCGATCCAGGGCGGCCGCGGCATCCTGCGCGACCCGGGCGATGGCTACGTGTATGCCTGCTCGATCGGCTTTTCGGTCACCAAGGGCGCGACGCCCGGCTTCGCCACCGCCGGCCATTGCGGCGACGTGGGCGAGATCGTCTACCAGGAGGTCTCGCAGTGGACACCGGGGGTGCGCCTGGGCGCGTTCGCTGCCTCGGCCATGCCCGAAGGCAACCAGACCGGCCCCGACCGCGGCTGGGTGCAGGTCGACAGCACCCATACGCTGTCGCCGAGCGTGTACGGCTACGGCAAGGGCGACGTGACCGTCCGCGGCGGCACCGAGGCACCGGTGGGCACCGCGATCTGCCGCTCCGGTCGTACCACGGGCTGGCGTTGCGGTGCGATCGGCAGCAAGAACGTCACCGTGTCCTACGTCAACGACAGCGGCCAGCCGGACGGCACCGTCACCGGCCTGACCCGCACCACGGCCTGCGCCGAGGGCGGCGATTCCGGTGGGTCGTACATCACCGGCGTGGGCCAGGCGCAGGGCGTGCTGTCGGGCGGCAGCGGCAGTTGCAAGGGCCGCCAGGGCCGTACCGGCGGCGGCAACAGCTACTTCACGCCGATCAACGCCATCCTTGGCGCCTATGGCCTGAGCCTGCGCACCAGCCCCTGACACTCCCGCACGGCTCTGCCTCAGAGCGCCCCGGTCCTGCCGGGGCGCTCTTTGCTTGCGCGCAGCGACGGGGCGGTGGGCATGCAAGAGGGCCGTCGCGCACACCGAAGATGGCATCGAGGCGGGTGAGTTCGGGGTCCAGGGTGGCGACGGCACCGGCGCCGGTCGGGGTTCGCGCGGCGTGCCGGGTGCGGCAGCGACGGGCAAAGGGCTGCCCGCCAGCAGCACGCCCGCCAGGACAACGCTGGGCCTCATGGGAACTCCCTTGGGGGAGCCGCGCGCCCGGCGGACACGCGGCGGGAGGCGGTCAGTCGCGAGCGCGCGGGAGGAAGTGGTAGCCGATCATGCCCAGGCCGATCGCGCCGAAGAGGATGCCGTAGCTGGCCGCGTCCTCGGCGGTCAGGTTGGCGATGTCGATGAGGCCGAAGGCCAGTCCGGTCAGCACCAGCACCATGCCCCACTTGAGCGTGGCCTGGTGGCGGTTCTCCTGGTCGGTCAGGAGCAGGGTCCGGATCAGGTCTTCGCTGGCATGGGTCTCGGCCAGGCGCCGGCGCAGCCGGCTTTCGACCACGGCGCGGATCGCCAGGACGATGCAGACCGCGAAAACCATCGGGATGAACAAGGCAATGATGTCGACCATGGGGGCGTCTCCAGGGGCACCATGCCCCGTTTGTCAGGAATGGAGACGGCCAGCGCGCGTGCGGTTGCACCCCTGGAGGGCCGGAATCGCGCCTTGCGGCGGATGACGCCTGCCAGGTGCAACCGGTGCCCGTCCGGGTGTATCCATTGGACATGGAACAAGGACCCGAGGACGAACGAAGCCTGGTGGCCGCCGTGATGGCGCGCCGCCCGGGCGCGTTCGAGCGTCTGGTCACGCGTTACCAGAAGCTGGTCTGGCACCTGGTCCACCGCATCGTCCAGCACCCCGAGGACACGCGGGAACTGGCCCAGGAGGTGTTCCTGCAGGTGCACCGGCGCCTGCACCAGTTCCGCTTCGAGAGTGCGCTGGGCACGTGGATCGGCCGGATCGCGTTCAGCGTCGCCAGCCGCCACATGCAGCGCAAGCGCCTGCCGATGGTCGAGCCCGACGAGGACGGCGTGTCGCCGGCCGAGCGCGTGGAGGACGGTTTCGACCTTGCCGCGAGCGTTGCCGATGCCGAACTCATGCGCCACCTGCACGCCGCGATCGACGCCCTGCCCCCCTTGCAACGCACGCTGGTCACCCTCTACCACGTGGACGAGCTGGGCATCGCCGAGGTGGCGCGCATCACCGACCTGCCCGAGGGCACGGTCAAGAACTACCTGTTCCGAGCCCGCCAGCGCCTGCGCCGGCACCTGGAATCCCTGGAGGCCTGTCCCTCATGAACACGCATCGCCCCGACCCCGATCCCAACGCCTCGCATGACGCCGACGAGGCCCGGCGCCAGGCCGCGGCCGAACGCCCTGCCCCGGCGGGCAGCGGCGCCGACCCCGTCACGGACCGGTACCGCGCCGTCTACCACGCCCTTCGCACCGCGCCGCTGCCCGAGCCGCCCGCGAGCTTCGCCCTGCAGATGGAACGCCTGGCCCTCGCAACGGACGAGGCGTGCGCGTCCAGCGATACACCGGAACGCACCGCAAGCGAGAGCTGGCTGCTCGGCCTGCTGCCAGGCCTGGCCGTGCTGGCCCTGGCGGGCTGGGGCGGCGCCGAAGTGCTCGACGGCCTGCGGACCAGCGTCGCCCATTGGCGCGGGCTGCCCTGGCCGATGCTGCTGGCGACCGGCGTCGGCCTGGCGGGCGCCTGGGCCCTGGACCGGTGGCTGGCCAGACAGCGCCCTCGCCCGCACTGATCCCGGTGCGGGGCGCAACTCAGGACGTGCCGGCATCCACCCCGGAGGCGAGCAGCCAGTCGCCCAGGCGCTCGCGATGGGCCGTCTCCAGGTGCACGAAGCGCAGGCCGACCAGGACCGCACCGTCGGGCTCGCGTTGCTGGCGCACGACCTGCGCGCCCGCTTCCACCGGCAACCGCCCCTCGCCCATGGGCAGTTCCATGCGCACCTGGTAGAGCGCCTGGTCGACCAGGGGCTCGACGACCTGCATCTTCATCCCCCCGCGCGAAATGTCGCGGGTCAGGCCCATCGCCCGCTGGGTCATGGCGTTGACCACCGGCACCAGCACGTCGACGGCTTGCCGTGGGGCACGCCGCCCGCCCGTCTCGTTGCCTTCGGTCGTCATCGCCGCCCCCCGGTACCGGTGAGCAGCCAGGCCTGTCCGTTCGCGAGCAGGCGCGAAACGGTATCGCTATCGATCCAGGCCTCCTGGCCACTGTCCTCGCTCGCCAACAGCACGCTGTGGGTATCGCGGCGATGATCGCGCAGGCGGGCGCGCACGATGCCGCCGTCGCGACTGAAACCGATCAGCGTCCCCTGCGGCAAGGCGTCGAGCCGGGCCTGCCACCGCCTCGCCTCGCGCGCGGCGCCCTGTACGCCGGCGCCGCCCATGTCGACCAGGGCCGTGGACAACCGTTCGGCGTCGCCATCCGAATAGCCCACCATCGCGAGCGAACCGGCGATCCACTCGCGGATGGCCGGGTCGATGGCATTGCCGGCGCGGATCGCGTCGACCACCTCGGCGACCACCATGCGGCAGCGCAGCCACTCCGGCGACCCTGGGCCGAAGCGCGACACCAGTTGCACCATCGCCGCCACGGCCTCGGCGCGCTCGGGCAGGCAGCTCTCGGGCAGCGTACCGGGCGGCGCGAGTTCGTCGAGGGTGCCGTTGACGATGCGCATGGCCTCGATCGCCGACAGCAGGCCATCGGACGCCGCGCCCGGCGCGTCGGCAACCTGCCCGCGCCCCGGGTGCGATGCGCCCGCGCGCGCGCGCAGCGGCACGAAGCTCAACCCGGGCAGGATGCCGGCTTCATCGAGCATGGCATTGGCGGTCTGGATGCACGCTTCGTAATGCCGACCGACTTCGTTGTCGTAGGCGTTGTACAGCACGATACGCGCATGGATCGGCAGGTCGATGGCCTGCGCCGCACTGCGAAGGGCGCGGCAACAGGCCTCCGGTCCGATGGGGAGCGCCGCCGCGTCAAGCGGTGGGCGTTCAAGCAGCACCGCGAAGCGATGGCCAAGCAGCATCAACGGCAAGCTGGCGCGCGACGCATGGCGGCTGGCCAGGGCGGCGAGCGCGTTGTCTTCGTCGACGATGTGTTCGTCGAGCAGCATCAGCGGTTGCAACTGGTCGCCCAGCAACCCGCGTGACAGTGACGGCGCGGCATGGTCGTGCGCGGATTCGCACTCGCGGCGGAGTGCCTCGTTGAACGCCGGGATGAAGCCGTCCTTGCGACGGCCCAGGGCCTCGCGGGTGTCGACCCACTGCACGAGCATCGCGTCGTCGCGCTCGTTGCGCGCGCGCCGGATCACGGCGGCGTCGAGCTGGTCGAGGATGACCGACAGGTCCGGTCGCAGGTCGGACAGGAACCGCTCGAGCACCTGTTCGATCGCTTGACGCGCGCGGCGGGGAATGGCTTCCATGCCGTCATTCAAGACCCCACGCCATCTAGGCAGGGTGAACGGGGGCGTCCAATCCCCTCATTCCGCTGAACGGATACCGGATATGTGACGTGCGGCGGTCAAGGACGAGGGGCGCGCAACGCGGCGGCGCGGTGTCCCTGTTCCAGCACCTCGATCCGGTTGCGGCCGCGGGCCTTGGCGTCGTAAAGCCGCCGGTCGACAGCGGCCAGGAAGTCGCGGGCGGTGTCGCCGGCCGCTGGCCGCGCCGTGCCAACGCCGAGGCTGGCGGTCACGATGTCGCCGACGCCCGGACCGCCATGCGGGATGCGCAGGCGCGCGATGCCGCGCACGCAGGCCTCGGCGACCTCGCGGGCAGCGGTTTCGTCGGCCCCCGGCAGCAGCAGGATGAACTCCTCGCCGCCAAAACGCGCGACCACGTCCCCGGGGCGTTGCGACAATTCCTGCAGCATGCCGCCGATGCGCGTGAGGCACTCGTCGCCGGCCACGTGGCCATGGGCGTCGTTGTACTGCTTGAAACAGTCGATGTCGACGATCACCAGCGACAGCGGCTTGCCGCCCTCGCGCGCGGCCTTCCATTCCGTGCCCAGACGGGTATCGAACATGCGCCGGTTGGCGATGCCGGTCAGCCCATCGGTCATCGACAGCCGCTCGAGCTCGCGATGCAGGCGCAGGAGTTCTTCCTCGTCCTTCTTGCGCTCGCTGATGTCGAACATGAAGCCGACCAGGCTGTCGACCGCGCCATCGGCCCGGCGCACGACGTGGACGACGTCGCGGATCCAGACGTAGCGCCCGTCATGCGTCATCGCCCGGTAGTCGGCCTCGTGGTCGACGCCCGCCTGCGACTGCGCCACGCAGAAGCCCACCACGCGCTCGCGGTCCTCCGGGTGCATGCGCGCGGCCCAGTCCTCGACCGTGCTCCAGCTGGCCTGCGGCCAGCCCAGCAGGGACTCGATCTGCGGCCCGATGTAGGTGAAGCGCATGCTCGCCCAGTCGATCTTCCACGGGATCGCGCGGGTGGACTCCAGCAGCGTGCGGTAGACGTCCGCATCAGCCAGCGCCTCGCGGAGGGTGGCATCGTCCGGGTCCGGCATCGTCAGGTCGTTCATGGCGAGATAGTAGCCAAAAAACCGCCGGGGCCGGGGCCGGCTTCACGCCTGCTTGCGGCGGCGCCGGCTAGGGTTCTGGCCTTTCCCCTGGAGCCCGACATGAAGATCCTGATGGTGCTGACGTCCCACGACCGCCTGGGCGACACCGGCGAGAAGACCGGCTTCTGGCTGGAGGAATTCGCCGCGCCCTACTACGTATTCAAGGACGCGGGAGCCACGATCACCCTCGCCTCACCGCGGGGCGGCCAGCCGCCGCTGGATCCCAAGAGCGACGCGCCGGATGCGCAGACCGACGCCACCCGCCGCTTTCGGGAAGACGAAGAGGCGCAGGCTGCGCTGGCCTCGACCGAGGTCCTGGCCGGGATCGACGCCGGGCGATTCGACGCGGTGTTCTACCCCGGGGGCCATGGACCGCTCTGGGACCTGGCCAACGACCGCGACTCCATTGCGCTCATCGAATCCACGCACGCCGCCGGCAAGCCGGTGGCACTGGTATGCCATGCGCCGGGCGTACTCCGCGGCGCCAAGGGCAGCCACGGCGATCCGCTGGTCAAGGACAAGCGCGTCACTGGTTTCACCAACAGCGAAGAGGCCGCGGTGGGCCTGACCGACATCGTGCCGTTCCTGGTCGAGGACATGCTCAAGGAGAACGGCGGCCACTACGAAAAAAAGGACGACTGGGCCAGCCACGCCATCACCGACGGCCACCTGGTCACCGGCCAGAACCCGGCCTCCTCCGAAGCCGCCGCCGAAGCCGTCCTGGCACTGCTCGGGAAGAAGGGCTGACGCGGGCGGCCCTTCACCGTAGGGTGCAACAAGCAAAGCGCATTGCACCCATATCCGAACCGCCCCTCACCTTCAGCCGAAAGGCTGGATTCCAGCGTTCGCTGGAATGACGGCTGGGGGTGGCACCTTGACAGACGACGTACGAATCCTGGCGCCGGCGTGCCGAGGACGCTCAGGCGCGCCCGTCCTGCTCGCAGGCGTCCCGCACCTTCGCGAGGTCCGCGACCAGGGCGGTCCAGGCGCCCTCGCGTTCGGCCACGGGCAATCGCAGCAGATACGACGGATGGAAGGTCGGCATGACCGCCGCGCCCGACGCCGACGCGTGCCAGATGCCGCGGTCCGCGTTCACCGCCACGCCCGCGCCGAGCAGGGCGCGGGCGGCGGTATTGCCCAGGCACACGACGAACGCAGGCTTCACCCGCTCGAGCTCGGCCTCCAGCCAGGGGCGGCAGGCCGCCTGCTCGGCGGCGTCGGCACGCGCGTGCAAGCGACGCTTGCCACGTGGCTGGAACTTGAAGTGCTTCACCGCGTTGGTCAGGTACAGCGCCGCCCGGTCGAGCCCGGCCGCCGACAACGCCTCGTCCAGCAGGCGGCCCGCCGGACCGACGAAGGGCCGCCCGGCGAGGTCCTCGGCATCGCCGGGCTGCTCGCCGACGACCATCACCCGGGCGTCGACGGGCCCCTCGCCCGGCACCGCCTGCGTGGCGGGCTGCCACAGCGGGCACTGGCGACAACTGCGGACGGCAGCGGCCAGCGCGTCGGCGTCCACGGGCAGCGCGACATCGCGCGCCGTGCGTGCCGGTGCCCGCAGCGCCCGCTTCGGTGTGGTCGGCGCGGCATCGACCATCGCCTGCATGCGCCCCCCGGCCTCGCGTATCAGGCCGGGGATCAGCGCGGCTTCGGGCAGGTTCTTCCAGTACCGGACCGGCATCTCCTTCACCATCGCGTCGACCTTCAGCCGTGCGGGATTGAAGATGTTGGCGTAGTAGACGCGCCACAGCGCTTCGAGCGCGTCGCCGTCGGGTGCGTCGGCGCGTTCGGCGCCGGGCCCCAGGCGCAGCGCCTGGCCGTCCCAGTGCGCGCTTCGCAGCGGCGTGAGGATGGACCAGCGCATGCCGGCAAAGCGACGCGCGAAGAACGGCGCGACCTGGGCCAGGACATCGTGCACCGGTTCGAACCAGGCCACGTAGACGCTGCCATCGGGCGCCTGGACTTCGCGGAATCGCACGAACGCCTTCATCTTGTGCTTTTCGCGGTTCACCGCCTTCGCGGCGTCCATGGCCCATGCCACATCATCGTCGGTGGCCATGCCCAGCAGGGCACGCTCGCCGTGGACGAGGCGCCACAGCAACCGGTACAGCACCGCGTGGCGGCGCGGA
>NZ_VICE01000041.1 GCF_006546775.1 Marilutibacter aestuarii
GCCGACGGGCGCCGGAGCACCCGACGGCGGCGCGGCGGCCAGGGTGGCCGCGGCGGGAGGGACTCAGGGCTTGTGGAACACCAGTTGGCCGCCCTCGGCATCGGCCACGATGGTGTCGCCGGCCACGAACTCGCCGGACAGGATCCGCTGCGCCAGCGGGTTTTCCAGCTGTTGCTGGATCGCCCGCTTCAAGGGCCTCGCCCCGTACACCGGGTCGAAGCCGACGTTGGCGAGCAGCGCCAGCGCGTTGTCGCCCAGTTCGAGCTTGAGGCCGCGCTCGGCGAGCCGCTTGTCGAGGCCAGCCATCTGGATCCGCGCGATCTCGCGGATCTGCGCCTTGCCCAGCGGATGGAACACGACGATGTCGTCGAGCCGGTTGATGAACTCCGGCCGGAAGTGGTTCTGCACCACGCCCATGACCGCCGCCTTCATCTTGGTGTAGCCCTCGGCGGAGTCGTCGTCCGACATCTCCTGGATCATCTGGCTGCCGAGGTTGGAGGTCATCACGATGACCGTGTTGCGGAAGTCGACCGTGCGGCCCTGGCCATCGGTCAGGCGCCCGTCGTCGAGCACTTGCAGCAGGATGTTGAACACGTCCGGGTGCGCCTTCTCGACCTCGTCGAGCAGGATCACGCTGTAGGGCCGGCGGCGCACCGCCTCGGTCAGGTAACCGCCCTCCTCGTAGCCGACGTAACCCGGGGGCGCGCCGACCAGGCGCGAGACGGCGTGCTTCTCCATGAATTCGCTCATGTCGATGCGCACCATCGCGTCCGGGGAGTCGAACAGGAACTCGGCCAGCGCCTTGCACAGCTCGGTCTTGCCGACGCCGGTCGGGCCGAGGAACAGGAAGGACCCGCTCGGCCGGTTGGGGTCGGACAGCCCGGCGCGCGAGCGGCGCACCGCGTCGGACACGACCTTGATCGCCTCCTCCTGACCGACCACGCGCGCGTGCAGGTGCTCTTCCATCTTCAGCAGCTTCTCGCGCTCGCCCTCGAGCATCTTCGACACCGGGATGCCGGTCCAGCGCGCGACGACCTCGGCGATCTCCTCGGCGGTGACCTTGTCCTGCAGCAGGCTGAAGCCCTGCTTCTCGGCCTCCTGGGCCGCCTGCAGCTGCTTCTCCAGCTCCGGCAGGGTGCCGTACTGGATCTCGCTCATGCGGCCGAAGTCCTGCTTGCGCTGCGCGGCCTCCAGCTCGAGCTTGGCCGCCTCGATCTGCTCCTTGATCTTCGTCGCGCCCTGCAGGGTGGCCTTCTCGGCCTTCCACACTTCCTCCAGGTCATTGAACTCGCGCTCGAGCGTGGCGATCTCGGCCTCGAGGTCGGCCAGCCGCTGCTTCGACGCGTCGTCCTTCTCCTTCTTCAGTGCCTCGCGCTGGATCTTGAGCTGGATCAGCCGGCGCTCCTTGCGGTCGAGCTCCTCGGGCTTGGAGTCGATCTCCATGCGGATGCGGCTGGCCGCCTCGTCCATCAGGTCGATGGCCTTGTCCGGCAACTGGCGGTCGGCGATGTAGCGGTTGCTCAGCGTCGCCGCGGCGACGATCGCCGGATCGGTGATCTCCACGCCATGGTGGACGGCGTACTTCTCCTTCAGGCCGCGCAGGATGGCGATGGTGTCCTCGACCGAGGGCTCGCCGACGAAGACCTTCTGGAAGCGGCGCTCGAGCGCGGCGTCCTTCTCGACGTACTTGCGGTACTCGTCCAGGGTGGTCGCGCCGATGCAGTGCAGCTCGCCGCGCGCCAGCGCCGGCTTGAGCATGTTGCCGGCGTCCATCGCGCCATCGGCCTTGCCGGCGCCGACCATGGTGTGCAGCTCGTCGATGAAGAGGATCACCTGGCCCTCGTCCCTGGACAGGTCGTTGAGCACGCCCTTCAAGCGCTCCTCGAACTCGCCACGGAACTTCGCACCGGCGATCAGCGCACCCATGTCGAGCGCGAGCACGCGCTTGCCGCGCAGGCCCTCGGGCACTTCGCCATTGACGATGCGCTGGGCCAGGCCCTCGACGATCGCGGTCTTGCCCACGCCGGGCTCGCCGATCAGGACCGGGTTGTTCTTGGTCCGGCGCTGCAGCACCTGCACCGTGCGGCGGATTTCCTCGTCGCGACCGATGACCGGGTCCAGCTTGCCGGACTCGGCGCGCGCGGTCAGGTCGACGCAGTATTTCTCCAGCGCCTGGCGCTGTTCCTCGGCATTCTCGGACTGCACCGATTCGCCGCCGCGGGCCTTGTCGATCGCCGCTTCCAGGCGGGCCTTGTCGGCGCCGGCGGCCTTGAGCAGCTTGCCTGCCTCGCTGCTGCCCTCGAGCGCGGCGAGCAGGAACAACTCGGACGCGATGAAGGCGTCGCCGCGCTGCTGGGCGAGCTTGTCGGTCACGTTGAGCAGCCGTGCCAGGTCGTTGCCGGCCGAGACGTTGCCCTCCTGCCCGCTGACCTTCGGCAGCTTCTCCAACGCCTCGCCCAGGCGCTCGCGCAGCAGGGGCACGTTGACGCCGGCCTGCACCAGCAGCGGCCGGGTGCCGCCGCCGGCCTGGTCGAGCAGCGCGGTCAACAGGTGCACCGGTTCGATCACGTTGTGGTCGCGCCCGACCGCCAGCGATTGCGCATCGGCGATCGCCTGCTGGAAGCGCGAAGTCAGCTTGTCCATCCGCATGTGGGGAATCCTCGGAAAACGGGGGCGGCCGCATTGCCGCATGACTGCGAAATGCGGCTCGCGCGCCGACGATTCAAGCGCGATTCAAGGATGCGCAAACGGCTGTTCATGCAATGTCGAGGCGCGCCTACGCCCCGGGTGGCGCCCGCTCGCGAGGGCCGGCGGCCTGCAGCGAGAGCAGGGCCAGCATGCCCGCCAGCACCGCGTAGCCCGCCGCGAACTGCCATGCGATGACCCGGCCCAGCCCCTGCAGGGCCCATGGCAGGTAAATGCCGCCCTGCGGGTGCACCGAGTGGATCACGCCGAACAGGCACAGCGCGGCCGCGGCCAGAAGCCAGCCCGCCGCCAGGCGCAGGCGCCCCTCGATCATCGCCACCAGGGCCGAGGCCCAGAGCATGGCGGTGATGATGAAGCCATTGCCCAGGACCACGATGGTGGCCAGCTCCGGCAGGCCGCTGCCTTCGCCGTGGGCATACAGCTCGGCGAAGCGCGCCGGTTCGATCCAGGCCGGATTGCCGAGCTTGATGACCAGCAGGTAGGCGACCGAGGGCAGGAACGCCAGGGCCACGGCGATCGCGTGCTCGCGGCGGGTGCTTTGGAAGGCCTGCACCGTGATGTCCAGGCCGACGTAGGCGATGATCGGCGCCAGCACCGCCAGCGGCAGCCACTGCACCAGGCCCGACACGAAGCCCAGCATGCCGCCGATGCCAATGAACAGGCCGGTCAACAGCGTGTAGCCCATGCGCGCGCCCATGTGCTTGTACGCGGGCTGGCCGATGTAGGGCGTGGTCTGCGCGACGCCGCCGCACAGGCCGGCGACCAGGGTCGACACGGCCTCGGCCAGCAGCACGTCGCGGGTGCGGTAGTCGTCGCCGGCAGCGCGCGCGCTCTCGCTGACGTTGATGCCGCCCACCACCATCAACAGCCCGAACGGCAGCAACAGCGACAGGTAGGGCACGGTCAGTGGCAAGCCGTCGATGAAACCCAGCCCCGGCCACGGCAGCGTGAGGCCAAGCGGCATCGCGCGTGGCAGGGCGAAGCCCGGCGCGCCCAGGCCGGCGATGCCGAGGCCGTAGTACAGCGCCGTACCCACCAGGAAGGCCAGCAGCACGCCCGGGATTCGGACCGGCAGCCGGCCGCGCGCGACCAGCACGTACAGCAGCAGGCCGAACGTCGCCAGGCCGACCACGGGCGAGCGCAAGGTCTCGATCAGCGGCAGGAAGCCCAGCAGCACCAGCGCGGCGCCGCCGATCGACCCCAACAGTGCCGCCCGCGGCACGATCCGCGTGATCAGGTCGCCGGCGAACGAGAGCACCAGTTTCAGCGTGCCCATCACCATCAGTGCGGCCATGCCCAGCTGCCAGGTCGCCAGCGCCGCCGCCTCGGTGTCCATGCCCTCGGCCTGGAACCGGGTGAAGGCCGGACCGAGCACCAGCAGGGCCATGCCGATGCTGGTCGGTGCATCCAGGCCCAGCGGCATCGCCGTGACGTCGTCGCGCCCCGTGCGCAGCGCCAGCCGGCGCGCCATCAGGGTGTAGATCAGGTTGCCCACCAGCACGCCGAAGGCGGTGCCCGGGAACATCCGGGTGAACACGACCTCGGCCGGGAAGCCGAAGATCCCGACCAGCGCGGCCGCGATGAAGCCGAGGATCGACAGGTTGTCGACGACCAGCCCGAAGAAGCCGTTGAGGTCGCCGGGCACGAACCAGCGCGGCGCAGCGCGCTCAGTCATCGCTGCCCCTCCGGTTCGCGACCCGCGCGGCCGCCACGACCGACGTCTCCTTCTTCATGTCGCCGCCCCTGCATGCTGTCCGGCTCCAGTATGGCGCACGCCCGGGCGGGTCATGCTGCTCAGGGCGGACGCTTCCGACCGTGCTCGTCGGCACGTCACGCGTACCCCCAGCCGCCGCATCGCGCCGCGTTCATTCGATCCACAGCAGGCTGGCCATGCGCCCGCTGCGTCCGTCGCGGCGATGGGAGAAGAACGCCGTTGGCTCGGAGATCGTGCAGCGCGTGCCGCCATGGATCCGTCCGGAGGGCACACCGGCGACGGCCAGGCGGCGGCGCGCCAGCGCATAAAGGTCGACGTTCCAGTGGCCTGGCCGGGTGGCGGCGAACGCGGCCTCCGCGCCGCGGTCGCTGGACACGAATGCCTCGCGGACCTCCTCGCCCACTTCATAGGCCACGGGTCCGGCCGCGGGCCCCAGCCACGCGCACAGGCGATCGGGCGGCGTGCGCAGGGCCGCTACCGTCGCTTCCAACACCCCGGCGGCCAGGCCACGCCAGCCGGCATGCGCGCCACCCACCTCGCGACCGTCGTCGGCGCAGAACAGCACGGGCAGGCAGTCGGCGGTCTGGATGGCGATCACCACGCCCGGCTCGGCGGTCACCGCGGCGTCGGCCTCGGGCTCTCCACCGTCGCCCGCCGTCCCCAGGCGCAGCACGCCGGTGCCGTGCACCTGCCGCAACCAGCGCGGGGCCGAAGGCAGGCCTGCGCGCCGGATCAATGCCTCGCGGTTGGCCTGGGCGCTCTCCGGTGCGTCGCCGCAGCGCAGCCCGAGGTTGAAGTCGTCGAAGGGCGGCGGCGACTGGCCGCCGCCGTGGCGCAGGGTGCTGATCGCGCGGACCCGCGGCGGCGCGGGCCAATCGACCTCGAACCACGGCGTCGCCATCTCAGCGGGCCGCTTCGTGGGCCAGCCGGCTGTCTTCCCGGAGCACCGCGACCAGGGCCTGCATGTCGGCCGGCATCGGCGCCGAACAGCGGACCGGTTCGCCGCTGACCGGATGCATGAACTCGAGGGTCTCGGCATGCAGGGCCTGGCGCTTGAAACCGCGCAGCGCCTCGACCAGTTCGGGCGTCGCGCCCCTGGGCAGCTTGAGCGGTCCGCCGTACATGGGGTCGCCAACGATCGGGTACTTCACGTGCGCCATGTGCACGCGGATCTGGTGGGTCCGGCCGGTCTCCAGCCGGCACTCCAGCAGCGTGTGGGCACGGAAGCGCTCGCGCAGGCGGTAGTGGGTCACCGCCTCGCGTCCGTCCTCGCGCACCGCCATGCGGATGCGGTCGCGCGGATGGCGGTCGATCGGGAAATCCGCGGTGCCGCCGGCGACCATCGACCCGACCACCACGGCCAGGTACTGCCGGTGGACCTGGCGCGAGGACAGCTGCTCGATCAGGGCCGTGTGGGCGACCAGGGTGCGGGCCACCACCATGACGCCCGACGTGTCCTTGTCGAGCCGGTGCACGATGCCGGCGCGGGCCAGCGTGTTCAGGTTGGGGTCGCGGTGCAGCAGGGCGTTGACGAGGGTGCCGGCGGGATTGCCGGCGCCGGGATGGACGACCAGGCCCGCGGGCTTGTTGATGACGAAGACGTGCTCGTCCTCGAACAGCACGTCCAGCGGGATCGCCTCGGGCGCGGAATGGGTCTGGACCTCCTCGATGACCCGCAGCGCCACGGCCTCGCCGCCGCGCACCGGGTCGCGCGGCCGGACCTGCTGGCCGTCCAGGAGGGCGTCGCCGGACTTGATCCAGGCGGCCAGGCGGGAGCGCGAATAGGCCGGGAACAGTTCGGCCAGGACGGCGTCGAAGCGCCTTCCGGCGGCATGGTCGGGGACGGTGGCGGTCAGCGGGGAGGGGGTATCGGTCATTGTCTGGGGCGGCCTTGCCGGGGCTGGGCATCGATTAAGGCCACGGGGGCCCGGACTGCTATTATCGGCAGTTCGTGCCCTCGGCGCCCGTTGAAGCTTCCCATGACCGCAAGTTCCACCCTCGCCCGTTCCCTGCCCCGCCTGGCCGGCATCCTCGTGCTCGCCCTCGTCGTGGCCACCGGCTGCTCGCGTTTCAAGGACAAGGACGCCGATGAAGGCCAGCCCGTCGAAGCGCTGTACGAGAAAGCGCACAAGTCGATGGTGAACGAGAACTGGTCCGGCGCGGAGACCACGTTCAAGCGCCTGGTCGCCCAGTACCCCTACGGCCCGTACACCGAGCAGGCGCTGATGGAGATCGCCTACGCCCAGTACAAGGCCGGCAAGCACGAGGATGCGATCAGCAGCATCGACCGCTTCCTGCGCACCTACCCCACGCACCGCAACGCAGCGTACCTGTACTACCTGCGCGGGCTGACCAACTCCAGCCGCGACGCGGTGTTCCTGCAGCGCGTCTGGCGCCTGGACTCCAGCCGCCGCGACCTCTCGACGCCGCGCCAGGCCTACAACGACTTCCAGCTCGTGGTCGACCGCTATCCGAACAGCCGCTACGCGGCGGCAGCGGAGGAGAAGATGGCCGAGCTGCGCGACACCTTCGCGCGCCACCAGATGGACGTCGCCCTGTACTACCTGCGGCGCACCGCCTACGTGGCGGCAGCGAACCGGGCGACCTACCTGATGAAGACCTACCCGGACAGCATGTACCAGAACGACGCCATCGCCACCCTCGCCCTCGCGTACGAGGGCATGGGCAACGATGCGCTGGCCGAGAACGCGCGCAAGGAACTGCAGGCCAAGGAACCCGACCATCCGTACCTGGCCGGCAAGAACTGGCCCGACTACCCGAGCGATTGGCGCAAGCTCAACCCCTTCGCGGGCGAGAAGTCGGCCCTCGACAACATGTAACGGGACCCGGTTCCCGATGCGAAGACGCCGCCCCTGGGGCGGCGTTTTTTTTGGGGAATGGGGAATGGGGAATGGGGAATGGGGAATGGGGAATGGGGAATGGGGAATGGGGAATGGGGAGTCGGGAGTCGGGAGTCGGACGGTCCCCGCATCGGCTCGCGTGGCCTCCGCCACAGCCCTCGCCCAACGCCGTCATCCCAGCGAACGCTGGGATCCAGCTCCTCGCTTCGCGGCGGCCCCTGAGCCCTGTCTCGAACCCGTAGGAACTGCCCCTTCCGGAGGACACCCTGAACACCCACGGCCCGTCGCCTGGCGATGACGGGCAAAAAACCGCGCGGGCCAGACGGCCCACGCGCATCCGGGACTTACGCCCGAGCCCTCAGAACCCGTAACCGTTGGTGATCGGGTAGCGCCGCTCGCGGCTGAAGGCGCGGCGCGAGACCTTGGGCCCAGGCGCGGACTGGTGCCGCTTCCATTCGCTGATCCGCACCAGGCGCAGCACCTTGTCGACGGTCGCCGCGTCGTAGCCGGCCGAGACGATGTCGTCGCGCGACTGTTCCTGGTCGACGTAGCGCAGCAGGATGGCGTCGAGCACGTCATAGGGCGGCAGCGAGTCCTGGTCCTTCTGGTCGGCGCGCAGCTCGGCCGAAGGCGCGCGGTCGATGACCTCCTGCGGGATCACCTGCCCCCCGTTGGGTGCGCTGCCACCGACCGTGTTGCGCCAGCGCGCCAGCGCATAGACCTCGGTCTTGTAGAGGTCCTTGATCGGCGCGTAGCCGCCGCACATGTCGCCGTAGATGGTGGCGTAGCCGACGGCGTACTCGCTCTTGTTGCCGGTCGTCAGCAACAGCCCGCCGAACTTGTTCGACAGCGCCATCAGCAATGCGCCGCGGGTGCGCGACTGCAGGTTCTCCTCGGTGGTGTCGACCGCGACGCCTTCGAAGGCGCCTTCGAGTGCGTCGAGGAAGCCCTGGAACGGTTTCTCGATCGGCAGGGTCAGCAAACGCACCCCGAGTGAATCGCATTGCACCTGGGCCAGGTCGTTCGACAGGTCGGCGGTATAGCGCGAGGGCATCCGCACCGCGGTCACGTTCTCCGCGCCCAGCGCGTCGACCGCCAACGCCAGCACCAGCGACGAATCGATGCCGCCCGACAGCCCGAGCCAGACCTTGCCGAACCCGTTCTTGCGGCAGTAATCAGCGGTGCCGCGCACGATCGCGCGCCACGCCAGCGCATCGCGGCTCTCGTCGCCCTCGTCCATCCACTGCACGGGCAGGAATGCACGGCGCTCGCGGTTGAAATCGACCACCAGCCACTGGTCGGTGAAGGCCGCGGCCGCCGGATGCACGCTGCCATCGGCGTCGGCGACGACCGATGCCCCGTCGAACATCAGCGCGTCCTGCCCGCCCACGAGGTTGAGGTAGGCGATGCCCACCCCGGGGCCGTGCGCCCGGCTCTCGCGGATGCGGCGCCCCAGCAGCGCGTCGCGGTCGGCATGCTTGTCGCGCTCGAAGGGCGAGGCATTCGGCACCAGCAGCAGTTCCGCGCCGGCCGCGACCGCCTCGGCCATGGGCTCGGCGAACCAGAGGTCCTCGCAGATCACCAGGCCGACGCGCACGCCGTCGACCTCGAACACGCAGGTTTCGCCGTCGGGATCGAGGGTGAAGTAGCGGCGCTCGTCGAACACCGCGTAGTTGGGCAGTTCGCGCTTGCGGTAGGTATGCGTCACCTGGCCGTCGCGCAGCACGCTGGCCGCGTTGTAAACCACGCTGCCGGCCGACTGCGGCCAGCCCACGACGGCGGTGATGCCGGCGACCCCCGCGGCGAGCTTCTCCATCTCCACGTGGCAATCGGCGAGGAAGCCGGGGCGCATCAAGAGGTCCTCCGGCGGATAACCGCTCAGGGCCAGCTCCGGGAACAGCACCAGGTCCGCCCCGTACTCGTCGCGCGCCTCGTTGATCATCGCGAGGATGCGTTCGGCGTTGGCCTGGACCGCGCCGACCGGGAAGTCGAACTGGGCCATGGCGATTCGAAGCGTCTGGGACATGGAGCCACCTGGGGGATTGGTCGGGCCGGATCGGCCGCGGGAGCGGGCGCGCACGATCACGCGCGACGCCGGCATTGTTTCAGAAGCCGCGGGCGCGCCACCAGCCCACGGGGCGCCTTCCGGCTGCGCGCGGGCCGCGGATTCGCGCCCGGGCCGCAGCCCGGGTGCCTCTCCCGACGACGCAGGCGACCGGCCAGGCATGCGCTGGACGGGCGGGCCGCCGCCAGGACCGGTCGAGCATGCCTGTTTTCCGACGGCGATGGGTGGGGGCTTCCCTCCCCCCCGCGTTTTTTTGTTGATACCCTGCCGCTCGTTCCCGCCCTGGCCCCGCCGGTCGCGCGAATGGCCCACGGGGAGTGGGCCCGACAGGATACGGACCTCCATCCAGGCGCACCCCCGAGCGTCCCGCCACCGCCTGCGGCAGCCTTCCGCCACCGCCAAGCCAGCAGTCCAACCCCATGTCCCGCATCAAGATATACGGCCTCAAATCGCAACTGGACCCGATCCGCAGCGCCCTGTCGGACACCATCCACAGCTGCATGACGGAAGCGTTCCGCCTGCCGGCGGAGCACCGCTTCCATCGCTTCTTCGGCCTGGCGCCGGAGGACTTCATCTTCCCCGACGGCCATTCCGACCGTTACCTGGTGCTGGAGATCAGCTGTTTCGAGGGCCGCTCGATGTCGGCCAAGAAAGCCCTCATCCGCCTGTTGTTCGAACGACTGGAGGAACGCCACGGGATTCCCCGACGCGACGTCGAGATCAGCATCACCGAGACGCCCCGCTGGAACTGGGGCCTGGCCGGCAAGTCCGGCGACGAGGTGATGGTCGACTACCCGGTCGGGGTCTAGCGCCCACCGCCCGGGGACGCAACGAAAAAGGCCACCCGGAGGTGGCCTTTTTCGTACGACGAGGCGGATCGCGGCTCAGCCGTTGAGGCGCTTGGCGATCGCCGCGCCGAGGTCGCCGGGCGACTTCACCGTGGTGACGCCGGCCTTCTCCATCGCGGCGAACTTGCCTTCGGCGGTGCCCTGGCCGCCCGATGCAATCGCACCGGCATGGCCCATGCGCTTGCCCTTCGGGGCGCTGGCGCCGGCGATGAAGCCGACCACGGGCTTGGTCACGTACTGGCTGATGAACTCGGCGGCCTCTTCCTCGGCGCTGCCGCCGATCTCGCCGACCATGATGATGCCCTCGGTCTGCGGGTCGTCCTGGAACAGCTTCAGCGCGTCGATGAAGTTGGTGCCGTTGATCGGGTCGCCGCCGATGCCGATGCAGGTCGACTGGCCGAGGCCGACGTCGGTGGTCTGCTTGACCGCTTCGTAGGTCAGCGTGCCGGAGCGCGAGACGATGCCGATCTTGCCCGGCTTGTGGATGTGGCCCGGCATGATGCCGATCTTGCACTCGCCCGGGGTGATCACGCCGGGGCAGTTCGGGCCGACCAGGACCACGTCGTCGTGGTCGTTGAGCACGTTCTTGACGCGCAGCATGTCGAGCACCGGGATGCCCTCGGTAATGCAGACGATGACCTTGATGCCGGCATCGGCCGCCTCGAGGATCGCGTCGGCCGCGAACGGCGGCGGCACGTAGATGACCGAGGCGTCGGCGCCGGTCGCGGCGACCGCGTCGGACACGGTGTTGAACACGGGCAGGCCGAGGTGCTCGGTGCCGCCCTTGCCCGGGGTCACGCCACCGACGACCTGGGTGCCGTACTCGAGCATCTGCTCGGCGTGGAAGGTGCCCTGCGAGCCGGTGAAGCCCTGGACGATGACCTTGGTGTTCTTGTTGATTAGCACGGACATTGCAAAGTCCCTTGTTTCTCGTAGCCCGGGGAAGGCCATGGGCCGCACCCGGGAAAATGTTGGGAGTGCCCCGGGTGCGCTACGCTTACCCGGGCTACGGCAACTCTTGTCAGGCGACGGCGGCGACGGCCTTCCTGGCGCCGTCGTTGATGTCGTCGGCCGCCGTGATCGCCAGCCCGGAGTTCTTCAGCAGCTCCTTGCCGGCCTCGACGTTGGTGCCTTCCAGGCGCACGATCACCGGGACCTTGACGTCGACTTCCTTGACCGCGGCGATGATGCCCTCGGCGATCATGTCGCAGCGGACGATGCCGCCGAAGATGTTGACGAAGATCGCCTTGACCTTGTCGCTCGAGAGGATGAGCTTGAACGCCTCGGTGACGCGCTCCTTGGTGGCGCCGCCGCCGACGTCGAGGAAGTTGGCCGGCTCGCCGCCTTCCAGCTTGATGACGTCCATGGTCGCCATCGCCAGGCCGGCGCCGTTGACCATGCAGCCGATGTTGCCGTCCATGGTGACGTAGTTGAGGTCGTGCTGGCTGGCCTTGACCTCGGTCTCGTCCTCCTGGCGGATGTCGCGCATCGCGGCCAGGTCCTTGTGGCGGAAGGTGGCGTTGTCGTCGCTGTTGACCTTGCCGTCGAGCACGGCCAGGTCGCCATTGGTCAGGATCGCCAGCGGATTCAGCTCGACCAGGGCCAGGTCCTTTTCGTTGAACAGCTTGAACAGGCCCAGCATGATCTTGGTCAGCTGGCCGACCTGCTTGGCGGTCAGGCCCAGCGAGAAGCCCAGCTCGCGGCACTGGTAGGGCTGCAGGCCCTCGACGTAGTTCACGTTGAGGGTCTTGATCAGGTGCGGGGTCTCCTCGGCGACCTTCTCGATCTCCACGCCACCCTCGCTGGAGGCGATGAAGGTGATCGACTGGGTGCCGCGGTCGACCAGCACCGACAGGTACAGTTCCTTGTCGATGTCGGTGCCTTCGGAGATCAGGACCGAATCGATCGGCAGGGCAACGCCGGCCGACTGGTAGGTCTCCATCTTCGTGCCCAGCATGGCCTTGGCGTATTCCTTGACCTCATCAAAGGTCCTGGCCAGCTTGACGCCGCCGGCCTTGCCACGGCCGCCCGCATGGATCTGGGCCTTGACGACCCACAGGTCGCCCGGGATTTCCTTGGCCGCGGCAACGGCTTCGTCGGGGGTACGGGCCACGCGGCCGGTCGGCACTGCGATGCCGTAGTCGGCAAAGAGCTGCTTTGCCTGGTATTCGTGGAAGTTCATGCGTCACCGAGGGGAGTTGAACAGACGTCCCTCGCGGCGGCGCTCCGGAAAGCCCGGAGCGGGCGCGATGGGGCCCGCCATTGTCGCCGATTGGGGCGCCACGGGCAAAACCCGCCCGCCCGGCCCCACGGGGAGCCGGCCGCGGCGGACCCGGCCGGAGCGCCCGCTTCGACACTTCCCGGGCGCAGCTCCCTATACTCGGTCCCCGGGGGTCCGCCGCCCCACCCCCGCCAGCCACCCACGGAGCGCCGCGCTTGCCCCTGAAAATCGCCGCCCTGCAGGTCGCCGACGCCGACAAGGCGCTCCGACGCGAGCTCCACTTCTTCACCCTCTACCGCCTGCTGGAAGCGGCCATGCTGCTGCTGGTGCTGTTCGGTCCGATCGCCGAGCAGTTGCCCGAAACCCGCCATGCCCTGTTCGCCCAGGCCCTGGCGATCGCCTACGCCTTCTCGGCGGTCCTGCTGTTCGCCTTTGGTCGCAAGGGCGACCTGCGCCTGTGCACGATGATCGGCATCAGCGCCGACCTGTTCTTCGGCATCCTGGCCATGCACTCGATACCGGCCGCCAGCACCGGCATCGCCCTGATGCTCATCTTCAACGTCGGCGCCGCCGCCCTGCTGCTGCCCACCCGCTACGGCATCGGCGTGGCCCTGGTGGCCGTGGCGGGCCTGACCGTGGAGCACTTCTGGACCCGGATCATCGAGGACCAGGCGACCCGCTCGCTGATCGAGCCCCTCATGTTCGCGGTGGCCTACATGGCCATGGCCACCCTGACCAGCGTGCTGGGCCGGCAGATGCGCGCCAGCCAGGACCTGGCCGAGCGCCGGGGCGAGGAGACCGCCCACCTGGTGGAGGTCAACGAGCTGATCATCCGTCGCCTGCGCACCGGCGTGTTGCTGGTGGACGGCCGCAACCGCATCACCCTGGCCAACGAAGCGGCGACGGTGCTGCTCGGCGGCACGCGCGAGGAGGACTGGCAGCTCGACCTGGTCATGCCCGAGCTCGCGCGGCGCCTGGCCGTCTGGCGCGACGGCGGCAAGAACGACGAGACCCCGTTTCAGCCCAGCCCGGACTTCTCCGACATCGTGCCTCGCTTCACCCGCCTGCTCGCCGGCAGCGACCAGACGCTGGTCTTCCTCGACGACACCTCCCTGCTGTCCAAGCGTGCCGAGTCGATCACCCTGGCCACGCTGGGCCGGTTCTCGGCCAGCCTGGCCCACGAGATCCGCAACCCGCTGGCCGCGATCAACTACGCCGTCCAGCTACTGGAGGAGTCCGACGACATCCGTCCGGCCGACCGCCGGCTGCTGGAGATCATCCACCAGCAGGGCACCCGCATGAACGGGATCGTCGACAACGTGCTGGGCCTGGCCCGCCGCGAGCCGGCCAAGCCCGAGCATGTCGACCTGGTGGGCCTGTGCCGCCAGTTCGTCACCGAGTACCTGGCCGGCCACCCGCTGGAGGACGACAGCCTGAGCTCGACCTCCAGCCGCCCCTCGCTGCCGGTCATGGTCGACCCCCGCCAGCTGCACCAGGTGCTGACGGTTCTCGTCCACAACGCCCTGCTGTACGGGCGCAAGCCCGGCGAGCCCGCGCGGATCACCATCCATGCCCAGCCCGATGGCGCCGGCGGCAGCCGGATCGACGTGCTGGACCGCGGCCCCGGCATCCCCGAGCGCCAGGCCGGGCAGCTGTTCAAGCCCTTCTATACCACCTCGCCGCACGGCACCGGCCTGGGCCTCTATATCGCCCGCGAGCTCTGCCGGGCCAACCAGGCCACGCTGGAGTACGTGCCCACCCCGGGCGTCGGCAGTTGCTTCCGCATCCGCTTCCCCGCCTCGGCCACCCGGGCGTGACCGGCGCCTCCAACAGCCCAGAAATGGCAACGAATGCGGCCTGAGCCGCTTGGCCACACCCCGGCGTTCGGCTATCTTGGCGGGCGGAGGACTCGATGTCAGAAACACGCAGCGCACTCATAGTCGACGACGAACGCGACATCCGCGAGCTCTTGGTGATGACCTTGAGCCGGATGGGCGTG
The DNA here is from genome assembly GCF_006546775.1 of Marilutibacter aestuarii. Lineage (GTDB taxonomy): Bacteria > Pseudomonadota > Gammaproteobacteria > Xanthomonadales > Xanthomonadaceae > Marilutibacter > Marilutibacter aestuarii. The sequence continues at coordinate 14,415 of NZ_VICE01000041.1, forward strand.
CGTTGCGACACCGCGTCCAACCTCGGCGATGCGCGCAACCAGTTGCAGCGCAATACCTACGACCTGTGCCTGACCGACATGCGCCTGCCGGACGGCTCGGGCATCGACCTGGTGGGTGAAATCAGCCAGAAGTACCCCGAGACTCCGGTCGCCATGATCACCGCCTTCGGCAATGTCGAGGCCGCGGTCGAGGCACTGAAGGCCGGCGCCTTCGACTTCGTCGCCAAGCCCGTCGACCTGCCCGTGCTGCGTGACCTGGTCCGGCATGCCCTGGACCTGCAGCAGGCCCGCAAGGCCGGAAGCGACGCGGTGGCCTCGCGCCTGTACGGCGAATCGCCGGCGATGACCACGCTCCGCCAGACCATCGCCAAGGTCGCCCGCAGCCAGGCGCCGGTCTACATCGCCGGCGAGTCCGGCGTCGGCAAGGAGCTCGTCGCCCGCACCATCCACGCCGAGGGTGCCCGGGCGGACGCGCCCTTCGTCCCGGTGAATTGCGGCGCGATCCCGTCGGAGCTGATGGAGAGCGAGTTCTTCGGCCACAAGAAGGGCAGCTTCACCGGCGCGCACGCCGACAAGCCCGGCCTGTTCCAGACCGCCGAGGGCGGCACCCTGTTCCTCGACGAGGTCGCCGAGCTGCCGCTGCCGATGCAGGTCAAGCTGCTTCGCGCGATCCAGGAGAAGTCGGTCCGGGCCGTCGGCGCCAACACCGAACACCCGGTCGACGTGCGCATCCTCTCGGCCACGCACAAGGACCTGGCCAAGCTGGTCGCCGAAGGCAAGTTCCGCCAGGACCTCTATTACCGGATCAACGTCATCGAGCTGGCCGTGCCGCCGCTGCGCGAGCGGCTCGAAGACCTGCCGGGCCTGTCGACCAAGATCATGGGCCGCCTGGCCGAAGCCCAGGGGCGCGGCGTGCCCACCCTGGCCGACGACGCCGTGAAGGCCCTGCGCGAATACCCGTTCCCGGGCAACGTGCGCGAACTCGAGAACATCCTCGAGCGCGCACTGGCCCTGTCCGACGGCGACGTGCTCACCGCGTCCGACCTGCACCTGCCCCGGGGTGGTGCGACGAGCGAGTCTCACCAGGCCGCAGCCGCTGCGGGCGTCGACCCCCGCAGCATCGATCCGCGCGACACAGCCACCAGCGCCCTGCCCTCGTACATCGAGGAAATCGAGCGCGCCGCGATCCAGCATGCGCTGCAGGAAAACCGCTACAACAAGACCAAGACCGCGCAGTCGCTGGGGATCACCTTCCGCGCCCTGCGCTACAAGCTCAAGAAGCTCGGCATCGACTGAGCCACCCGCCGGGAGCCCGGGCGCGGGCGCCCGCTTCCTGCCTACCGCACCATGCCCTTGGCACGTCATCCCAGCGAACGCTGGGATCCAGCCCTTCCGCCGCATGGCAGGATCGACGCGTGGAAAGCAGCGCCGGCGACACGCCAGACCCCGCGCCATGTCGCCTCCCCTTCGCGCGCCCTCCTTCCTGCATTGAGCTGCTGACGTCGGGTGCGACCCCAGGCTCACAGGAGCCTCTCACCCTCTCCGCAAAGTGCCCTCCTCGCAAAATGGCCGGCAGCCGACCCCGGCCCAACCCCGCTACGCTTGGGCGGGACTCGCAAATGCCCCCGACGCGGCTCCATGCACCCGCCGTATGCGACGTCGACCAGCCAGCCCGGCAGCCACTCACGGCACGGGCACGAAGACGTTGCGACGTGGCCCGCCAAACGCCGGCAAACCGGGCTTTAGACTCCAAAAGTGACGCATAACGTCACCTTTTTTACGATTAATGACACATAGCGTCACCACCAATTTGACGCTCGTCACACTATGAGCCCATGAGCCCAGCCAAGCGTGATACAGGCCTCGTTCATGGACTTGGCACGGGAGTTGCGTATGTATTCCTGCACGTGCAGCAAGCACGGCAAGCCGATGGACCGGGGACCCGGGCCGGCAGGCACGTGAAGTTCAACAACTCCTAGGGGATTTACCAATGAAGAAGCAGCAAGGCTTTACCCTGATCGAACTGATGATCGTCGTGGCGATCATCGCCATCCTGGCCGCCATCGCGCTGCCGGCCTACCAGGACTACGTGGCCAAGTCGCAGATGACCGCAGGCCTCGCCGACATCCGTGGCGGTGTCACCGCCTATGAAGAAGGTATCCAGGCTGGCACGAACACCGCTGGTGCGACTCCGACCGCTGCTGACCTGGGCCTGTCGGCCAGCACCCCGCGTTGCAGCGCCGTCACGCCGGGCGGCACCTGGGGCGCCGGCAATGGCCAGACCATCGCTTGCACCGTCCAGGGCAACCCGAAGGTTACCGGTACGACCCTGACCCTGACCCGCAATGCTTCGGGCCAGTGGGACTGCGGCATCACGGCCGGCGCCAACTACAACACCAAGTACAACCCGGGCGGCTGCAACTAATACCGCGGCGACCGGTTCTGTTTGAAAACAAGGGGCGGCTCCGCCGCCCCTTGTCATTTCCAGGCGCACCGACGACGTTGCGCGAACGGCTGGTGGCTTCGAGGTCTCGGGGGGAGACGACATGCACAAGCACCAAGGCTTCACCCTCATTGAGCTGATGATCGTGGTGGCCATCATTGCCATCCTGGCTGCAATCGCTCTACCGGCCTACCAGAACTACACGGTCAAGAGCCAGTTGACGGCGGGACTCGCCGAAGTCAACTCGGGCAAGACGCTTTTCGAGTCAAAGCTGCTCGTCGACAACCTTTCGACGTTTGACGCGACCACGCTGGGCCTTGCCTCGAGCACGCCCAGATGCAGTGTCATTTCCGTCACGCCTGGCCTCGATGGTGAAATCAGTTGCGTGCTTCGCGGGGCGCCGGTGATCGTCGGCAAGACGATCAAGATCGTGCGCATCGCCTCCGGCGAATGGCATTGCGAAGCACCCGCGGGCGTCGCCCCCAAGCTGCTGCCCGCGCACTGCCAATAAAATCTGGTACCTGGGGTGTGGCTTCGGGAACCGTAGTGGAGTCACACCCGATGTCAAATCCCCTCGATCGCGTCGCGCCGACCAGGCCAACGTGGAATCCGATCGCGACGTGGTCGCGGCCAGTAGTCTGGCCCTTGGCCCTCGCGCTGTTCGCACTGACGTTGCTGCTGTTCTGGCCGGGGCTCGGTGGACCTTTTGTGTTCGACGACTTCCCGGCGCTCGTGAGTAATGCGCGCGTCCATGCGCAGGACCTGGCGCCCGCCACACTTTGGAAGTCGGCCTTCAGTTTCGATCCAGGCGGCCTGGGCCGTCCCCTGGCCATGCTGACGTTCGCGATCAACCATGCCCTCGGCGGCCTTGACCCCTGGGGTTACAAGCTCGGCGGACTGATCGTCCATGCCTTCAATGCGCTGCTGGTCTTCGTGCTCGTCGCGCAGGTCCTGGTTTGCCTGGGGACCAGGCAATCGAATTCCCGCTGGGCAGCCTTCGCCGTGTCCCTGGCCTGGGCCATCCACCCGCTACAGGTCTCCACGGTCCTCTACGTGGTGCAGCGAATGGAAACGCTGTCCCTGTTGTTCGTCCTCCTGGCCCTGATCAGCTACGTACACGGGCGCCGTCGACAGATCCGCGGCCAGGCAGGCTGGCCATGGCTCCTGGCTTGCCTGCCCTTGCTGCTTCTGGGCCTGTCCGCCAAAGAGACCGCGGCGTTGTTCCCCGCCTACACGCTGGCGCTGGAACTCACCGTCCTCGGCTTCCGTGCGGCCAGTCCCCGGACAAGCCGGCGTTGGCGCTGGGCCTACGGCATCAGCATCATGCTTGCCGTCGTCGTGTTCATGGCCTGGGTGCTGCCGCGCTACAGCAGCCCGGATCCCTACGCTTCGCGGAACTTCAATACCGTGGAGCGCCTGATGACGCAGTTGCGCGTCCTGCCGCTGTACCTCGGCCAGATCGTCTGGCCTACCCCGGGCCAAATGCCGTTCTACTACGACGACGTACTTCCCTCGCGGTCGTTGCTGGAACCCGTGACAACGCTCTGTGGTGCCGTGTTCATGACCGCGTTGCTTGCGGCGGGCTGGCTCCTCCGGGCACGTGCGCCCCTCGCCGCCCTGGGCATCATGTGGTTCTTCGCCGCCCATGTGATCACCAGCAATGTCATCCCGCTCGAGCTGGTGTTCGAACACCGGAACTATTTCGCGCTCCTCGGCGTCCTGTTCGTCCTGACCGACATCATCCAGCGGCTGCCGGTGCGCGATGGGCCCGCCATCAAGTACGCCGGTGTCGTCGTGCTGCTGGTCGGGCTCGGAGTCCTGACACTTCTCCGCTCGGCCACCTGGGGCGACCGTCTCCTGCTGGCCACCGACCTGGCGGGCAACAACCCGCGCTCCGAACGCGCGGCTCACGAACTGGGCGTCACCTACTACGAGATGGCGGACGGCAACACGGAATCGCCGTTCTACAGTTTCGCCATCAACCAGTTCGAGCGCGAAGCCGCGATGCCCGGCAGCTCGATCCTCGGGGACCAGGCCCTTATCCTCATGCGGGCGTCGGCCGGCCTGCCCGTTCCAGCGGACGCTTGGCTGAACGTCCACCGCAAGCTGGCGAACAACGTCATCACGCCCGCCACTACCCACGCACTCTTTGCGCTGCTGGAGAACCGCTACAAGGGTGTCGAGCTCGACGACCAGGCGCTTTCCGATGCGTTCGTCCTGATGTTTGACCGGGTCCGGTTGCCGCCCCAGAGCCATGCCCAGGCGGGGGACCATGCCCTCCGCTACCTGGGCGACGCGGCGCGCGCCGAACGATTGTTCCGTCAGGCGGTCGCCAGCAGCACCGAGGATCCCGCGTACGTTTCGAGGATCCTCGACAACCTCGAGAAAGAGGGCCAGCCAGCACTCGTCGATGCCGTTCGCGACGAAGCACGCCGCCAGGGCATTCCCGTCCCGGCGGCGTTGTGAACGCAGGCGGTCGTCGCCCCGGCACCGCCCTGCGTGCGGCACTATAGCCTCGTGAATCCAAACAGGTCCTTCGAACGGTAGCCACGGCCTTCGCCATGCAGAGCTCGCCCCAACCCTTCATCGTATTCGCCGCCCCGGACATCCACGAAGCCGAGATCGAAGAGGTAGTGGCATGCATGCGCTCGGGCTGGCTGGGTACCGGGCCCCGGGTCGCGCGCTTCGAGGCCGAGTTCGCTGCCTACAAGGGCGTGAAGCCCAGCCAGGTCGCGGGCTTGAACTCCTGCACGGCCGCCCTGCACATCGCCATGGTGGCGTTGCGACTGGAGCCGGGAAGCGAGGTCATCACGACGCCCCTGACGTTCTGCGCCACCGCAAATGCCATCATTCACGCGGGTCTGGTCCCGGTCCTGGCGGACGTGGACCCTGAGACCCAGAACATCGATCCATCGGCGATCGAAGCGGCCATCACACCACGCACCAGTGCGATCCTCCCCGTCCACTTCGCCGGTCGGCCCTGCGAAATGGATCGGATCATGCAGATCGCCAACAAGCACGGACTAGCCGTGATCGAGGACTGCGCGCACGCCATCGAGACCGAGTACAAGGGCCAGCGGGCGGGCACGTTTGGCGATTTCGGATGCTTCAGCTTCTACGTCACCAAGAACGTCGTGACCGGGGAGGGTGGCATGATCCTGGCCCGGGACGAGGCGAAAATGGCACGGGCGCGCGTCTTGTCCCTCCACGGCATGAGCAAGGATGCCTGGCACCGGTTCGGCGACAAGGGTTACAAGCACTACCAGGTCGTGGAAAGTGGGTTCAAGTACAACATGATGGACCTGCAGGCCGCCATCGGCATCCATCAACTGGCACGCGTCGAAGCGAGCTGGCGGCGCCGCAGGGAAATATGGGGCTACTACCAACAGGCGCTGGCCGCCCTCCCTCTCCGGCTACCAGCTCCGGATGCGCCTGACACGCGCCATGCGTACCACCTCTACACCGTGATGGTCGACGAAGCCGAAAGCGGCGTCGGACGCGATGGGTTCCTCGACCGGATGCATGGGCAAGGCGTTGGCACCGGGGTGCACTATCTGTCCTTGGCCGAACACCCGTACTATCAGGATCGGTTCGGCTGGCGACCCCATGAATGGCCACATGCCATGGAGATCGGCCGCCAAACCGTCAGCTTGCCTCTGTCACCGAAGCTTGCCGACGTCGACCAACACCGGGTCACCGAAGCCGTCAGGCGCGCCCTCGGCTGAGGCCACGCATGTCGCAGAGGCGAGTCCCCCCTGGGAGCACCATGCACACACCGCCGGCCTCTCGCGGGCAAACCCCTCGTTCCGTGATGCGCAGGATACTCACCTGGACGCTTGTACTGGCCGCGGCTGCCTTCCTGGCCTATACGCTGGTGCCGCAACTGAGCGAGCTTCGCACATCCCTGGTGAGGGTGAGTTGGTTGAACGTGGCCTTGGCATCGATGGCGGCAGTGCCCATGTTCGCACTGAAGGGCATCTATCATCTGAACCTGCTGGACCGACTTTCCGGAAGCAGGACATCCCGTCGGCACGGGCTTCCGATTTACCTTCAAGCGCAGATCGTGCGTTACCTCCCGGGCAAGATCTGGGGGGTCGTCTACCAGGCGCAGCGAATGACGACTACAAACCGTGCGACGGATGTCGTCATTGCCAACCTCTGGCAGATGGCGACGACCAACCTGCTCGCGGTCGGTGTCGTGTCCAGCGTATTGCTGGCGTTTCGATATTCGCTCGCCTGGCTGCTTCTCCTGATTCCGGTGGTAATCGCCATCGAGTGGCTGCATCGGAACCCGACGATCGAATCCTGGGCGATGCATCGCATTCACCGCCTCTCGCCGCGACTGATGCCCGCCCCCCCTCCTGCGCGGTTGCCTCCCATGCCGATCAAGGGGTCAGCCATCCTCTGCGCGGAGTGGGTGTTCTACTTCCTGGCTTTCTTTGTATTCCTCCACGATCGGAGCAGCTGGCACGAAACCATCATGTCCGCCGCGTGGTACGGCGGCGCGTCGCTTATCGCCCTGCTCGCCTTCGTGGTGCCGGCCGGCATCGCCGTACGCGAGGCCATTTTCGTCGGCAGCCCCCAGATCGCAGGGCTCGACGCCGCCACGCTCGCGGTGACGGCGGCACTGGCACGCGCGACATTCTTCTTTGCGGAGCTGGTCGTGGCGGCAGTTTCGACACTCTTCTTGCACGGACGCCATCGTGACCACTCCTGAGGCGGACCAGCGCCACTACTGGGATGGCCTGTCGGAACTCGACCCGGATGCAGCGGTCATCGATCCGAATGACCACCGAGGGCTCAAGAATGCCTACCTCGCATCCATTCGGGATCGCGCGTTCAAGGAGGGCGTCGATCGCCGCGGAATCAGGCAGGGGACTGTTCTCGACCTTGGCTGCGGAAGCGGCAGCAGCACCTTGCCCTTGCTCCGCGAAGGACATTCGGTGGTGGGAGTCGATATATCGCCCGGGCTGCTTCGACATGCCAGCATCCGGTGCCAGAACGAGGATGCGCTGTTCGTTTTGACGGATGGCCGATGCCTGCCCCTTGCACGGGACTCATTGGACGCGGCCGTCACCTACGTGGTCCTGAGCTACATCGTGGACGACGCTCGCGTACTGCGGGTGATGGACGACGTCCGCCAGGCATTGTCACCTGGTGCTCCCTTCATCATGATCGAGCAGGCGCGACGCCGCCGGCGAACCATGGAGAATGGGCGAAAGGTCCAACGAACGCTCACTGAATGGTCCCGGTTGCTGGCGCTCGCCGGATTCACCCTTGAACGACGCACGATTCTGCGGCATGGCCGCTTCCCTTCCACGCCTCTGATACGGGCAGGATTGCTTCCCTCGCGAGCCTGGGGGCTGGCGAGACGAATGGAAGCCATCGTGGCTTCGCGATCGGGTGTGTTTCCCTGGGACTACGCCGAAGTCTGTTTCGAGGCATCCGCGTGATCGCGATCATTGGTGCCGGTCCCGCCGGAATCTCGCTGGCGGCAGCACTAGACGCCGTCGGAGTTCCGTATGAGGTTTTCGAGAAGGAACAAATCGGCCATACGTGGCGCGCGGCACCCGCCGACCTCCGGGTCCTGAGTCCGTGGTGGACCGACGTGCTACACCCGCGGGCCATGTTCAAGGGCAATCCATTCCGCAAGCCCTTGGCGGGCGAGTATCTGGACCACCTTCTCGCAACCGCGGGAACGCTGCGGGGCAAGGTCCATCAATCCTGCGCGGTCACAGCGCTCCAACGAGTGGATGGAGGCTGGATGCTGCAGGCCACCCATGGCGCTGCGGGCCCGTTTGCGGCAGTCGTTCTGGCCACCGGGTACTTTTCCATGCCTCGGCAACCCGATCCGGCGATCCCGACCGATGGATCAGTCCGTGTCCTCCACGCATCGGCCATCCGGGACTACGCAGAGCTCGACGCCCTTCGCGATGGCGCCAGACCAGTGGTTGTAGTGGGTCGCCGGGTCACGGCAGGACAGCTCATGCTGGAGCTGTCTGCACGCGACATCCCCTGCGCCATCAGCGTCCGATCTCCCTTGGAGTACCGGCGACATGGACTTCTCGCCGACGCGCGCGAAGTCTGCTACTTCTTCTGGGAGACGCTGGAGGCATGGTTGAAGCCGGGCCTGCGCCGCCCGTCCTTTCCGGTGATGGAGGGAGGCAGGACCCGGGAGCTCGTTCAGACCGGTCGAGTGAAGGTGATGCCGCGCATAAGGAAGATCGAGCGTGGAGAACTGTTTCTCGAAGACGGGTCGCGGTTGCCAGCTGCTGCCGTACTCCATGCGACCGGTTACCAGGCGGATCTTCGACTGTTGACTGATGGGGTTCGCCTCGATGAATACGGGGTCCCCCTCCATTCCAACTTTGAGATTTCAGGAATGTCCGGTATCCACCTGCTCGGCTTCGACAATCTCTACGACCACAGGAGCCGCTATCTCCGTGGCATCCGCGCGGATGCACGAAGACTGGCCAGTAAGCTGGTGGAGGATTCACGCCTTTCGAAGTGACGCCAGCGAGTTCATCAGCTTGGTGGCAAGGGTGAACGCGTGGGTTCGAACGGGATGGAGGGCGAGATCACTCACCGACAGCGATTGATCCACGCCTCCCCAGGCCTTTTTATAGGCATTGAGGCTTTGCTGGGCGGGCGGCGAAGGCAGGAAATCAAACCGTCGGATGCCTTTTTCTCGCGCCGTTTCAAGCATTTCAAGGAACAGTTGATCAGATGGGTAGTGCGAACGCGCCCCGGAATCGTGCGCGCCATGCATGTAACACGCCCTGTGCGCCTGGAAGCCTACGCAGACGAAGCCACACAGTTGGCCATCCAGTTCCGCGACCAGGCTGGCGTGAGGCGCGATGAGCTCGAAATAGCGCTGGCTATAGCGGAGGGCCCCCCCATGCCTGAGCAGGGTCGCACGGTAAAGGCGATGGAGTGCAGCCCCGTCACTCGTTCGCCCGGGCCGTATTTTCAGGGAGGACCGTGATCGCCGATTGCTCGCCCGACGGGCCTTCTCAAGTTCTCGCGCACTCCACCCCTCCAGGTTGGGAATCGCCACGGTTCCCAGGCGATGCACTTTCATCACTCGCCGATCGTCCAGGACAGATTCGGACTGAACACGGACCAGGTCCGCGCCGAATCCACGGGCGGCCTCCACCCTCGAGGCCAGCGCATCGGGGGAAAGCTCGGAGCCGCTGCCGATCAGGAAGTCGGGATAGGCCACTCGGAAGGGTCCCGCCCTGAAACATGCAAGCATCCCTCCATCCGCAAAGCGCTCGAAGCGCGCGCCCATCCCTTCGCGCAGTGCGCGGCTCCATTCCTGCGAGTCGAGGTCAATCATCCCGCCTTCCATTCGCATGCGTGCGACCGATCAGGTCGGACGCCACGTTTTCCAGGGAGAACATGCCAGACATGCGCCTCAGATCCGAGCTATCGACACTTGAGCGCAGGCTCGCGCGTATCGCATGCTTGAAGGCGCCAGGACTCACGTTCTCAGCAAGCCAACCCGTGCCGGACCCGATCAGTTCCGGCAGGTCGCCCACCGGCATTGCGACGACGGGGAGGCCAGACTTCATCGAATCCGAGAAGACGACCGGAATGCTTTCCACCCGGGAAGGAATCAGAAGCCTGTCGGCTTCGTCCAGTGCACTTGCAGCTTCTCCCCTATCGAGGTACCCACTCAATCGGACCGGGCGTCCCGCCGCGACGAGAGTACGGACACCGGCCTCGACCATCGCCTGCAGGGGCCCGCCACCCGCGATGTGCACTTCGTGGATCAGGGTCCAGTCCTTTTCGGAAAGGAGGGACAAGGACCTCATCAGGATATCGACCCCCTTGTTGGCATGCCAACGGCCCAAGAACAAGAGCCGGTAGGGCGGCGCGTCACGCTCACGCAGGCATGCGGGCGCTGGCAGGCGACGCGTGCTTGGCAGGAATCGGACCGGGCGGCCAGCAATCCGCTGCGTGTCCTTCGCAAGCTGCAAACCATCTGAGTAACAGCCATCGGCATCACGCAGCACGCGCCCCAGGTAAGTCCGCACGAAAGGAATCCGTCCAAGGGACCAGATGTCGCTGCCCAGTGTCCACACCGAATACGGTACCCCAGTGACGGCTGAGACCCGGCGCGCCCAATGTCCTGAAGGCAGGGCCCAGAGTGCCAGGATATGCCCGACCCCCCCTGAGGCCACAGCTTCCGCGACAGCCGCTTCTCCACCCGCGAGTACTTGGCGAATGCTCAGCAAGTCCCTGGGCCGCCAAGGTTTCAAGGTCGACAACGGCTGGTCGGGCGCCGCGTATCGATGGATATCAACCCTGTCGCTCCAGCGCTCCACGATTTTCCGTTGAGCGGGGGCCACGACCTTGACTGGCACGTGCCGGGACAGTTCCGTTGCGAAATCGGACACGAACGCGCCAGCCGCCTCACTACCATCTCCCTTGATCGGGAAGGAAGTGGTGACCAGCAACAGGGAGCTTCCGCGGTTCACTTTTTCGTGGCGCTCAGCACGTAACCCGAGGGCGCAGCCGGCCACGACGGCCAGAGCTTGGCCACCAGCCAGGTAATCACGTTGATAGAAGGCACGACGAGTCCGACGACAGGGAGCAGCGCCATTGCTCGCACTGACCTGCCGCCCCGCAGGGAATCCTGCAATCCGCCTGCCAGCGCTAGACATGCCAGCAAGCCTGCAGTTTCAATGGCCTTAAGTGTTGGATGGATCTGATTAAGCTCCAGTCCAACAGCCTCCACTTCGCGTCTCCATCCATGGAGGGTGTAGCGCTGATAGTCGTGCGGCTCGTCGTGCATGGGGTAAAGGAAGGGCATCGACGCAAGCAGAATTCCCCCCGGCACGAGAATTCTGGCGCATTCGGCGAGTGCCTCTCGGGGATAGCGCAGGTGCTCGACCACCTCCAACATCAACACCGCCTCCATGGAGGCATCGGGGAGCGGAATTCGCGCGGCGTCGGCAAAGAAGTCCGGACGCGCGCCGTACATGTCCCTACCTGTAGCCGGATAGTCCATGCCAAGGTAGTCGCACTCCATGGGCAATTGCTTCGCGATCCAACGATCTGCGCATCCCACGTCCAATACTCTTCCCTTCGGAAGACAGCGAACCAGGTCTTCAACTCCATGGGAGCCGCGCAGCAGCCACTGCGGATGGAGCACCGTGCCGCGGCACGCCTCCATGACTCGACGAAAATGCGATCTCATCCGGGCTCTTGGTTGGAACGGGCGGCCAGATAGGTCAAGCCTGTGATCTGTTCGCTCACCAACCCGATCAGGAAGACGATCACTGCCGCGCTCAGGAGCAGAGCGCTCATGTTGGTGAAGCGACCCATCGTCGTAAAGGTCCACGCGTAGTAGCCGATCCCCGTCAGGAAAAAGCCTGCCGCAGTGGGCGCGAACAGCTTCAACGGCGAGTAGAGTGTGGCGATCCGGAAGATGATGAGAAGGAATCGCACGCCATCCCGCAGCGGGCGGATATGGCTGTTCGTGCCCACGCGCTTGGCCACGGGGATCGGGACGTAGGTGACCGGATAGGCGCTCCTGAAGAACGCCATGGTGCTGGTCGTAGGATAGCTGAATCCGTTCGGCAGCAGATGCAGGAACTCACGGAACTTGTCGGCGCGGACGGCGCGGAAACCCGAGGTCAGGTCCAGCACCTTGTGCCCGGTCATCCAGGAGGCCAGCGTGTTGTAAAGGCGGTTGGCGAGGCCGCGGTGCAGGTTCGCCTGGCCACTGCCGTCGCGGGCGCCCACCACCAGGTCGTAACCGGCCTCGATCCGTTCCAGCAGGAGCGGGATATGCGCCGGGTCGTGCTGGCCGTCGCCATCCATGAAGACGATGACGTCGCCGCCGGCGGCGCGCGCGCCCCGCTTGATGGCCGCGCCATTGCCCATCGAGTAGGGCGAGGACAGGACCCGGGCCCCGTGTCGGGCCGCCACCTCGGCCGTATCATCGGTGGACCCGTCGTCCACGACGATGACCTCCGCACCCGGCACGGCATCGGCCAGCCCGGGCAGGGTCCGCGCCAGGCCGGCGGATTCGTTCTTTGCGGGTAAAACCACGGTAACGCGCATGCATCCCCCTTTCATCGTGCGAAAGAGTACCCTGAAACGGCGTGCCGGAAAGGTGCGCTCCGTCCGTTCGCCAAAGCCCGGGATTGCGGTAAAGTCGTCCCGGGGAGAGTGTCTGGGGGCCAGATGAACACGGTTTCGACCGCCAACTTGGTGGGTATCACCGGCATTGCCCGGCGCCTGGTCATGGACGGGGCCCTCGACGAGGCCGCCGCCCGCGAAGCCATGTCCGCCGCCACCGCCGAGAAGAAGCCGCTGGCGACCTACCTGGTCGAGAAGAGGCTGGTGGCCCAGCCGGCACTCGCGGCCGCCAACTCGGTCGAGTTCGGCCTGCCCCTGTTCGACCCGGGCACCCTCGATCCCAGCCAGTCCGCCGTCAAGCTGGTCAGCGAGGAGCTGGCGCGCAAGCACAACGTGCTGCCGCTCTTCAAGCGGGGCAACCGGATCTTCGTCGGCATCGCCGACCCCACCAACATCCACGCGCTCGACGAAATCAAGTTCCAGACCAACCTGGCGGTCGACGCCGTGCTGGTCGAGGAGGAGTCGATCAAGCGCAACCTCGAGCGCTGGCTGGACAACAGCGACGTGCTCGAGGGCAGCAACGACGAGGGCCTGGAGAACCTTGAGGTCGGTGGCGTCGACGACGAGGCCGGCGGCGACAGCGGCCACGATGCCAAGGGCGACGACACGCCCGTGGTCAAGTTCGTCAACAAGATCCTCGTCGACGCGATCCGCCGCGGCGCGTCCGACATCCATTTCGAGCCCTACGAGACCGAATACCGGGTCCGCCTGCGCATCGATGGCCTGCTGAAGCAGATCGCCAAGGTGCCGGTCAAGCTCCAGGCGCGCATCGCCGCGCGCCTGAAGGTCATGGGCCAGCTGGACATCGCCGAGAAACGCGTCCCGCAGGACGGGCGAATCAAGCTGAACCTGTCCAAGAACAAGCAGATCGACTTCCGCATGAGCACCCTGCCGACCCTGTTCGGCGAAAAGGTGGTCCTGCGCGTGCTGGACGGCAGCGCCGCAAAGCTCGGCATCGACAAGCTCGGCTACGAGGATGCGCAGAAGGACCTCTTCATCGACGCCATCCACAAGCCGTACGGCATGGTGCTGGTGACCGGCCCCACCGGCTCGGGCAAGACGGTGTCGCTGTATACCGCGCTGAACATGCTCAACGACGACAGCCGGAACATCTCCACCGTCGAGGATCCGGTCGAGATCCGCGTGCCGGGCATCAACCAGGTGCAGATGAACGTGAAGCGCGGCATGACCTTCGCCGCCGCCCTTCGCAGCTTCCTGCGACAGGATCCCGACGTGATCATGGTCGGCGAGATCCGCGACCTGGAGACCGCCGAGATCGGCATCAAGGCGGCCCAGACCGGCCACATGGTGCTGTCGACCCTGCATACGAACGACGCCCCGCAGACCATCGCGCGACTGATGAACATGGGCGTGGCGCCGTTCAACATCACCTCGTCCGTGACCCTGGTCATCGCCCAGCGACTGGCGCGCCGCCTGCACGACTGCAAGCGCGAGGTGGACCTGCCGCCGCATGCGCTGCTGGCGGAAGGGTTCACCCAGGAGGAGATCGATGCCGGCCTGACGATCTACGAAGCCGTCGGGTGCCCGGACTGCACCGAGGGCTACAAGGGCCGGACCGGCATCTACCAGGTCATGCCGATGTCCGAGGAGATCCAGGCCATCGTCCTTGCCGGCGGCAACGCCATGCAGATTGCCGAGGCCGCCCAGCAGGCCGGCATCAACGATCTTCGCCAGTCGGCGCTGCTCAAGGTCAAGAGCGGCACCACCAGCCTTTCCGAAATCAACCGCGTCACCAAGGACTAAGCCATGTCCGCAACTCGTACTGCAACCCAAACCCAGGCGACCGTGCGCCGCCCCAACCCGATGGAGATCTTCGTCTGGGAGGGCACCGACAAGCGCGGCATCGTGATGAAGGGCGAGCAATCGGCCAAGAGCGCCAACATGCTTCGCGCCGAGCTGCGCCGCCAGGGCATCACCCCCAAGGTGGTCAAGGCGAAGGGCAAGCCGCTTTTCGGCAGCGCCGGCAGCCGCATCACGCCCAAGGACATCGCGGTCTTCAGCCGACAGATCGCCACCATGATGAAGTCGGGCGTGCCCATCGTGACCGCGATGGAGATCATCTCCGAGGGCCAGAAGAACGTCAGGATGAAGAACCTGGTGAACGCCGTCAGGGCGGACATCGAGGGCGGCCTTTCGCTCTACGAGGCCATCAGCAAGCACCCCGTGCAGTTCGACGAGCTGTATCGCAACCTGGTGCGGGCCGGCGAGAGCGCGGGTGTGCTGGAGACGGTGCTCGACACCGTCGCCACTTACAAAGAGAACATCGAGACCCTCAAGGGCAAGATCAAGAAGGCGATGTTCTACCCCGCCATGGTCGTCGCCGTGGCGTTGCTCGTCAGCTCGATCCTGCTGATCTTCGTGGTGCCGCAGTTCGAGGAGGTCTTCAAGGGCTTCGGCGCCGACCTGCCCGCATTCACCAAGCTCATCATCTCCTTCAGCGACTTCATGGTGAGCTGGTGGTGGCTGATCCTGCTGGCGGTCGTCTCCGGTGTCGTGCTCTTCATCATGCTCCTCAAGAGATCGCCTGCGTTCGCGCAGCTGATGGACCGCTTGCTGCTCAAGGTGCCCGTGGTCGGGCAGATCATGCACAACGCGGCGATCGCGCGCTTTGCGCGTACCCTCGCGGTCACGTTCAAGGCAGGTGTCCCGCTGGTGGAGGCCCTCGGCACCGTCGCCGGCGCCACCGGCAACATCATTTACGAGAAGGCTGTCCTGCGGATGCGCGACGACGTGTCCGTGGGTTATACGGTCAACATGTCGATGAAGCAGACCCACCTGTTCCCGCACATGGTCGTCCAGATGGTGGCGATCGGCGAGGAGGCCGGTGCACTGGACGCCATGCTGTTCAAGGTCGCCGACTTCTACGAGGAAGAGGTCAACAACGCCGTCGATGCACTGGCCAGCCTGCTCGAGCCCTTGATCATGGTCTTCCTGGGCGTGATCGTCGGCGGCATGGTGGTCGCCATGTACCTGCCGATCTTCAAGCTCGCCGCGGTCGTCTGACCTTCGCGCCAATCCGGACAATCCATGGCATTCCTCGACCAGAACCCGGCCATCGGCTATCCGCTGGTGGCCGGTCTCGGCCTGCTCGTCGGCAGTTTCCTCAACGTCGTCATCCTGCGCCTGCCCAAGCGGCTGGAATGGGAGTGGCAACGCGACAGTCGCGAGGTCCTGGGCGAGCCTGAAACCTACGACCCACCGCCACCCGGCATCGTGGTCGAACGCTCTCACTGCCCGCAGTGCAAGCGCCAGCTGAGCTGGTACGAGAACATCCCGGTCATCAGCTGGGCCATCCAGGGCGGGCGCTGCCGGGGCTGCAAGACACGAATCTCGGCGCAGTACCCGCTGGTGGAAATGCTGACCATGCTGCTGGCGCTCGTGAGCGTCTGGCAGTTCGGGTTCGGGTGGCAGGGCTTCGGCGCCGCCCTGTTCAGCTGCTTCCTGATCGCGATGTCGGGCATCGACCTGCGGACCCAGCTGCTCCCCGACCAGTTGACCTTGCCGCTGATGTGGCTGGGCCTGATCGCCAGCGCGGACAACCTCTACATGGGTACCAAGCCTGCGCTGCTGGGCGCGGTCGCCGGGTACCTCAGCCTGTGGTCGGTCTGGTGGGTGTTCAAGCAGGTCACCGGCAAGGAAGGCATGGGCCACGGGGACTTCAAGCTGTTGGCCGCCATCGGTGCCTGGGTGGGACTGAAGGGCATCCTGCCGACCATCCTGATCTCGTCGCTGGTGGGCGCGATCATCGGCTCCATCTGGCTGGCGGCCAAGGGCCGCGACAAGGCCACGCCCATCCCGTTCGGTCCTTACCTGGCCATCGCCGGCTGGATCGTGTTCTTCTGGGGCGACTGGATCGTAGGCGGTTACCTCCGCTATTCCGGGCTCGGCTGAGTCCGGAGCCGGCGCGACGACGCTGGCCGGGCTTCGTCGGCATAATGCGGGCATGAGCGACTACATCATCGGCGTGACCGGCGGCGTCGCTTCCGGCAAGAGCACCGTCACCCGGCTGTTCGAGACCCTGGGCGTCGAGGTCGCGGACGCCGACCTGGCCGCGCGCGAAGCCGTCGCCCCGGGCTCGGATGGGCTTGCCGAGGTGGTTGCCTTGTTTGGCAGCGGGGTCCTCGACGCCACCGGCGCCCTGGACCGTGGGGCCATGCGGGCGCGCGTATTCAACGACGCCGACGCCAGGCGGCGCCTGGAAGCCATCATCCACCCGCGCGTCCGCCAACGCCTGGGGGACCAGTGCCGGCAGGCGTCGAGTCCCTACGTGCTTGCCGCGATCCCGCTTCTTGCGGAAGGCGGCGGCCGCGAGGCGTACCCCTGGCTGGACCGGGTGCTGGTGGTCGACGTCCCGACCGATGTCCAGCACCAGCGCCTGGTCGCACGCGACGGCATCGACGACAGCCTCGCCCAGCGCATGATCCAGGCCCAGGCAACGCGCCCGCAACGGCTTGCCCTCGCCGACGACGTCATCGTCAACGACGGCGAACTGCAGGCGCTGCCGACGCATATCGCGGCTTTGGACCGGCGATACCGGCAACTGGCCGGCTGAGCGCCGGGGCGAGGCCCTGCGCTCGGTCAACCGTCGCGACGGGCACTGCAACGCATGCAGGAGGCCTAGGCAGATGACCGGGAGCGAACCCCGCGCCCGCCCCGCCCGTTCCAGCGCGGTCCTACGCCACGACGGCGTCGACCCACAGACCCCGGATAGCCGCGATGCCCTGCGCGCCGTGCTGGCGCGCCTCGTCCATGTCGCCCGCATCCAGCCCGCCGATCGCGTAGATCGGCAGTGAGACCTGCTCGCGCAGCCGGGCGAACCCCTCCCAGCCGATGCCCGCGACGCCGGGGTGGCTGGGCGTGGGTTTCAGGGTGCCGAGCACCGCGAAATCGCAGCCCAGGGCCTCGGCCTTGCGCAGCGCGTCCAGGTCATGGCATGAGGCCCCGACCGGCAGCTCCGCGGCCAGCGGACGGGCATCCAGGGCCATGAGCTGTGCCGAGGTCAGATGGACGCCCACCCCGAGCAGGCGGGCAAGTTCAACGTCGGCGTTGAGCAGCAGCTGCGCGTCCGCCCGCCGGCAGTGCCGGGCCACCGACGAGGCCAGCGATTTCCAGCGCGCGGGCGGAAGGCCCGGCGCGCGGAACTGGACGCGGCTGGCACCCGCCGCCAGGGAGGCGTCGAGCGCCGCCAGCCAGCGGCCGTCGTCCTCGTCTGGCAGGGGCGTGACCAGGTAGCGGTCGGGCTGCTGCAGGGCGGCCACCACGGGCACGTCCGCGGGGGGCATGGTGTAACGCGAGAGCTTGTCCAGCGGGACCCAGACCATGGCCTGCTGCTCGCGGCCGCGCGGGGTGCCGTCCCACTCGGCGACCTCGCGCACGTCCAGGCGCAGGCGCTTGTCGGGGTACTCCTGCGGCACGCTGATCAGGTGCGCGCCCGGCTCGGCTTCGATGCCGAGCTCTTCGCGCAGTTCGCGCACCAGGGCCGCCTCGGGCGACTCGCCCCGCTTGCGCTTGCCGCCGGGGAACTCCCAGCGACCGGCAAAGTCACGGCCTTCCGTGCGTCGGGTCAGGAGCACGCGACCGCGGGCGTCGCGTATGACGCCGGCCACCACGTCCACCATCCGCTTGCTCACGCGCGCTCCATGCGTCGACCCCGCGGGGCCAGCCGGTGCTTCCGGATTCCCGCCCCCTCCCCGCCCGCTCGACCAGCCAGGGGAAAGGGGCGCGGACAGGCTCCGTCAGTCGAGCTGTCCATGGCAATGCTTGTACTTCTGGCCGCTACCGCAGGGACAGGGGTCGTTGCGCCCGACCTTGGGCATGGCGCGTGCTGCCTGCTGGAAGCCCTGGCCGGGCGCCGCGGTGGCCGCGGCCTCCTCGTCGGCGCCATAACCGCCCACGTCGGCGTGCTGGAACTGCATCTGCCGCGCCTTGGCCTCGGCGGCCGCGCGTTCCTGCGCCTCCATCAGGGCGATCTCTTCTTCCGTGCGGATGCGCACGCGCGCGAGCAGGGTCACGACCTCACGCTTGACCTTGTCGAGCATCTCGCTGAACAGCTCGAAGGCCTCCTTCTTGTACTCCTGCTTGGGCTGCTTCTGCGCGTAGCCGCGCAGGTGGATGCCCTGGCGCAGGTAGTCCATGCGGGCCAGGTGCTCCTTCCAGTTCTGGTCGAGCACGTTGAGCATGATGTGCTTCTCCAGCTGGCGCGTGGTCTCGCTGCCCAGCTGCGCCTCGCGCTCGGCGAAGTGCGCCTCGACGGCCTTGGCCACGTGCTCGGCGATGTCCCGTGCATCGATCTCGTCGCTGCCGGCGACCAGTTCGCCCAGCGCGACCTTGACGCCCAGCTCATGCTCCAGGCCCGCTTCCAGGCCCTGCAGGTCCCACTGCTCGTCGACCGAGTCGAGGGGCACGTAGCGGGCGACGATCTCGTCGACCACGTCTTCGCGGATGCCCTCGATGTTGTCCTGCACGCTCTCGGCTTCCAGCAGCTCGTCGCGCTGGCCGTAGATCACCTTGCGCTGGTCGTTGTTGACGTCGTCGAAATCGAGCAGGTTCTTGCGGATGTCGAAGTTGTGCGCCTCGACCTTCTTCTGCGCGTTGGCGATCTGCTTGGTGACCAGCGCGCTCTCGATGATGTCGTCTTCCTTCAGCCCCATCCGCGCCATGACCTTCTGCACCCAGTCGGCGGCGAAGATGCGCATCAGGTTGTCTTCCAGCGACAGGTAGAAGCGCGAGGAGCCCGGATCGCCCTGGCGGCCGGCGCGACCGCGCAGCTGGTTGTCGATGCGGCGGCTTTCGTGGCGCTCGGTGCCGATGATGTGCAGGCCACCGGCTTGCTTGACCGCGTCGTGGCGGGCCTGCCACTCGGACTTGAGGCGGGCGCGGGTGACCTCGTCGACCGGCGCGCCGGTGCTCGCCTCGAGGGCTTCGAGCTCGGCTTCCAGCGCGCCGCCCAGCACGATGTCGGTACCGCGGCCGGCCATGTTGGTGGCGATGGTGATCGCGCCCGGGCGACCGGCCTGGGCGATGATGTGCGCCTCGCGCTCATGCTGCTTGGCGTTGAGCACTTCGTGGTGGATGCCGGCCTCGCGCAGCTGCCGGCTGAGCAGCTCCGACACCTCGATCGAGGTGGTGCCGACCAGCACCGGCTGGCCCTTGGCGTTGGCTTCCTTGATCTCGTTGGCGACCGCGCGGTACTTGCCGTTGCGGTTGAGGAACACCGCGTCCGGGTGGTCCTTGCGCTGCACCGGCTTGTTGGTCGGGATCACCACCACTTCCAGCGCGTAGATGTTCTGGAACTCGTAGGCCTCGGTGTCGGCGGTGCCGGTCATGCCCGAGAGCTTGTTGTACATGCGGAACAGGTTCTGGAAGGTGATGCTCGCCAGCGTCTGGTTCTCGCGCTGGACCGGCACGCCCTCCTTGGCCTCGACCGCCTGGTGCAGGCCGTCGGACCAGCGGCGGCCGGCCAGGGTGCGGCCGGTGAACTCGTCGACGATGATGACCTCGCCGTCGCGCACGATGTAATCGACGTCGCGCTGGTAGATCGCGTGCGCGCGCAGGGCCGCGTTGAGATGGTGGACGACGCTGAGGTTCTGGCCGCTGTAGAGCGCGTCCTCGTCGCCCTGCAGGATGCCGGCGTCGCGCAGCAGCTTCTCGGCGTGTTCCTGGCCGGCTTCGGACAGGTGCACCTGCTTCTGCTTCTCGTCGACCCAGAAGTCGCCCTCGCCGTCTTCGCTCTCCTGGCGGACCAGGTTCGGGACGATGCGGTTGACCTTTATGTAGAGCTCCGGCGACTCGTCGGCCGGCCCGGAGATGATCAGCGGCGTGCGCGCCTCGTCGATCAGGATGGAGTCCACCTCGTCGACGATCGCGTAATTGAGCTCGCGCTGGTGCTTGTCTTCCTTCGACAGCGCCATGTTGTCGCGCAGGTAGTCGAAGCCGAATTCGTTGTTGGTGCCGTAGGTGATGTCGGCGGCGTAGGCCTGGCGCTTGTCGCCGTGCGGCATGCCCGGGTAGACCACGCCCACGCTGAGGCCGAGCCAGTTGTAGAGCTTGCCCATCCAGGCCGAGTCGCGCCGGGCGAGGTAGTCGTTGACGGTGACCACGTGCACGCCCTTGCCCTCGAGCGCATTGAGGTAGACCGGCAGCGTCGCGACCAGGGTCTTGCCCTCGCCGGTGCGCATCTCGGCGATCTTGCCCAGGTGCAGGACCATGCCGCCGATCAGCTGGACGTCGTAATGGCGCATGCCCAGCACGCGGCGCGACGCCTCGCGGCAAACCGCGAAGGCTTCGGGCAGGATCTTGTCGAGGGACTCACCGTCCTGGATGCGCTTCTGGAACTCCGGCGTCCTGGCCTGCAGTTCGGCGTCCGACAGCTTCTCGATCTCCGGTTCCAGGGCATTGATCCGGGCGACGGAGCGCTGGAGCTGGCGCAGCAGGCGGTCATTGCGACTGCCGAAGACACGGGTAAGCAGGTTGTTGAGCATGGACGGAACCGGTTGTGTTCGTGAACGGGATCGGCACGCGACCGGATCCACCAATAGAAAAGGGCGCCGGGCGCCCTAGGCACCCCGATTGTAGCTGGGGGCGAGGAGGCTTGCTTACAAGGCATGCCTTGTAAGCCGACGAGCGCCCGAGACCTGCGGTCGAGGGCCGGAACGAGGAAGCCTGCTTACAAGGCACTGCCTTGTAGGCTTTCGAGCGCCCGGAGCGGCTGTGCCGCGCAGGGCCGGAACGAGGAGGCTTGCTTACAAGGCATGCCTTGTAAGCCGACGAGCGCCCGAGACCTGCGGTCGAGGGCCGGAACGGGGAGGCTTGCCCGCAAGCTCGCACGCGATCGCATCGACGCGCGTCTCCGCTGCCAGAAACGACGACGCCGCACCCCAAGGGGCGCGGCGCGTCTGCGGCCACCTGGCGTCCGGGCTCAGCCCTTCAGCGGTGACTGCTGGTTGAGGAAGTTGCGCGGATTCACTACCCGGCCGTTCTCCCACACCTCGAAGTGCACGTGGGCGCCCGTGGAACGACCCGTCGAACCGGCCTTGGCGATCTCCTGCCCCGCCCGCACCAGCTCGCCGACCTTGCGGGTCAGGCGCGAGTTGTGTGCGTAGCGCGTCACATAACCGTTGCCGTGGTCGACCTCGACCACCTTGCCGTACCCGGAGCGCACGCCCGAATAGCTGACCACGCCATCGGCGACGGCGAATACCGCGTCGCCCGTGTTGGCGTCGAAATCCAGTCCCTTGTGCAGCGCGCGACCACCACGGAACGGATCGGCGCGATAGCCGAAGCCCGAGGTGATGTAGCTGCGCGAGACCGGCGACCGCGAAGGCACGGCGTTGAGGTCGAGCTGCCGCGTGAACAGCAGCGACTCAAGCACGGAGAGCTGCTCGCCGGCGGCATCGAACTGGGCGTCTAGTTGTTCCAGTCCCTCGTCCAGCTCGGGCCTGCTGATATCTTCCACCGGCCCGGCGCCACCGACGCCGACCGGCTTCTCGAAGTCGAACTCGCCGTCCTGCAGCTGGCCGATGCGCGTCAGGCGCTCGCCCAGCGCATTGAGGCGATTGGCCTCGGCCTGCAGCTCGCCCAGGCGGGCGGCGAGTGCGTTCACCTCGCGCTGCGCCTCGCGACGGGTATCCTCGATCTGCGCCTGCTGGTCGGCGACCTGGGCGCGGAGCGATGCGGTACCGACGGCCGCGGCACCCAGGCCGAGGCCCAGGCCCGCCACCAGGAGGACCGAGGCATAGAGGCCGGGGCGTGATGCGCCGAGGCGGTGCCCGCGGTCGAGCAGACCGGTGGCAGTGCGTCGCGGCGATTGAAATTTATTGAAGGTCATAAGTCCGATGTCTGATTCCAAAGCCAAGTCGAAGCACCGCCGCCAGTCGTCTCCGCAGGACGCGCTGAGCGCGTTGCTGTCGGAACCTGCCGGCGATCCGATCCGCCGGGCCGAATGGCTCGGCGAACTCGACCGTCGCCTACATCCCCACTTGCCTCCTTCACTCGCCTCGCACGCGCGCTTGGCTAACGTGAAGGAAGGCACACTGGTTTTTGTCGTCGACGCTCCTGTCTGGCGGACCAAACTGAGGCTTGCGGCCCCGGAACTGCTCGACGTGGCCCGCTCCATCGGGCTTGTTGCGACCGAAGTGGTGGTCAAGGTGTCTTCGACCCCCCATGCACCGCCGGAGCGGGCACCGCTTCAGGCCATCCCCCTGTCATCGCAAAGCCGGAAGGCCTTGCAGGCGGCACTCGATACGCTTCGACCGGCCCCCGGAGAGGACGGCGAGTCGTGAAAAGTGCGCTCCCCGCGAGCAGGCCGGAACCCGGCTTGCATCGCCGATGACAAAGCGACGTGAAATCCTACTGAGCCCACCGTCCACGTTTGTTAACTAATAGATAACAAATCAGAAATAATTTGTTAAATATAAGTTAAGAAGGGGGCGTCTATTCACGTCTGTGACGGAGGCACGTTAATTCCGTGCCAAGAACCACGCCAAAGTGACTGCGAACTGAACGGATTCCCTGCAAACGGGCGTCCGGGCACGCGCCCGGGGCTGAAGCGCGCCGGACGAGGCGGTCAGGCGCCTGCCGGAGCGGGCACGTAGGCCACCGGCTCGGGCTCGTCGCCGGCATAGGTGACTTCGTCCCAGGCCGAGGTCTCGGCCATCAGTGCGCGGACCAGCTTGTTGTTCAGGGCGTGGCCGGACTTGAAGCCCTCGTAGGCCCCGATGATCGGCCGGCCGGCGAGGTAGAGGTCGCCGACGGCATCGAGGATCTTGTGCCGTACGAACTCGTCGGCGTATCGCAGGCCGTCCTCGTTGAGGACGCGGAACTCGTCGAGCACGATCGCGTTGTCCATCGAGCCACCGAGGCCGAGGTTGCGCTCGCGCATGAACTCCAGGTCGCGCATGAAGCCGAAGGTGCGCGCGCGGCTGACTTCCTTGACGTAGGACGCGGTGGAGAACTCGACCTCGGCGCGCGACTGCGACGACGGGATGGCGGGGTGGTCGAACTCGACCGTGAAGCCGATCCGGAAGCCGTCATGCGGGGTGAAGCGGGCGATCTTGTCGCCATCGCGCACTTCCACCGGGTGCTTGATGCGGATGAAACGCTTGGGCGCGTCCTGTTCGACGATCCCCGCCGACTGCAGCAGGAACACGAACGGACCGGCCGAGCCGTCCATGATCGGCACCTCGGCGGCGGACAGGTCGATGGTCGCGTTGTCGATGCCCAGGCCGGCCATCGCCGACATCAGGTGCTCGACCGTCATGACCTTGCCTTCGCCACGGCTGAGGCCGGTGCACAGCATGGTCTCGGTCACCAGGTCCGCGTGCGCGGGCAGCTCGACCACCGGATCGAGGTCGACGCGCCGGAACACGATGCCGCCATCGACCGGACCCGGTCGCAGCGTGAGGAAGACCTTCTCGCCGCTGTGGAGGCCCACGCCGGTGGCACGGATCACGTTCTTGAGGGTGCGCTGGCGCAGCATGGTCGGTCCGGGAGCCTCGTGACGGGGGACGCGGGGGCGTCAAGTGACGGCGAGAATATCATGCAGGTAGCTGAACCTGAACGAAAAGCCGCTCCTGTCGCCCGGGTGTCACCCGAAGTTGCGAAACTGACCGACCCGCCGTGACGGGACGGTCAAAACGCCCCGGACACGGGGTCCGGGACCAATGTGCCAGGGGCCGGGGACGAGTCCGGCCCGTGGGTGCCTGGCCAGGGCCAGGCGGGACAATCAGTCCGCCTGGCGACGCAGGAAGGCGGGGATGTCCAGGTAGTCGCCGCTGCCGCCGAAATCGGCGACGTCGGCGGTGGGTGCCGGGGCCGGCGCTTCGTGGGCGGACCCACCGCCGCGGCGCAGGCTGCCGCCGAAGCTCGGGGCCGCGGTCGGCGCCACGTCGTCCATCGCGCTGAACTCGGGCTGCCCGGTCGTGCCGTTGCGGACGAGCTGGATCGGCGCGCGCTGCTCGTTCGGACGGCCCTGCTTGGCCACCGCGCGGTTGAGGCCCGTGGCCACGACGGTGACCTTGACCTCGTCCTGCATGTCGGGGTCGAGCACGGTGCCGATGACCACCGTGGCGTCCTCGGAGGCGAACTGTTCGACCGTGCGGCCGACCTCGTCGAACTCGGCCATGGTGAAGTTCGGGCCGGCGGTGATGTTGACCAGGATGCCGTTGGCCCCCGACAGGTTGACGTCGTCGAGCAACGGGTTCTGCACCGCGGCCTCGGCGGCGGCCTGTGCGCGGTCGTCGCCGCGGGCGGCGCCGGTGCCCATCATCGCCAGGCCCATCTCGGACATGACGGTGCGCACGTCGGCGAAGTCGACGTTGATCAGGCCCGGACGCACGATCAGGTCGGCGATGCCCTGCACCGCGCCCTGCAGGACGTCATTGGCGGCGCGGAACGCCTGGATCATCGTCGCGTTGCGACCGAGCACGGTGATCAGCTTCTCGTTGGGGATCGTGATCAACGAGTCGCAGTGGTGGCTCAGTTCCTCGATGCCCTTCAGGGCCACCTGCATGCGCCGGCGGCCTTCGAACGGGAACGGCTTGGTGACCACGGCGACGGTCAGGATGCCCATCTCCTTGGCCAGCTGCGCGACGACCGGCGCCGCGCCGGTGCCGGTGCCGCCGCCCATGCCGGCGGTGATGAACACCATGTCCGCGCCTTCCATCGCGTCCATCAGGCGCTCGCGATCCTCGAGCGCGGCCTGGCGGCCGACCTCGGGATTGGCGCCCGCGCCCAGGCCCTTGGTGACGTTGCTGCCAAGCTGCAGCTGCAGCTTGGCGCCGCAGTTCTTGATCGCCTGCGAATCGGTGTTGGCGGTGATGAACTCCACCCCGTCGACGTTGCTGCTGACCATGTGGGCCACGGCGTTGCCGCCGCCACCGCCCACGCCGATGACCTTGATGATGGCGTTGGGCGCCATGCTCTCTACCAGTTCGAAATGTGCCATGTCCTCGTCCTCTCTTGTAGGTGCCGTGATTCGTGAATGGTGATCCGTGATTGGAGGCTTGCACCTCGCACACTTCACTCATGCCGACCACTGACGTTTTTTAGGGTTTTCCTGCTGCCTTCGATTCCACCCGCCTACCGCTCTACGCTTCATCTACCGCTCTTGCCATTGCTGTTGCTGTTGCCCTTCACAAATCACAAATCACGAATCACCAATCACCGCCCTCAGAACTCCCCCCGGTACCAGTTCTTCAACTTGTTGAAGAACGAACCCGCGCGGCCGGTGGAGATCACCGGGCGGCGGGGGTGTTCGATCTGGCTGCCCATCAGCAGCAGGCCCACGCCGGTGGCGTGGACCGGGTTGCCGACGACTTCGCCCAGCCCCGTCACGTGCTGGGGGATGCCCACGCGCACCGGCATCTGCAGCATTTCCTCGGCCAGCTCGACGACGCCTTCCATCTTCGAGGCGCCGCCGGTCAGCACCATGCCGGCGCGGACGTGCTGTTCGAAGCCGCTGCGCCGCAGTTCCGCCTGGACCATCTCGAACAGTTCCTCGTAGCGCGCCTGCACCGCCTGGGCCAGCGAGTGGCGCGGCATGCGGCGCGGGGGGCGGTCGCCCACCGACGGGACCTGGATCGACTCCTCGGCGGTCGCCATCTGCGCCAGTGCGCAGGCGTAGCGCACCTTGATCTGTTCGGCTTCGGGGGTCGGCGTGCGCAGCATGTGCGCGATGTCCTCGGTGACCTTGTCGCCGGCGATCGGCAGGCTGGCGCTGTGCGCGATCGCGCCATGCACGAAGACCGCGATGTCGGTGGTGCCCGCGCCGATGTCGACCAGGACGACGCCGAGTTCGCGCTCGTCGCTGGTCAGCACCGCCTGGCTGGAGGCCAGCACGCCGAGCACCAGGTCGTCGACCTGCAGGCCGCACCGCTGCACGCACTTGCTCACGTTCGCCGCCGCCGACTGCGCGCACACCACCAGGTGGGCGTGGACCTCCAGGCGCACGCCGGTCATGCCCACCGGGTTGCGGATGCCTTCCTGGGAATCGTCGAGCACGTAGTCGCGCGGGATCGCGTGCAGGATTTTCTGGTCGGCCGGGATCGCCACCGCCTTGGCCGCCTCCAGCACCCGGTCGAGATCGCCATGGCTGACCTCGCCGTCGCGGATCGGGGCGATGCCCTGCGAGTTGCGGCACTGGATGTGGCTGCCGGAGATGGAGGCATAGACCGAGCGGATCTCGCAGCCGGCCATCAACTCGGCCTCCTCGACCGCACGCTGGATCGACTGCACCGTGGACTCGATGTCGACCACCACGCCCTTGCGCAGGCCGCGCGACTCGTGCGATCCGATCCCGATCACCTCGATGGGATTGCCCGATCCGTTGTTGTCGGGCGAATACTCGCCGACCAGCGCCACCACCTTGGAGGTGCCGATATCGAGGCCAACGATCAGCGACTTGTCGCCCTTGCGGTTCATGATTGTCCTTGCGGTTGCGGGTTCGGCGCGAGGGCCCCGGGGGCGCCCCACGTCAAGGAGAAGCCGTTGGTGTAGCGCAGGTCGGCGCGCGCGAGCGGCTCGACGCGGTGCATCAGCAGCTGCGGCACGACGCGCACGAACCGGCGCAGTCGCTCACCGGCGTGGTCGCGGCCGACCACCACCTCGGTGCCGCTGGCCAGGACCACCTGCCAGCTGCCGCGAGCGTCCAGCTCGACCGAGCGCACGCGGGCGCCCATCGGCGCGAACAGCTCGCGGGAGTCGTTGTAGAAGCGGACCACGTCGGAGACACGCGTGTCGGGACCGTCGAGTTCCGGCAGGTTGGCCGGCACCTCGATGCCAGCGGCGGGAAACAGGCGCCCCTGTTCGGACAGCAGCCGCGCCTCGCCCCAACGCGCGAACGGGCGGTGCTCGACCACGTGCACCTCCAGGATGTCGGGCCAACGCTTGCGCACCTCGGCGGTCTCCACCCAGGGCAGGCGCGAGACGGCGCGCTGCGCGTCCTCCAGGCGGACCGCGAAGAATCCCTGGCGGGCATAGGGCAACAGGGTCTGCTGCAGCAGCGCGGGATCGACGCGTTCGAACTCGCCCGTGGCGCGCAGGCGGGTCAGCGGCCACTGCGACTGCCCCACCCAGCCCTCGAGCACGGCCACCACCGGAAGCACGACCAGTGCCACCGCGAGGATCCAGCCCAGCAGGCGCGCAAGTGCGCTCATCCGCGCGCACCTCCCGCGTCGTCGCCCAGGGTCTGCTCGAGCACGCGCCAGCACAGAGAGGCGTAGTCGACGCCCACCTGCGCGGCCGCCTTGGGCACCAGCGAATGGCTGGTCATGCCCGGCGCGGTGTTGATTTCGATCAGCTGGAAGCCCAGCGCCTCGTCGCGCATCACGTCCACGCGGCCCCAGCCGCTGCAGCCGGCGGCGACGAAGGCCGCGAGCGCGAGCCGGCGGATGGCCGACTCATCCTCGCCATCAAGACCCGGGCAGATGTATTGCGTGTCGTCGGCGACGTACTTGGCGTGGTAGTCGTACCACTCGCCGGCGGGTTCGATGCGGATGGACGGCAGGGCCACGCCGCCCAGGATGGCGACGGTGAATTCCTTGCCCCGGACCATCTGCTCCATCAGGAGTTCGCCCCGGTAGCCGGCGGCGAACTCGGCCGCGGCGCGCAGGTCGGCCTCTTCGAGGATGCGGAACACGCCGACGCTGGAGCCTTCATTGGAGGGCTTCACGAACACCGGCAGGCCGAGCGAACGCGCGGCGGCCACCAGGTCGTCGCCGGGCGCCAGGCGCACGAAGCGCGGCGTCGGCAGGCCCTCGGCCATCCACACCTGCTTGGTGCGGATCTTGTCCATCGTCAGGGCCGACCCCAGCACGCCGGGCCCGGTGTAGGGGACGCCCAGGGCATCGAGCAGCCCCTGCAGCACGCCGTCCTCGCCGCCACCGCGATTGCCGTGGAGGATGTTGAAGACGCGGTCGACGCGCCCGTCGCGGATGGCATCGACCAGGGCGGGGATGCCATCGACCGCGAACGCATCGACGCCGCGCGAGCGGAGCGCGTCCAGCACGTTGCGGCCGGAGTCGAGCGACACCTCGCGCTCGGCACTGGTGCCGCCCATCAGCACGGCGACGCGACCGAACACGGCCGGGTCGTCGAAGCGCGGCGGGGGCAGCGACTGGCTCATGCGCCAGCCTCCCTGAAACCATGGGCGAGCAGGTCCTGGGCGACGTGGCCGATATCGCCCGCCCCCATCACCAGCAACAGGTCGCCGTCCTCGAGCACGTCGGGCAGGACCGCCGACAGTTCGGACGCGGAGGCGACGACGACCGGGTCGATCCGGCCACGGGCGCGGATCGCGCGCGCCAGCGACTTGGCGTCGGCGCCGACGATCGGCGCCTCGCCGGCCGGGTAGACCTCGGTCAGCACGGCCGCGTCCACCGTCGAGAGCACCGCGGCGAACTCGTCGAAGAGATCGCGCGTGCGCGAATAGCGATGGGGCTGGAAGGCGACCACTAGGCGACGGTCCGGCCAGCCGCCCCGCGCGGCGGCGAACACCGCTTCCAGTTCCTTGGGATGGTGGCCGTAGTCGTCCACCACCTGCACCCGGGCGCCACGATGGGTGGTCAGCTCGGCGAGCAGGTTGAACCGGCGCCCGATGCCGGCGAAACCCTTCAGGGCCCGGGCGATCGCGCCGGGCTCCACGCCCAGCTGCCAGCCCACGGCGGCGGCGGCCAGCGCGTTGAGCACGTTGTGGCGGCCCGGCAGCGCAAGCTCGACCGGCGTGCGCGTGGCATCGGGCAGGCACAGGGTGAAATGCATGTTCGGCCCCTCCTGCCGGATGTCCTCGGCGCGCACGTCGGCCTCGGCGTGGGTGCCGTAGGTCATCACGTGCCGGGGCGTCTTCGCGGCGAGCGCGGCGACCTCGGGATCGTCGATGCACAGCACGGCCAGCCCGTAGAACGGCAGGCGATGCATGAATTCCTCGAACGCGGCCTGGACCTGGACGAACTCGCCGCCGTAGTTCTCGAGGTGGTCGGCGTCGATGTTGGTCACGACCGCGACCTGCGGGTTCAGTCGCAGGAAGCTGCCGTCGCTCTCGTCGGCCTCGGCCACCAGCCAGTCGCCCGAACCCAGTCGTGCGTTGGCGCCGGCGGCCAGCAGCTGGCCGCCGATCACGAAGGTGGGATCCACGCCGCCCTCGCCGAGCACGCTGGCCGTCAGCGAGGTCGTGGTGGTCTTGCCATGGGTGCCGGCCACCGCGATGCCGCGCTTGAAGCGCATCAGCTCGGCGAGCATCTCAGCGCGCGGCACGACCGGGATGCGCTGCGCGTGCGCCTCCATCAACTCGGCGTTGTCGGCGCGGATCGCGCTGGACACCACCACGCAGTCCGCGCCCAGCACGTTCGAGGCGATGTGCTGCCGGTGCACCGTGATGCCCAGCGACTGCAGGCGCCGGGTGACGGCGTTGTCGGCCATGTCCGAGCCGGACACGCGATAGCCGAGCGTCGACATGACCTCGGCGATGCCGCTCATGCCGGTGCCGCCGATGCCGACGAAGTGCACGCGCGAGGGCTGACCATCGGCGCCGGAGCGCGCGGGATCGCCATGGTGTTGCAGCCGGCGGCTGCGCACGGTCGCGCTCATGCGGCCGACTCCTGTTTGGGTTGGGGGATGGACGGGTCCCGGAGCACGATGTCGGCCACGCGCGAGGCGGCGTCCGGACGCGCCATGCCGCGTGCGGCCTTCGCCAGGCCGAGCAGGTCGGCGCGCTCGCCGAGGATCTCCAGCGTGGCCGACAGCCGCTCGTGCAGCGAGGGCCCCTGGGGCAGCAGCATCGAGGCGCCGCGCACGCGCAGGTATTCGGCGTTCTTGGTCTGGTGGTCGTCGACCGCCTCCGGGAACGGCACCAGGAAGCTGGCCACGCCGACCGCGCAGACCTCGGCGAGGGTGAGCGCGCCGGCACGACAGACGACCACGTCCGCCCAGGCATACGCCTGGGCCATGTCGGCGATGAACGGCTCCACGTTCGCGGCGACGCGATGCGCCGCGTAGGCCTCGCGCGTCGCATCCAGCAGCTTCTCGCCGGACTGGTGGCGGACTTCGCAGCGCACGGTCGTCGGCAAGGCGGCGATCGCGCGCGGCACCGCCTCGTTGAGCGCACGGGCGCCCTGGCTGCCGCCGAGCACCAGGACCCGGATCGGGCCTTCGCGGCCCACGAAGCGTTCTTCCGGCGGCGGCACGGCGAGGATCGCCTCGCGCACCGGATTGCCGACCCACTGTTCGTCGAGCGTGGGGAAGGCGCCGGGGAAACCCACCAGCACGTCACGCGCCATGCGCGCCAGGACGCGGTTGGTCAGGCCCGGCGCGCGGTTCTGCTCGTGCACGACGAGGGGAATGCCCAACTGGCGGGCGGCGAGGCCACCCGGCCCGGCGGCAAAGCCGCCGAAACTGACCACCGCGCGCGGCTGCATGCCGCGCAGCAGGCGCTTGGCTTCGTTGACGGCCCGCCACAGGCGCAAGGGGGCGCCGAGCTTGGCCTTGAAGCCCTTGCCGCGGATCCCGCTCACCCGCAGGGTGTCGATCGACAGGCCATGCTGCGGTACGAGGCGGGTTTCCATGCCACCGTCCGAGCCGATCCAGCGCACCGGGACGCCACGGGCCTGGATCGCGGATGCGACCGAAAGGCCGGGGAAGATGTGCCCGCCGGTGCCGCCGGCAAGGATCACCACGGGAGCCTGGGCCGCGGCGGTCATGGGGACCTCCCGAGCACGGGCTCGATGCGCTGGTGCAGGCGGCTGGTGCCACGCGGCGAGGCGTCGGACGGGCGCGAACTGCGCGGCGTGCCCGGCGTGCGGGGCGGTTCCGGCGATAGCGGGGCCACGCCCTCCCCGTCCTCGCCGCGCAGGCGCGCGACCTGGCGCTGGGCGCGCTCGAGTTCGTAGGACACCCGCAACAGCAGGCCCATCGCCAGGCAGGTCATCAGCACGCTGGAGCCGCCGGAGGAGATCAACGGCAGGGTCAGGCCCTTGGTCGGCAGCAGGCCCAGGTTCACGCCGATCGAGACGAAGCTCTGCAGGCCGATCCACAGGGCGATCCCAAAGGCGAGGTAGCCGGAGAAGTGGCGGCGCATCTCCACGCACTTGAGCCCGACCCACAGGGCACGGCCCACCAGCACGGCATACAGGGCGATCACCACGCACACGCCGACGAAGCCCAGTTCCTCGGCGATGACCGCGAGGATGAAGTCGGTGTGCGCTTCGGGCAGGTAATAGAGCTTCTGGATCGAACTGCCCAGGCCGACGCCGAACCATTCGCCGCGGCCGGCGGCCATCAGCGCGTTGGTCAGCTGGTAACCGCTGCCGAACGGGTCCGCCCAGGGGTCCATGAACGAGGTCAGGCGGCGCATGCGGTAGGGCTCGAGCACCGCGATGAAGGCCAGGACAGGCAGGCCGACGAGCACCGGGCCGAACATCCGCGGCATGTTGACGCCGCCCAGCACCAGCATGCCCGCGGTGATGGCGAGCAGCAGCGAGGACGAGCCGAAGTCCGGCTGCAGCAGCAGGAGGGCGACCAGCAGCACGACCACGCCGAGCGGCTTGAGCATCGCGCTCCACGTGGCGTTGACTTCGTCGCGGAAGCGCACGAGGTAGCTGGCCAGCCAGATGATGAAGAGCACCTTGACCGCCTCGACCACCTGGAAGTTCGACACCCCCAGGTTGATCCAGCGGTGCGCACCCTTGACGCTCACCCCCAGTCCCGGGATGAACACCAGCAGCAGCAGGACCACGCAGCCCAGCAGCATCAGGTGGTTGTGCCGCTCCACGGTCTTGAGTTCCGTGCGCGCGGCCATCAGCGCCAGTACCGCGCCCGCGCCCAGGAACATCAGGTGGCGGCTGAGGTAGTGGAAGGGGTCGGCGTCCTGGTAGATCGAGCTCGAGCCCACCATCACCACGCCCAGCGACGCCAGCGCCAGCACGACGCCAAGCAGCCAGGGATCGAAACGCCCCTGGATGTCGTCGATGCGGGTGGCTTGCCTGGACGCGTGTTCGCTCATCAGCGCACCTTCAGCGTTGCCAGGCCGACGAGGACGAGGACTACCGAGATGATCCAGAAACGCACGATCACGCGCGGCTCGGGCCAGCCCTTGAGTTCGAAATGGTGGTGGATCGGCGCCATGCGGAAGACCCGCTTGCCGGTCAGCTTGAACGACGCGACCTGGATCATCACCGAGAGGGTCTCGATCACGAACACGCCGCCCATGACCACGAGCACCAGCTCCTGTCGGACGATCACCGCGATGGTGCCCAGGACCGCGCCCAGCGCCAGCGCGCCGATGTCGCCCATGAAGACCATCGCCGGGTAGGTGTTGAACCACAGGAAGCCCAGTCCCGCGCCGGCGATCGCCGCGCAGATGATGACCAGCTCGCCGGCGCCGGGTACGCGCGGGATCTG
This sequence comes from Marilutibacter aestuarii, assembly GCF_006546775.1. GTDB lineage: Bacteria > Pseudomonadota > Gammaproteobacteria > Xanthomonadales > Xanthomonadaceae > Marilutibacter > Marilutibacter aestuarii. The sequence goes on from NZ_VICE01000041.1 coordinate 47,419, forward strand.
CAGGTATTCGGCGAACTGCGCGTGGCCGGACGCGTAGGCGAACACGCCCAGTGCGCACGCCACCAGTACCGTCGGCATGATCGCCAGGCCGTCCAGGCCGTCGGTCAGGTTGACCGCGTTGGAGAAGCCGACGATCCAGAAGTAGGCGATGGCGACGAAGCTGATGCCGGCCAGCGGCAGGGCCACCGCCTTGAAGAACGGCACGTAGAAGTTGGTCGCCGCCGGCACGTCGGCGGTATGGAACAGGAACAGGCCGGCACCAAGGCCGAACAGCGACTGCAGCAGGTACTTCCAGCGCGACTTCATCCCGTTGGGGTCGCGCTTGACGATCTTGATCCAGTCGTCCCACCAGCCGATCCAGCCGAACGCCACCATCACCAGCAGCACCAGCCACACGTAGCGGTTGCGCAGGTCGCCCCACAACAGGACCGCGGCGAGGATGGTCAGCAGGATCAGCGCGCCGCCCATGGTCGGCGTACCGGCCTTGGAGAAGTGCGACTCCGGGCCGTCCTTGCGGATCGGCTGGCCGCCCTTGAGCTGGGCGAGGCGGCGGATGACCGCCGGCCCCCACCACAACGAGAGGCCGAGCGACGTCAGCGCCGCCAGGATGCCGCGGAAGGTGAGGTAGCCGAACAGGGCGAAGTGCCCTTGCAGTTGCTCGAGCCAGCGGAAGAGTTCAAGCAGCATTTGGGCCCCCTGTCGGTGTTTCGGTCGCGCCGGACGCGGGGACCAGTGCCGCCACGATCCGGTCCATCGCACTGCCCCGCGAGCCCTTGACCAGCACCCGCGCGTCGGTGCCGATGCGCCCGGCCAGGGTCGCGACGAGGGTTTCGTGGCTGTCGAAGACCTCGGCGCCGTCGCCGAAGGCGCGCGCGGCGCAGGCGCTCATCGGGCCAAGCGCCAGCAGGTGGCGGACGCCGGCGGCGCGCGCGCGGCGGCCGACCTCGGCGTGCATCGCCTCGGCGTCGTCGCCGATCTCGCGCATGTCACCCAGTACCAGCCAGCCCTCGCCTCCCAGGGAGACCAGGGTGTCGATCGCCGTGGCCATCGAGCCGGGATTGGCGTTGTAGCTGTCGTCCACCAGCAGGGCGCCACTGGGCAGCCGGTGCGTGACCAGACGCCCGGGCACCGGACGGGCCACTTCCAGCCCGGCGACGATGGTGTCCAGGTCGACGCCGGCACCCAGCGCCATGGATGCGGCGGCCAGGGCGTTGGCGACGTTGTGGCGGCCAGGCAGGGACAACCGCACCGGCGCGTCGCCCAGCGGGGTCTCGATGACGAAGCGCGAGCCCGCGCCTTCCACCGTGATGTCGCGGGCGCGCACGTCGGCGCTGGCCTCCAGGCCGAAGCGGATGAGCCGGCGGCCGTGCGCGCGCTCGGCGAAGTACGGCGCGAAGGCGTCATCGGCGTTGATCACCGCCACGCCGTCCGCGGGCAGTGCGTCATAGATGGCGGCCTTGGTGTCGGCGATGCCTAGCAGGCTGCCCATGCGCTCCAGGTGCGCGGGGGCGACGTTGTTGACCAGGGCGATGTCGGGACGCGCGATATGCGCCAGGTAGGCGATGTCGCCCGGCTTGCCGGCGCCCATTTCATAGATTGCGAAGGGCGCGTCTTCGGGCGCGTCCAGGACGGCCAGGGGCAGGCCGATCTCGTTGTTGCGGTTGCCGGGCGTGGCGTAGGTGCCGGGCGCGGCGCGCTGCATGATCGCGGTCACCAGCGCCTTCACGCTGGTCTTGCCGTTGCTGCCGGTGATCGCGATGACGCGACCCTGGCGCTGGCCCTGCACGAAGCCCGCCAGGTCGGCCAGCGCGCGCTCGGTGTCGGCCACGACCACCTGCGGCAGGTCGAGCGGAATCTCGCGCGACACCAGGGCGGCGGCCACACCTGCCGCGGCGGCGGCCGGGACATGGTCGTGGCCATCGAAGTTGGCGCCCTTGATCGCGACGAACAGCGCGGCGCCCGTTCGGGGCAGGGCACGGGTATCCGTCGCCAGTACGTCGACGGACCGGTCCCCGCCCTGCAGCCGACCGTGGGCGGCGCGTGCGATCGACGACAGCGTCATCGGCTTCATGCGCGAGCCTCCAGCGCTTCGCCCGCGACACGGGTGTCGTCGAACGGATGGCGCACGCCGTCGATCTCCTGGTAGGGCTCGTGGCCCTTGCCGGCCACGAGGACGATGTCGCTGCGTCCGGCCTCGGCGACCGCGCGCGAGATGGCCGCGCGGCGGTCGCGCACCACGCGGACGGCATCGGGCCGTTCGAAGCCGGCCATGATGTCGGCGACGATGGCGTCGCCGTCTTCGCCCCGCGGATTGTCGTCGGTGACGAACACCGCGTCGGCGTGGCGTTCGGCGATCGCCGCCATCTGCGGGCGCTTGCCGGTGTCGCGCTCGCCGCCGCAGCCGAAGACGCAGACCAGCCGCCCGTGCACGTGCCCGCGCAGCGAGACCAGCGCCTGCTCGAGGGCGTCCGGGGTATGCGCGTAGTCGACCACGACGAGCGGCAGGCGGCCATCGCCGCCGAGCCGGTTCATGCGCCCATGGATGGGCTCCAGCCTCGACAGCACGTCGGCGATGCGCGCCGGGCTTTCGCCGAACGCACGCAGCGCGCCGGCGACGGCCAGCAGGTTGTCGACGTTGAAGCGACCGAGCAGGGGCGAGATCACCGGGTGCGACTCGCCGTCGATCTGCAGGTCGAACAGGAGCCCGCGCGCGTCCAGCCGCAGCTCGGCTGCCCGGATGCCGGCATCCGGGTTGCCGTGGGAGCTGCAGGCAAGCGCCTTCACGCCCGTACCGAGGGATGCCATCAGGTCGCGCCCGAAGGCGTCGTCGATGTTGATCACGGCCGCCTTCAGCTCCGGCCACTCGAACAGGCGGGCCTTGGCCGCGCCATAGGCGAGCATGTCGCCGTGGTAGTCGAGGTGGTCGCGGGTGAGGTTGGTGAAGACGCCGACGTCGAAGTGCACGCCCGCCGCACGCCCCTGGTCGAGGGCATGGGAGCTGACCTCCATCGCCAGCGCTTCGGCGCCCGCGTTGCGCAGCTCGGCGATCAGGCCGTGCAGGCGCAACACCAGCGGCGTGGTGAAACCGGTCGCAACGGCCTGCCCGTACAGGCCCGCACCGAGCGTGCCGATCGTCGCGCTGCGCGTGCCCAGCAATGTCCAGGCCTGGGCGAGCAGCTGGACCGTCGAAGTCTTGCCGTTGGTGCCGGTCACGCCGACCACGTCCATGCCGGCGCTCGGTCGCCCGTGGAAGCGGTCGCCCATCTCGCCCAGGCGCGCGCGCAGGCCCGGCACGGCGATCGCGTCCGGCGGCGCCGGCAGGTCGTCCGGCGCCGGAGGCTCGAACAGGATCGCGGCGGCGCCCTTGGCCCGGACTTCGTCGGCGAAGGCCAGCCCGTGCGTGCCGAAGCCGGCGATGGCGACGAAGGCGTTGCCAGGCGACAGTTCGCGGCTGTCCATGACCAGGCCATTGATGGAAAGCCCGGCAGGCACGGCGTCGACGTCGGGCAGCAGTTCGGCCAGGGGCATGGTGGTCATGGCGTGCCCCCCTGTGCGCCGGCGCGCGGCACCGCGGCGGCCGCCAGCGGCGGCGTGGCGCCGCTGCGACGGGCGTCTTCCTCGGCCTGCGCGGCAAGCCAGGTCTCGATGTCGTCCGGCGGCACGTCCATCAGGCGCAGGGCGCCGTCCATGACGCTCTTGAAGACAGGCGCCGACACCAGTCCGCCGAAGTAGCCCTTGGCTGGATCGGGGTCGTCGATCACCACGACCATCGAGAAGCGGGGGGCCTCCACCGGCACCAGGCCGGCAAAGAAGGAGATGTAGCGGCGCGAGTAACCGCCGCTGGCGTTGAACTTGCGCGCGGTGCCCGTCTTGCCGGCGACGTGGTAGCCCAGGATCGCCGCCTGCGTCGCGGTGCCGCCGGGCTCGGTCACGGTCTGCATCATGTGCAGCACTTCGCTGGCGATGGCCGGGTCCAGTACCTGCCGGGCCTCGTTGCGCTGGCCCTTGACGAAGGTCGGCGCGATCAGCCGGCCGCCATTGCCGAGCGCGGCGTAGGCCGCGGCGATCTGCAACGGGGTCGCCGACAGGCCATACCCGTAGGACAGGCCCTGCTTGGTGGTGCCGTACCAGCTCGCGCTGCCGGGCACCGGCAGCACGCCCGACGACTCGCCGGGGAAACCGCTGTGCGTGCTGCTGCCGTAGCCCATCCGGCGCAGGAAGTCGTAGAAGACCTTGTCGTCGATGCGATGGACGATCTTCGCCGCGCCCACGTTCGAGCTCTTGCGGATGACGCCGGTGGTGTCGAGCACGCCGTAGTTGCGGTGGTCGGTGGTGCGGTAGCGACCGTTGGGGATCCAGCCGGGATTGGTGTCGAACACGCTCGCCGGCGTGATCGCACCGGACTCCAGGCCGATCGCCACCGTCAGCGGCTTCATCGTCGAACCCGGCTCGATCACGTCCGTCACCGCGCGGTTGCGGCGGGTGTCCGCGCCCTGCCCGTCCAGCGCGTTCGGGTTGTAGGTCGGCAGATTCGCCATCGCCAGGATCTCGCCGGTGGCGACGTCCAGCACGACCGCCGAGCCGCTGCTGGCGCCGGTGCGCTCGAGCGCCTTGCGCAGCTCGCGGAAGGTCAGGTACTGGATGCGGCGGTCGATGGTCAGGTTGAGGTCGTGGCCGGGCTGCGCGGCTTCGATCAGCTCGACGTTCTCGACGATGCGGCCGCGGCTGTCGCGTATCACGCGCTTGCTGCCGGGCTTGCCCTTGAGCCATTCGTCGAAGGCCAGCTCGAGGCCTTCCTGGCCGTTGTCATCGACGTTGGTGAAGCCCAGCACGTGCGACAGCGCCTCGCCCTGCGGGTAGAAGCGGCGGAACTCGCGCTGCGAGTACACGCCCGGGATCTCGTGGGCGAGGATGGCCTGCGCCTGGTCGGGGTTGATCCGGCGCTTGAGGTACATGAACTCGCGCGTGGCGCGCTGGCTGATGCGGCGCACCAGCTCGTCGGCGGGCACGCCCAGCGCCGCGGCCAGCTCGGGGATCCGGTCGGGCACCTCGACCAGTTCCTGCGGATTGCCCCAGACCGACTCGACCGGCGTGGACACCGCCAGCGGCTCGCCATTGCGGTCGGTGATCATGCCGCGCGAGGTCGGGATCTCGATCTCGCGCAGGATGCGCTCGTCGCCCTGCTTGCGGTAGAACTCGCTGTTGACGACCTGCAGGGTGAACGCGCGCGCGACCAGCGCGACGGCGCACAGGCCCATCACGCCGCCGACCAGCATGAGCCGATGGCGCGGGTTGTAGCGCGCGCGGTTGCTGCGCGGGCGGCCGCCGCGGGCGCCCGAGGCCTCGCGCCGCGCGCGCCACCAGTCGCCCAGGCGTTCGCCCAGTCCAGGGCCCCGTGCCGGTCGGCGGTTCATGGACGCACCACCACGATCTCGGGCCCTTCCGGGAACTTCATGCCCAGGCGGTCGCGCGCCACCTGGTCGATGCGGTTGCTCTCCGCCCAGGTGGCCTGCTCCAGCTGCAGGCGGCCGAACTCGATGTCGAGCTCGTCGCGGGCCTTCTCCAGGCGCGTGAGCTGGACGAACAACTGCCGGTTCTCGTGGCGGGCATACACCACCGCCAACGCGCTGAGCAGGTTGGCGGCCACGAGCACGACGAGGGCCAGGCGCAGGGTCATGCCTGGGCTCCCAGCTTCTCGGCCACGCGCAGCACGGCGCTTCGGGCGCGGGGGTTGGTGGCGGTCTCGTCGTCGCCGGCCTTGATCGCCCCGCCGATGGCCCGCAGGCTCGGGGTGAAGGCCTGCTCGACCGGCATGCGCCGGTTGGCCGGCGGCGCCTTGGCGCGGGCGCCGATGAAGCGCTTGACGATGCGGTCTTCCAGCGAGTGGAAGCTGATCACCGCCAGCCGCCCGCCGGGCTTGAGGCGCGCCATCGCCGCTTCCAGGCCGAGCTCGAGGTCGGCCAGTTCGCGGTTGATGAAGATGCGGATGGCCTGGAAGCTGCGCGTCGCGGGATGGATCTTGCTGTCGCCGCGTGGCATCACCCGGGCGATCAGCTCGGCCAGCTGGGCGGTGCGCAGCAGCGGGGTCGCCTCGCGGTCGGCGACGATGGCACGGGCGATGCGGCGGCTCTGCCGCTCTTCGCCGTAGGTCCACAGCACGTCGGCGATCTCGCGCTCGTCGGCGCGGGCCAGCCATTGCGCCGCGCTCTCGCCGCTGTCGGGATCCATGCGCATGTCCAGCGGACCGTCCTTGCCGAAGCTGAAGCCGCGCTCGGCCACGTCGAGTTGCGGCGAGGACACGCCGAGGTCGAACAGCACGCCGTCGAGCCCGGAAGCGGTCGCGTCCCAGCCGGCGAGCGCGGCGAAGCTGCCGCGGAAGATCGCCACGCGCGGATCCGCGCCGAACTCGCGTTCGGCCACGGCAATCGCTTCGGGATCCTTGTCCATCACCAGCAGCCGGCCTCCCGGGCCGAGTTGTGCCAGCACGCCGCGCGCATGCCCGCCGCGACCGAACGTGCCGTCCAGGTAGGCTCCATCCCCGACAATGCGCAGGCCGTCCAGCACCTGCGCGTACATCACGGGAAGGTGGCCGGATGACGCGGTCGCGCGCTCCATGCCACCTCCCGTCATAGCTGCAGGTCGAGCAGTTCGTCGCTCAGATCGTCGTCGGACACCGTCTGACGGATCTGTGCGTGATGTGCCTGCTCGCTCCACAGCTCGAATTTCTCGCCCATGCCCAGCAGGACGGCCTTCTTCTCGATGCCGACCGCGGCGCGGTGGCTGCCCGGCACGGTGATCCGGCCGTTGCCGTCCAGCTCGACGAAGGTCGCCGCACCGACCAGCTTCAACTGCAGGTTGCGATTGACCTTCTTGGCCTTTGGCAGCTTGTTGACCTGGTCGCGCACGCGCTCCCAGACCGCTTGCGGGTAGAGGTACAGCGAGCCGGACTCGAACGGGTTGTAGGTGATGACCAGGCGATTGCCGCACTCGGACGCGACAAGCTCGCGATGGGCGGTGGGCACCGCCAATCGGCCCTTGTCGTCAATCGTGATGGCGGTCTCGCCCTGGAACATCGGTTCACCTGTTGGCGCCCACCTCTGCGGGCGGGTCTGCCTGTCGATGGAAACGCCCGAACGGGGCGGCTCCGGCCACGAAAAACCACAAAAAACCCGGCTTTCCCTCGGATGTCCACCTTAGGCACGCCCCCAAAGCTTGTCAACAAGTTTTCCAGTGCATTTTCACTAGGCACATCAATGGCTTGCGGAGAACTTCACAGACTTGTTCAAGACTTATCCACTAAGCCTTGTTTAGTCTCATATTTTGAGACTGGAACACCCCCGGCGACCGTGTGAAGACTGGTTCAGGCAAGGCCTGACGGGGATTGCTGCGGCGCAGCATGTTGCGCGGGATCGATATGACATATCGCGCATCGGATTTCGATAGGCGGGCTGACGTCAGGGGACACTGATGCCCGCGAGCGCCCGGATCCGGGATGCGCGCCCCCGACCCCCAGGATCACTGGAGCCGAAGGCGGCTCCCGGCAGCCCCGCAGGGCGCAATAAGCCAAGCGCATTGCACCAACGTCGGCGGTTGATGCCGAACCCGGACGCCCGACTCAACGATAGAGCTGGATCCCAGCGTTCGCTGGGATGACGGTGAAAGCAGCCGGATCGGTCGTTCAGACCCTCGATGCCACGGCCCCCAGGTGGATCCCGAAACCAATCACCAACCCCCAACCCCCAATCCCCAATCCCC
>NZ_VICE01000003.1 GCF_006546775.1 Marilutibacter aestuarii
GGCGCCGAACGTGACCAGCAAGGTCCGGTAGTTGTTGCCAGAAGTCATCGTGTTGCTCTCCGATCGTTTCAGTGGGTTCGAACGTGCATGGCCCGGACAGGACCGCCATGGCGCGAGGCCGGCCCTGTTCCGCTCCCCTGGGTGGCGCTGTGTCGACGCGTGTCGATGTCGTGCCCGGTGACGAATCGGTGAAAAGTTATAGGCCCGTGATGTGACAGATCGCTTGCAGGATTCGCACGGATTTCATGAAGCGGCGGTGCGCGCGAATTCGCCCCGGAACCGACACACGTTTGTCATCGAACGGCAGCAAAGTGGAGGGCCGGGCAGGCCGATCGACCTGCGGGAGCGCTCGCGATGACAGTCCAGGCGCGCATCGACGATGCGCTCGAGCAATGGATATTCGAACAGGTGCGGGCGGGCGCGCCGCCCGAGGCCGTGCTCAAGCCCTTGCTGGATCGCGGCTGGCAGGAACAGGCCGCGATCGATGCGGTCGAGCATGCGCTACGTGGCTTCGTCGAGCAGCGCGAGCGCGAGGACGGCCTGCCCCCCGCCAGTCGTGTTCCCGCGCCGCTGGGACTGAACGACGCGTCGTCACTTTCCGCGGGTGACCGCGAGGTGCGCGTCGTCGCGCAACTGCGTCATCCGCGGGTGATCGCGTTCGCCAACGTGCTGTCCGACGATGAATGCGATGCGCTGGTCGAGCTGGCGCGTCCGCGCCTGTCGCGTTCTGCGACGGTCAACATGGCGACCGGCGGCGACGAGGTGCACGTGGGCCGGACCAGCCAGGGCACCTGCTTCGCGCGCGGTGCCAATGCGCTGTTGCAACGCGTGGAGGAACGGCTGTCCCGCCTGCTGGACTGGCCGCTGGAGAACGGAGAGGGCATGCAGGTCCTGCGCTATGGCGTCGGGGCCGAGTACAAGCCGCACCACGACTATTTCGACCCCGCGCAACCAGGCGCGGGCGTGTTGTTGGAGCGGGGCGGGCAACGCGTCGCCTCGCTGGTGATGTACCTCAACACGCCTTCGCGCGGCGGTGCGACGACGTTCCCTGAAGCGGGGTTCGAGGTGGCCGCGGTCAAGGGCAACGCGGTGTTCTTCAGCTACGACCGTCCGCATCCGATGACCCTGAGCCTGCACGGCGGCGCTCCGGTCCTGGAAGGCGAGAAGTGGGTGGCGACCAAGTGGCTGCGCGAGCGGGCCCACCGCTGAGCGCGGTGAGAGGCGTCGCGATGGAGACGCACTGTCAGGCTTCCGGATCGCCGGGTGTCTTGTCCTTGTACAGGCACAGGTCGTGGATCGGGCATCGCGGGCATTCCGGCTTGCGCGCCTTGCACACGTAACGGCCGTGCAGGATCAGCCAGTGGTGCGCATCGTGCAGGTAGTGCGCCGGGACGGCTTTCATCAGTCCGTCTTCCACTGCACGGACGGTCTTCCCCGGCGCCAGGCCGGTGCGGTTGGACACGCGGAAGATGTGCGTGTCCACGGCCATCGTCGGCTCGCCGAAGGCGGTGTTGAGCACGACGTTGGCGGTCTTCCGCCCCACGCCGGGTAGCGCTTCGAGCGCGGCGCGTTCTCTCGGGACTTCGCTGCCATGGTGTTCGATCAGCTGCTCGGCCATCGCGACCACGTTCGCGGCCTTGGTGTTGTACAGCCCGATGGTCGAGATGTAGGGCTTGAGCCCGTCCACGCCCAGGGCCGCGATCGCCTCGGGGGTATTGGCGACCGGGAACAGCTTGCGCGTCGCCTTGTTGACGCCCACGTCGGTCGCCTGCGCCGACAACGTCACCGCCACCAGCAGTTCGTAGGGCGTGGAGAACTCCAGCTCGGTCGTCGGTTTGGGGTCGAGCCACTTGAGCCGGCGGAACAGTTCCTCGACCTGCGCGGGCTTGAGTCGACGAGCCCGTGGTCGCCGCGCCGGCGTGGCGCTTGCCTGCGATGCCATGTCAGGACTTCCCGCGTGCGGCCGCCCGAGCCCGCGCGCGGGCGAGGGCCGCGGCCGCGGCGTCCGGCAGGGGC
>NZ_VICE01000042.1 GCF_006546775.1 Marilutibacter aestuarii
AGCGCATTGCACCGCGGGCCGCCGCAGGCACCCAAACCACTCGCAACCACGGGATGGACCAGGCAAAGCGATACCCACCACCCGCGCGCGCACGATCGCCACGCCAAAGGCTGGATTCCAGCGTTCGCTGGAATGACGGCCTGGGGGTGCCGTAGGGTGCAATAAGCGAAGCGCATTGCACCGGCCAAAGGAGGTCAGGAGTGCTTGCCCGACGCGCAGGCGCCCTTCGTGGGATGGACCGAGCGGAGCGATGCCCATTGCCGGTCACCCGATACGGCCCCCTGCCTCCGCTGCGCCTGCCATGCCCCGTCCCCGGGCGCAAGCGCGAACTGGCCGCGTCTCCCAGCTATCATGCGAGGCTGCTTCTCACGGATCGATACAGAAGATGCCCGCCATCCAGTCGCAGCTAGACCCGCGTTCGCAGGACTTCCAGGACAACGTCGCCTTCCATCGCGCCCTCGTCGATGAGCTCGACGCCCGCCTGGCCCGCGCCGCCGGTGGCGGTGGCGAGAAGGCCCGCGACAAGCACACCGCGCGCGACAAGCTGCTGGTGCGCGATCGCATCACCGCCCTGCTCGACACCGGCTCGCCCTTCCTGGAAATCGCCCCGCTCGCCGCCGAGGGCATGTACGACGACGCCGCGCCGGCGGCCGGCATCGTCTGCGGCATCGGCCGGGTCATGGGCCAGGAAGTGGTGATCGTGGCCAACGACGCCACCGTCAAGGGCGGCACCTATTTCCCGATGACGGTGAAGAAGCACCTGCGCGCGCAGGAGATCGCCCGCGAGAACCGCCTGCCCTGCGTCTACCTGGTCGATTCCGGCGGCGCGTTCCTGCCGCTGCAGGACCAGGTGTTCCCGGACAAGGAACACTTCGGCCGGATCTTCTACAACCAGGCCCGCCTGAGCGCGGAGAACATCCCGCAGATCGCCGTGGTGATGGGCAGTTGCACCGCCGGTGGCGCCTACGTGCCGGCGATGTGCGACGAGTCGATCATCGTCAAGGAACAGGGCACGATCTTCCTCGGCGGCCCGCCGCTGGTGAAGGCGGCGACCGGCGAAGTGGTCGATGCCGAAACCCTGGGCGGCGCCGACGTGCACACCAGCGTCTCCGGCGTGGCCGACCATTTCGCCGAGGACGACCGCCACGCGCTGGAGATCGCGCGCGGCATCGTCGGCACGCTCAATCGCACCAAGACCCTGCCGGTCACGGTGCGGCCGGTCGTCGAGCCGCGCTACGCGGCCAGCGAGCTGTACGGCATCGTGCCGCGCGACACGCGCCGGCCCTTCGACATCCGCGAAGTCATCGCGCGCGTGGTCGACGGCAGCGAGTTCCAGGAGTTCAAGGCCCGCTACGGCAAGACCCTGGTCACCGGCTTCGCCCATATCCATGGCTACCCGGTCGGCATCGTCGCCAACAACGGCATCCTGTTCGCCGAGAGCGCGCTCAAGGGCGCGCACTTCATCGAGCTGTGCAACCAGCGTGGCATCCCGCTGGTGTTCCTGCAGAACATCACCGGCTTCATGGTCGGCAAGAAGTACGAGCAGGCGGGCATCGCCAAGGACGGGGCGAAGATGGTCACCGCGGTGGCCTGCTCGCACGTGCACAAGTTCACCGTGGTCATCGGCGGCAGCTTCGGTGCCGGCAACTACGCCATGTGCGGCCGCGCGTACGGCGCCCGCTTCCTGTGGATGTGGCCGAACGCGCGCATCAGCGTCATGGGCGGCGAACAGGCCGCCAGCGTACTGGCGACGGTGCGGCGCGACGGCATCGAGGCCAAGGGCGGCCAGTGGAGCGCGGAGGAGGAAGAGGCGTTCAAGCTCCCGATCCGCGAGCAGTACGAGTCACAGGGCAGCCCCTGGTATGCCACGGCGCGACTGTGGGACGACGGCATCATCGACCCGGCCGACACCCGTCGCGTGCTCGGCCTGGGCCTGTCGGCCAGCCTGAACGCGCCGATCGAGGACCGCACCCGCTTCGGTGTGTTCCGGATGTAGCGCCATCCGCCACGACAACGACTGGACTGGGGCAATCGGGGGAATTGCAGGGGATGATCGTAGGCATTGATCTGGGGACCACGCACTCGCTGGTCGGGATTTACGGGGACACGGGGAGCCAGCTGTTCCCCAATGCACTGGGGGACGTCCTGACGCCCTCGGTGGTGAGCGTGGACGAAAGCGGCGTGCTGGTGGGACAGCCGGCCCGCGAACGGCTGATCAGCCATCCGCAGCGCACGGTCGCCAACTTCAAGCGCTGGATGGGCTCCTCGCGCGAGACCCGTCTCGGGGACCGCAGCTTCCGGCCCGAGGAACTCTCGGCGATGGTCCTGCGCTCGCTGGTCGCCGACGCGGAGGCCGCACTGGGCGAGCCGGTACGCGAAGCGGTCATCAGCGTGCCCGCCTACTTCTCCGATGCACAACGCAAGGCCACGCGCACGGCGGGCGAACTGGCCGGGCTGAAGGTCGAGCGCCTGGTCAACGAGCCCACCGCGGCCGCGCTGGCCTACGGCCTGCAGGACCGCGAGGGCGAAGGCCGCTTCCTGGTGTTCGACCTCGGCGGCGGCACCTTCGACGTGTCGATCCTGGAGCTCTTCGACGGCGTGGTCGAGGTGCATGCGAGCACCGGCGACAACTACCTCGGCGGCGAGGACTTCCTGGACGTGATGGTGGAGGCGTTCGCGCGGGACCACGCCCTCACCCTGCGCGACCTGGCCGCGCACGAACTGGCGCAACTGCGCAGGCGGCTCGAGCAGGCCAAGCGCTCGCTCGGCCAGGACGGCAGTGCCGCGATCGAGGTGAGCCTGCAGGGCCGCGCCCTGGAATGGCGCATCGACGAAGCACGCTTCTCCAGCCTCGGCGAGCCGCTGGTCCAGCGCATGCGCGCCCCGGTCGAACGCGCCCTGCGCGACGCCCGCCTGCAGCCGGGCCAGCTGGACGAGATCGTGCTGGTCGGCGGCGCGAGCCGCATGCCCCAGGTGGCGCGGCTGGTGTCGCGGATGTTCGGGCGCCTGCCGCTGCGCCACGTCAACCCGGACCAGGCGGTGGCGCTGGGCGCGACGGTCGCGGCCGGCCTGAAGGCGCGCGACGAGCGCCTTGAGGAGATCATCCTGACCGACGTCTGCCCGTACACCCTGGGCACCCAGGTGTCGCGGCGGGAAGACAACGGCCAGGTCCGCAACGGCTACTTCCACCCCATCATCCCGCGCAACAGCACGGTGCCGGTGAGTCGCGAAGACGACTTCTACCCGATGACCGCCGAGCAGAAGCAGGTGCGGATCGACGTCTACCAGGGCGAGAGCCCGATGGTGGCCAACAACATCAAGCTGGGCGAGCTCAACGTCCCCATCGCCGGCCACGCCGCGCCCGAGCAGCGCGGCGTGACCGTGCGCTTCACCTACGACGTCAACGGCCTGCTCCAGGTGGAGGTCCGTGAACACGCCACCGGCAAGGTCCACGAACTGGTGCTCGAGCAGAATCCGGGCCTGCTCGGCGCGGACGAGATCCGCGAGCGCCTCGCGGCGCTGCAAGCGCTGAAGGTCCACCCGCGCGAGCAGCAGGAAAACCTGCAGGCACTGGCCCGCGCCGAGCGCCTGTACGAGGAGTACCTGGCGCAGCGGACCCTGCTGCAGGAATGGATCGCGCGCTTCCGCAGCGTGCTCGAGAGCCAGGACACCGATCTGGTGGATACGCATCGTCGCCAGCTCCACCAGGCCATGGACGAGTTGGAGGCGCAGGCCTGATGTGGGCGTTCGCCGAGCTGGGCCTGGACGCCGGGGCCGACGTCCGCGCGGTCAAGCGCGCCTACGCGGCGCGCCTGAAGACGACCCGGCCCGACACCGATCCGGAGGGTTTCCAGCGCCTGCACGCCGCCTACCAGGCCGCGCTGGCGGCGGCCCAGGCCGACGCCCCCGCGCGCGGGCCGGCAACGCCACCCGGAGTCGAGCCCTCGCCTCCGCCTCCGCCGCCCACCTCGTCTACCGACGCCCCGGCCGAGGTCATCGACGACACGGACGAACCCGCGCTTGAAGCCTTCGATGCCGACGCCTTCCTGGCGGGTTGCATCGAGCAGCTCGTGCGTGGGGAACCCGGGGACGTCCGCCGCTGGCTGGAGGCGCAGCCGGCGCTGTGGTCGCTGCAGCTCAAGGGCCAGCTCGGTTACTGGCTCCTCAACCAGCTCCACGAGCGCAGCCCGCCCGTGGCCGAGGAGAACCTCGACGCGCTGCTGGCCTTCTTTGACCTCGACCACGTGCTGAGCGGCGTCGATCCCGACGCGCTGATGCACCTGCGCAGCCGGTTGGGGTTCCGCCGCGACCTGCAGCCCGGGCGCGAACGCGCGCTTGGCAGGCGCATCTTCCCCGGGCGGCCGGCCCACGACCGCCACGCACCGGCCTTGAGGATGATGCGGCAGCTGCGCCGCCCGCTCCGCTGGGCGCAGGTACTCGCATTCGCAGTACCGTCGCGCCGCTCGCTGGAGATGCGCCACATGGTACTCGCACTGGACGATGGCGACCTCGACAGCCTCGGCGACGTGATCGACCTGCGGCAGGCCCGCTTCTGGCTTGCCGCCGGCGATGCCAGCCGGCAATCGACGCCACGGCGCCTCGTCGCGCTCGCGCGTTGCCTGGTCGCCGCTGCCTGCATGGGCGCGGTGTCCGGACTGGTGCACTGGCTGACCGGCGACCTGCCCGGCCGCGCCACCCTGGCGCCGGCCGCGGGCTTTGGCGCCGCCACCTTCGGCTATGCGCTGGTCGGCCTGTACGTGGCCTGGGAAGCCTGGGTGGCGGTCGCCGGCTATTTCAACTGGCAGTCGGCAGCCGACGACGTCCCCACGCCCCGGCCGATGCTGCGCCTGTTCTGGGTGCCGCTGCTGGCCGCCCTGGCCTGGCTGCTTTCGCTGCTGCCGGCGCCCCACGACGCGCTGGCGATGTCCGCCGGCAGCCTCGCCGCGTTGACCGGCCTGGTGCGCTGCTTCCGCCGCGCGGGCCTGCGCCTGAATTTCCGCGGCTGGCGGCTGATCCTGCTCATCCCCTTCCTGAAGGGACTCGCGGGGCTGGCGGCGATCGCCATCGCGGCCAGCGGCAAGGCGCTGGGACTCGGTCTGGCCGGGACGGGCCTGTTGCTGTGGTCGGTCGATGCATGGCGGCAGCGCGCGTCGTGGTGGCCGATGCTGCGCGTGCGCCTGCCGTGGCGCGCCAGTGCCGAACCCGGCCGCTGACCCGCCACGCCGTCGGTCACGCGATCGACCTCGATCACGCTCTGCGCCGTTCATCGGAAATGCTGTCGGTTATCGCGACATCTCGCACGAAAGCGGTAAAGACGGGGTGCTAGCCTCGGAAGTCCGAGCTGTTTCGTGCAGTCGGCCAGTCCCGTCAGAGGAAATCCGCCCCATGGCTATTTTTGGCAACCAGCCCACGTCCCAGAAGTCCGATTCCCCCGCCCCATCCCCGGAAGTGCCGCGTACGCAGGACAAGCGCGCCGAGCCCGCCACGTTCGACAGCCCCGCGCGGGCCAGCACGCCCAGCGCGTCCCCGACCCCGTCGACCCGCAGCGCGGGCAGCGAGGGCAAGGAGTCGGTGATCGCGTCCGACCTGACCATCGAAGGCAAGATCGAAGGTTCTGGCCACGTCCGCCTGGCGGGCAAGTTCAAGGGCGACGTCAACGTGCAGGGCGACCTGACCATCGAGGTCGGCGCCAAGCTCAATGGCGGCGTCAAGGCGCGCAAGGTCATCATCGCCGGCGAGCTCGAGGGCAACATCGATGCCGCCGAGCGGGTCGAACTGCTCGACAGCGGCGCCATGATCGGCGACATCAAGGCCGGCTCCGTCACAGTTGCGCCGGGTTCCAAGATGCGCGGCCAGGTCGAGTTCGGCTGGGGCAAGGACGGCCACAAGGCCAACGGCAAGGGTAGCGCCGGGGAGAACGGCTCCGACTCATGAGCTCGATCCGCGCAGGCTCGCCCGGCGCGACGCGTACCTGCCCGCACTGCAAGACCACGATCCTGGAAAGTGCGAGCGTCTGCCCGGCCTGCAAGCACCACCTGCGATTCGACTCCGACGCGGCCGCGTCCAAGCTGGCGCGGTCCGTGCCCCTGCGCGTGGAGGGCACGATCCGGCCGCAGCCGACCGACAACGCGTTGGAGTACTCGATGGTCGTGTCGATCCGCAACGAGCGCGGCGAGGAGATCGACCGGCAGGTCATCGGCGTCGGCGCGCTCTATCCCGGCGAGGAGCGCAGCTTCACCCTCGCCGTTGAAGCCCAGGAAGTGAAAGGCTACCGCGCCGGCAAGGGCCGCAGCCGCCATTGAGCGCCCGGTGACAGGGGCGATCCTTCGAGGGTCGCCCCTTGTGCCAGGACGGCGAAGCCAGCACGCACGCCGACCGCCTCGTAGGATGCGTAGCATCGTAGGGCGCAATAAGCGAAGCGCATTGCACCTTCTCAAGCCCAAGCCTGCAGCCTCGTAGGATGGGTAGCGCGAAGCGAAACCCATCGCCTGTGGGCATACGGAACAACGCCGATGGGTATCGCCTGCGGCTCCACCCATCCTACGGCGCCGCGGATTGATCCGGCGGACGGATCGCATCTCCGCCCAAGCCCCCCGGATCGTGGTCCCGCCACCGTAGGGTGCAACAAGCGCAGCGCATTGCACCACCGGAAACCGGCCGCCTCGCAGGATGGGTAGCGCGAAGCGAAACCCATCGCCTAACCCGCCTCGTCGTCGCTCCCAAGCCGTCATCCCAGCGAACGCTGGGATCCAGCCTCTCGCCTGCGGGACCAACGCCCGGATTGCCCGCCGTAGGATGGGTAGCGCGAAGC
>NZ_VICE01000043.1 GCF_006546775.1 Marilutibacter aestuarii
TCGCACCGAGCTGAACGTGCAGAACTGATCCATGCAAGGCGGGCTTCGCGGCCCGCCCCATGGTTCCCTGGAAACCCGGCCTCGTGCCGGGTTTCTTCGTTCCGGGCTGCCGCATCGCCGTTCGATGAGCCAAACGTGACGCGCGCCGGTTGTCGCCTTCCATGGGCAGGCCTAAACTGCCGCATACGTTCATGCGCCGCGCATGAGCCTTGGCCCCACGCCAAAGGAGATCCCCCATGCCGCGCATTCTCCCCCTTCTTTCCCTGATGTTCCTCGCTGGCGGGGCGAACGCCGCCACCGCAAACTGCAACGGCCTGGCGCCGCCGCAACCCCTCCCGGTGCGGCCGACCATCGTCGCGCCGGTCTCGGCCGAACTGACCGCGCCCAGCCAGCAGCTCGGCGCACCCACGGGGGTCCTCGCGCACGCCTACGACGAAGCGCAGTCGCTGGACCAGGTGGTGTTCCGCCTCAAGCTCGGCAACTGCCAGAGCGTCGCCAGCGCGATGCCCGCGGTTGCACCCGCGGCACTGGAAGCCAACGACCCGGCGGCGTACAAGCCGCGCACGGAATTCGACAACGCGCCGTGGCGGTTCGACATGAACCAGAACGGCAAGCGCATGACGGCCGAGGAGTTCGACGCCTGGATGAAGTCGCGCGGCGTACGCGTGGCCAAGGGCGCGCCAGCGCCCACCGCGACACCGGCGGTGCAGGCGGAAGCACCCGCCGAGGATGGAGACGAATAGGTCGTGTCGCCGCTTCCAGTGACCGGACGGCGGCCGCGCAAGCGGCCGTCTACGTTTTGAGTGCCGTTCCGATGCGTGCGCCTGCCCGACACGGCCTGGCCCGCTCGCTTTCCAAGCAGGGCGTCTGTTCGCGGACGGAGGCGGCGCGATGGGTCCTGGCCGGCCGCGTCAGCGTCAACGGCCGGGTCGTGCGTGATCCCGAGTTTCCCGTTGCCGGACGCGAGTGCCGGATCGCGGTGGATGGCCGTGAGCTGGCGCCGCCGGCCCGCATCTACCTGATGCTCAACAAGCCGCGGGGGCTGGTCACCACGGTCCGCGACGAGCAGGGTCGCGACACGGTCTACCGATGCCTGGAGGGCGCCGCCCTGCCGTGGCTGGCGCCCGTGGGACGGCTCGACAAGGCCAGCGAAGGCCTGCTGCTGTTCAGCAACGACACCGGCTGGTCGTCCCGGATCGCCGATCCCCAGACGGGCCCGGACAAGACCTATCACGTGCAGGTAGGGGGGCTTCCAGACGCGACGCTCATGGACGCGCTGAAGACCGGGGTGGACGATGCCGGCGAACGCCTCCACGCGCGCGACGCGCGCGTGCTCAGGCATGGCGCGCGCAATGCCTGGCTCGAGATCGTGCTCGATGAAGGTCGCAACCGCCAGATCCGCCGCCTCCTGGCCGCCTTCGACCTGCCGGTGTTGCGGCTGGTGCGGGTATCGATCGGCGGGCTGGCCCTGGGCGAGCTGCCCAAGGGCGAGTGGCGACCGCTCAGCGAAGACGAGGTCCGGGCCCTCGCCGCGCCCAGTCTTTGACGCGTTCCCGCCGCTACCGCCGGTCGGAAAACCGCCGGATTGTCGGGAACGTGCAGGTCTTCACGATTTCTCCACATGCATAACGCGCGCGCAGGGATTAATCTTCCAGTTACTTTTGTTGGGGAGTAACTCGTGATGCGCAAGAATCCACTGATCGCGGCGGTCTCGCTCTGCCTGTTCGCCACGGCCGCCTTCGCACAGGATCCGGCTGCCGGCGCGCAGGACGCGGCACCGGCCGACGCGGCCGCGCCCGCTGCGGCAAGCCAGGTGCCCGATCCCAATACCTACAAGCCGCGCACCGAGCACGACAATGCGCCGTATCGTTTCAACATGCACCAGGAGGGCCGGCAGATGACCGCCGACGAGTTCGACGCCTGGATGAAGGCCCGCGGCGTGCGCGTGGCCCGCGGTGCCGGGCAGCCCGCTGCGGCGCAGGTCGCTCCGGCGCAGCCTGCGCCGCAGGCCGCCGAGGGTGGCGGCACGCCCTGATCGAATGGCAGGGCGCCCCTGCCCGGACGGCGGGGGAGCGTCGGAAGCCGCCGGATCCCGGCGGCTTCCGGATGTCAGATGACCCCCAGCTCGCGCCCGATGCGGGTGAAGGCATCGATGGCGCGGTCGAGGTGTTCGCGATCGTGCGCCGCGCTCATCTGGGTGCGGATGCGTGCCTGGCCCTTGGGCACCACGGGGAAGAAGAAGCCGATCGCATAGATCCCTTCCTCCAGCAGCCGCTCGGCGAACTTCTGCGCCAGCGGCGCGTCGTAAAGCATCACCGGGACGATCGGATGCTCGCCCGGCTTGAGGTCGAACCCGGCCGCGGCCATCTTCTCGCGGAAATACGCGGTGTTCGCGGCGAGGCGCTCGCGCAGCTCGCCGGCGCTTGAAAGCATCTCGAATGCCTTGATGCCGGCGGCGACGACGTGCGGCGGCAGCGAGTTGGAGAACAGGTAGGGACGCGAGCGCTGCCGCAGCATCTCGATGACCTCGCGCCTGGCCGTCGTGAACCCACCCAGCGCTCCGCCCATCGCCTTGCCGAG
Source organism: Marilutibacter aestuarii (assembly GCF_006546775.1). Classification (GTDB taxonomy): domain Bacteria; phylum Pseudomonadota; class Gammaproteobacteria; order Xanthomonadales; family Xanthomonadaceae; genus Marilutibacter; species Marilutibacter aestuarii. Next base: position 2,581 of record NZ_VICE01000043.1, read on the forward strand.
GGTGCCCGTGATGATGTCGATGTCGGCCAGCACGCCCTTGACCTCGGCCGAGCCCTTGCCGTTCGCTCCCAGGAAGCCCGTGGCATGGCATTCGTCGATGTGCACGAGCGCCCCGTACTTGCGCGCCAGCGCGGTGATCCGGTCGAGCGGGGCGATGAAGCCGTCCATCGAGAACACGCCGTCGGTGGTGATCAGCTTGGTGCGGCAGCCGGCGGCATCGGCGGCCTGCAGTTGCGCCTCCAGGTCGGCCATGTCGCAGTTGGCGTAGCGGAAGCGCTGGGCCTTGCACAGGCGCACGCCGTCGATGATCGAGGCATGGTTGAGGGCGTCAGAGATGATCGCGTCCTCCGGTCCCAGCAGGGGTTCGAACAGGCCGCCGTTGGCATCGAAGCAGGCGGCGTAGAGGATCGTGTCCTCGGTGCCGAAGAACGACGCGATGGTCGCCTCGAGCTGCTTGTGCAGGTCCTGGGTGCCGCAGATGAAGCGCACCGAGGCCATGCCGAAGCCATGGCTGTCGAGCGCGGCCTTCGCCGCCTCGATGACGTCGGGGTGGTCGGCCAGTCCCAGGTAATTGTTGGCGCAGAAATTGAGCACCTTGCGGCCGTCGGCCAGGGTGATCTCGGCCGACTGCGGGCTGGTGATGATGCGCTCGGCCTTGAACAGGCCCTGCTCGCGGATGGCGTCGAGTTCGGCGGCGTAGTGGGCGGTCAGCGGGGCGGTGTCGTTGGGCATGCGGGGCTCCGGCGCGCGCGGCGCGGCAATGTCGTGTCACGGGTAAGCGCCCATTCTATCGGCTGGCGATGGCCGGGGCAGGGGACCTGGAACGAAGCATCGACTAGGATCGTGGGATGCGCCACGACGCCGGACCCGGTCCGAAACCAAGGCCGCCGAGCGGGTGGCTGCCGCTGTCGTGCGCGCTGCTGCCGTTCCTGGCCGGGCACCTGGCCCTGTACCTGTCGATCCGCGACGGCTGGGTGGCCGCCTGCCTGCCGCACCTGGAGGGCTGCACGTCGATCAGCCGCGCGGCCCGGCATGGCGGGGGCAACGGCGTGTTCAAGGCCCTCATGGGGCCGGCGGCGGTCCTGCAGGCCGTGTTCTGGTGGCGGATGGCGCCCTGGTTGCACATGCGCGCGGGTGCCGACCCGCGCCCGGTGGCCTGGCTGGGCCTGCTGGCCACGGCCTTCCTGCTGCTGTACGTCGCCTTCCTCGGCAGCGAGGGCGAGGTCTACCGCCTGCTGCGCCGCTACGGCATCACGGTGTATTTCGGGGGCACCTTCCTGGCGCTGATGCAGGTGTTGCGCGGGCTGGCACGGGTGCGGCCGCGCCCGGCGATGGCGTGGCCGCTCCAGGGCGTTGCCCTGGGAATGCTGGCGCTGGGCATCGCGAGCGTGGTGGCGTCGGCAGCGGTGGCCGACCCGGTGGCGCGGGATCACTGGGAGAACCGCCTCGAGTGGCAGCTCGGCCTGTGGCTGACGGCGATGTTCGGCGTGTTCGCGTGGGCGTGTTGGCGCGAGCGCTCAGGCGGCGTCGTCGGCGCCGGGTGAGGGCCGGGGCGGGCTGGACGGCATGCGCGCGCCCCTGACCATGGTGGCGACCAGGCCGGCGAGCAGGAGGCCCACCAACCCGGTCAGCAGCATCGTCGTCGACACGTCCGGCTCAGTTCCAGCTCAGCACGACCTTGCCGGCCTTGCCCGATTCCATCAGGTCGAAGCCTTCCTGGAAGTCCTCGATCGGCAACTGGTGGGTGAGCACCTTGCCCAGGGGAAATCCGCTGAGCACGAGCTGGGTCATCTTGTACCAGGTCTCGTACATCTTCCGGCCGTAGATGCCATGCAGGGTCAGGCCCTTGAAGATGATCTTGTCCCAGTCCGCGCCCGCGCCCCTGGGCATGATGCCCAGCATCGCGATCTTGCCGCCGTGGTACATGCAGTCGAGCATGTCGTTGAAGGCGCGCGGATTGCCGCTCATTTCCAGGCCGACGTCGAAGCCTTCCATGTGCAGGTCGGCCATCACGTCCTTGAGCGAGGTGTTGGTGACGTTGACGACCCGGGTCGCGCCCATGTCGGCGGCCAGCTTCAGGCGGAAGTCGTTGACGTCGGTGACGACGACGTTGCGCGCGCCGATGTACTTGCAGATGCCGGCGGCGATGATGCCGATCGGGCCCGCGCCGGTGATGAGCACGTCCTCGCCGACGACGTCGAACTCCAGCGCGCAGTGCGCGGCGTTGCCGTACGGATCGAAGAATGCCGCCAGTTCACCGGGGATCTGGTCGGGGATCGGCCACAGGTTGCTGGAGGGCATGACCACGTATTCGGCGAACGCGCCGTCGCGGTTGACGCCGATGCCGACGGTGTTGGGGCACAGGTGCTGGCGACCCGCGCGGCAGTTGCGGCAGTGCCCGCAGACGATGTGGCCCTCCGCCGAGACGCGCTGGCCGACGCGGTAGCCGGTGACGCCGGGGCCGATCCCGGCGATGCGGCCGACGAACTCGTGGCCGATGACCAGGCCGGGCTTGATCGTGCGCTGGCTCCACTCGTCCCACAGGTAGATGTGCAGGTCGGTGCCGCAGATCGCGGTCTTCTCGAGTTTGATCAGGACTTCGTTGGGACCGGGTTCGGGCACCGGCACCTCTTCCATCCAGATGCCCTTTCCGGCTTCGCGCTTGACCAGGGCTTTCATCATTTGGCTCATCGACACCAGCCGCGCGCAGCGGCCCTTTTGAAGGACGGCCTTCCATTATATCGCCGGCACCCGGTGCGGGCCGACGGTCGGTTCAGGGCGTATCGTCGGCCTTCAGGCTGTCGCCGCCGGTAGCCGGCATCATCCAGTCCACCGAAACGCCGCGCAGGCCGGTGCGCGCGACCAGGGCCATGCGCGTGGTGGCGATGGGGCCCGAGGTCGTCCTTCCCTGCAGGGCGTCGAGCGCGCGCAGGCGGGCGAGCATGTCGTCGCGCGATGCGGCCTCGCGTTCGAGCGTGCGCAGCCGTGCGTCCGCGCCGGCAGGGTTTCCATCGAGGCGGGCCACGCCGGCTTCCACCAGGTCGATGCGCTGATCGACCAGCCAGATCGGCTCGGGCAGGCTGGCGCGCGCCCGGGCGGCCCAGCGACGACTGTCGTCGAGTTCGCCACGCGACAGGGCCAGTTCGGCCAGGCCCACGTGGGCCATCGCGGTGAGCATGCCGTAACCGGCGCGCTGCACTTCCGGCAGGACGTCGCGGTTCAGGCGTTCGGCTTCGTCGGGCTCGCCGGCGGCGGCGAGCAGGGGTGCGACTTCCAGTTTCAGGATCCAGCGGCCTGGCGCCGTGTCAAGGTCCGGCAGCTTGCCCAGCGCCCGATGCAGGCCGGCCAGGGCCGCGGCGGCATCCCCGGTGGCCAGGTCCACCTCCGCCAGGCCGATGATGGCGACCAGTTCCAGCGCTGGATCGGTGGCCGGACAGCGGGCATAGCTGGCGCGCGCGGCCTGCGGGTCGCCCATGGTGGTCTGGATCTGCCCGCTGGCGCAGGCATAGCGGTCCCTGACCGATTGCGAGGGCGCGGGCAGGCCCGGGTCGTCCATCCGGGTGCGGCCGCGCTCGGCAGCGGCCAGTGCGCGGGCGTTGCGCCCCTGCATCTGGTCGATGAACACCTCGAACAGGCGTGCCCAGGTGACCAGTTCGCCCTGCTGGTCGTTGCCGGCCATGCGGGCGATGCGCTCGCCGGCCTGGGTGAAGCGCCCCTGCAGGTATTCCTCGTTGAGCAGGTCGCGCTCGATGGCGTTGGTGCTCCACGGGTCGTCCATCGACTCGGCCACGGCCATCGCCTGCATCAACCGCAGGCGGTAGGCCTGGATGTTGCCCGCGCGATATTGCTGGAAGGCCGCCGCGCGCAGGGCGCCCAGTTCCAGTTGCCGCTGCCCGGCCGCGCGCGCCTGCGCCAGCCACTCGTCGAGGTAGCGGTACTGCCCCTTCGGCGGGCCGAGGACTTCACCCAGGAAGCGTGCGCGCAGGGCGGAGAATGCATCGCCCGCTCTCTCGAACTGCGCCGCCGCGGCCTCGAACGCGGCGCGGGTGTCGCGGTCCGGTTCGCCGTCGACCTGTAGTTGGGCGAGCAGCATCAGCGTGTGGCCGCGGTCGTAGGCCCATTCCTCGCCCGCGGCGGCGGCCAGCGCGTCGGCCCTGCGGGCGCTCTCGATCGCGCCCTCGAGGTCGCCCAGGGGGGCCTGGAAGATCGCCCGGTTGAACCACTTCTGCATTTCCGTCGAGGCCGGCAGGGGCCGGTCCCAGATCGGCGCCTGCATCAGTGCCAGTGCATCGGCGAAGCGGCCGGCGCGCCCCAGCGCGCGGGCCTGCTGCTGCGCGAACCAGGTCTGGTCCGGGTAGCGCTCGGCGAGCCGGGCATAGGCCTCGGCCGCGGCGGCGTGGTCATTCGACAGGGCCAGTTGCTGGGCCTGCAACAGGGCCTCGGCCTCGGCGGGCATCGGTTGCAGCAGCTTGCGTGCGGTCTCCAGGTGGCGGCGCGCTTCCGGCAAGCGGCCAAGGGTCGCCTGGGCGCGGGCCAGGTGCAGGTGGCCCAGCGCGAAATCAGGGGCGTCGCGGACCAGTGCGTCGCCGGCCTCCACCGCGTCGCTCCAATGGTGGGCACGTCGCGCCCGTTCCAGCGCAAGGAAGCCGATCGCGGCCTCGGGCGTCGCCCGCAGCGAGGGCCAGGCCTGCGCCGGGCGGTCCGGATGGAGCGCGGCGAGCACCGCGTCGGAGAGACGGTCGACGAGCAGGGCGACGTCCGCCGCATCGCCTTCCTGCTGCAGTCGATGGACCTCGCCGTCCTTCTCGAACCGCGCCCGCACGACACGCTTGCCCGGGCCCTGCGGCGACGGTCCGGCGGAGAGCAGGACCACGGTGTTGCGTGCCTGCGCGGCCGGATCGGCCGCCAGGTGGGCGGGGGTCAGCACGGTGACGTCGGGCAGGGAAGCGAGCTTCCAGCCCAGCCAGGCATCGAGCAACTCCAGGGACGCCGCGTCGGCGCTGTCGCGGCCGGGGTCCTCGACCGGGATCAGGGTCACCGACGCCGGC
>NZ_VICE01000044.1 GCF_006546775.1 Marilutibacter aestuarii
AAGGCCGCCAAGAAGGCCGCCGCCAAGAAGACGGTGAAGAAGGCCGCCAAGAAGGCCGCCGCCAAGAAGACGGTGAAGAAGGCCGCCAAGAAGGCTGCTGCCAGGAAGCCGGCGAAGAAGGCCGCCAAGAAGACCGTCCGCAAGACGGCCAAGCGCACCTCGAAGAAGAAGGCCGCACCGGCCGCACTGCCGAACATCCCGGCACCGATGATCTGATACGTCCCGATACCGTTTCCACGGTCATCAGACTCTTCCCCGCGGCCCAGGCGGGGGAGAGTTTTTTTATGCTCCATCACCCGGATCAGGCGAGCGCACCGCGAGGCGCGGAAGTCCATGTCGCCTGCATGCGCCAGCTGGCGAACGATCTGTCCGTTGTCCGGCCGCCACGGCCTGCGGTGCTCGGCGGCCTCAAAGTCGCAAGACCAAGATCAAGGAGCGTAGCGCGCAATAAGCGCAGTGCATTGCGCCACGCTCTGTGCCGGCCAACTGACCCGGGCGATGGTCGATAGCCAGGGCGAAAGCAAGAGCTGGATTCCAGCGTTCGCTGGAATGACGGTTTGTGTGGGTGCCGTAAGGGGTTCGGCTGCAGCGTCGCCGCAAGGTGGGTCGAGCCGAAGGCGATACCCACCATGGCTTCCGGCCACGACGTGAGATGGGTTTTGCTCCGCGCAACCCATCCTGCGAAGCTGCGAACGCCTGATCGCCAGCCGCGTAGCCCGGGGAGGCGAAGCGCATCCGGGGGCCCGGTGTGAGGGGGATCGGACCGGGCGACAAGCCACGCGTATTGCGCCAAGCCCTGTGCCGGTCAAGTAGCCCAGGGAGAAGGCGAAAGCGGGCTCCCAGCGCTTATCGAACGCACGACGCGTTGCGCCGGGGCAAGGCGTGCCGGAAGCGCATCGCAGGAGGAGCGAAGAAGGCGTCTCCAGGCAAGGGGAGGCTGGCCCACCCATCGGCACACCCCGGCTGCTTCCCGGGGCGACGGATGTCGATCACGCCGCCTTCCGCGGAAATCCAGGAAGCACCCTGTGGAGCGGTGCCGGTCGCGGAGTCAGTGCCGCGCGACGAGTCGTGGGTCCGGGGCCTGGAAGTGTGCCGGCGTGCCGCCTTCACCGGTGAGCGCATCGTCGTAGTCGATGTCGAGCCACTTGCGTTCGGGCAGGCCGAGTGCGCTGTCGAGGATCATCGGCAACAGGCCCGAGGGCAGGCTCGTGTTCGAGTTCCACATCACGGCCACGCCGAAATCGCGGCCCGGCAGAAGCGCGACCATGCCGCGATACCCCTGCACGACACCGCCGTGGTAGATCATCCGTTGGCCCGCGTAATCGTGGACCCGCCAGCCCAGCGCATAGCCGGCATAAGTGATCCGCTCCCGGCGCCAGGACGTACCCATCTGGCCCGGTGTGTCGACGATCGGTGCATGCAGCGTCGCCAGCAGCGGCGCCGACAGCACGTCAGGCCGGTGGCCGGTCTGGGCGATCAGCCACTGCGCCATGTCGCTCGCGCTTGCGTTCACCCCGGCCGCGGGCGGCAACTGGTAGTACGTCGGCTTCGGCGAGACCGAGGCCCAGCCACCGCGGGTGGCGATATGCGGGCGCGCCCAGCTCGGGCTGCTCTCGATGCCCTCCAGGCCGAGGCTGGCATCGTTCATTCCCAGCGGCTGGAAGATGCGGCGGCGCACCTCCTGGCTGTAGAAGTCGCCGGTCGCGGCGAACACGACGTCGCCGATCAGGCTGAAGGCGACATTCTGGTAGGCATAGCAGGTGCCCGGCTGGCAACGCAGCGGTGTGTTGGCAAGGCGGCCGGTCAGCGTGCGGTAGTCGACGTAGCGCTCGAGGTCGCGGTCGTAGGCATTGTGCGGCAGCCCCAGGCGGTGGCTGAGCAGGTCGGCGATGGTCACCTGCTGGGTGGCGTAGGGGTCCTTGAGCTTGAAGTTCGGCAGGTACTGGGTGACTTTGCTGTCCCAGCGCAAGGTGCCTTCGTTGATCAACAGGCCGGCCATGCTCGAGGCGAAGGCCTTCGACAGCGAAGCCAGGCGGAACACGGTATGCGAGTCGACCGGCGCGGGCGCCTGCATGTCGGTAACGCCATATCCGCGTGCACTGAGCACCTTGCCTTCGTGCACGATGGCCACGGCCATCCCGGGCACGCGGCGATCCGCGACCAGCGCCTGCGCCATGGCCTCGAACCGCTTCACGTTGAAGTCCGGCGGCAGCGGCGTGCTGCTGACGGTGGAAATCGTGTCGGTGGCCGGAGGCGGCGCGGCAGAGGAGGGCGTCTGCGCCGTGGTGCCGAGGGCGAGCGGAAGCAGGGCGGACAGGACCGCCAGGCGTAGGAAGGTGCGTGGCCGGGCGGTCATGGTGGCTTTCATCGTTCGCAGCGCCTGCGTATGCTGGGAGTGCATTCGATTCTAGCGCCGACCCCACCCGGGGTTACAAGCCACGTGGAGTGAAGGTCATGATGGGTTTATTGATTCTGCTTGTCGTGTTGGCAGTCCTGGGGTTCTGGGCGGTCGGCATGTACAACGGCCTGGTCGGCGCCCGCAACGCGTTCAAGAACGCCTTCGCGCAGATCGACGTACAGCTCCAGCGTCGTTTCGACCTGATCCCCAACCTGGTGGAAACCGCCAAGGCCTATCTGGCGCACGAGAAGGGCACGCTGGAGGCGGTCACCGCGGCGCGCAACGCGGCGCAGTCCGGGCTGGCGGCGGCCAAGGCGTCGCCCGGCGATCCGGCCGCGATGGCCGAGCTGTCGCGCAGCCAGGGCGCGCTGGAAGGCGCGCTGGGTCGCCTGCTGGTCACGGTCGAAGCCTATCCCGAACTCAAGGCCAGCCAGAACATGATGCAGCTGACCGAGGAACTCACCAGCACCGAGAACAAGGTGGCGTTCGCCCGGCAGGCCTACAACGACAGCGTGATGGCCTACAACAACAAGCGCGAGATGTTCCCGTCGTCGGTCGTGGCGGGCATGTTCAACTTCAAGCCGGCGGCCCTGCTCGACATCCCGGCCGACAAGCCCGAGGTGCGCGAGGCGCCGAAGGTCCAGTTCTGACCGCCCTGCCCGGGGCACGCCCCCGGGGAGCCCCCGCGGGCCCGGCGTCGCCGGGTCGCGTGTCCCGCCCACTCGACCCCTGGCCGATCCACGCATGAATTTCTTCGAACACCAGGCGGCGGCGCGCAAGAGTTCGACGCGGCTGGTCGTGCTGTTCGGGCTGGCGGTACTGGGCATCGTGCTGGCGGTCGACGCGGCGGTCGGGCTCGTTGCCGGGTTTACGCCGGGACTGATGGCGGTGGCTTCGCTGGGTACGCTCGCGGTCATCGGCCTGGGGTCGCTTTTCCGGATCGCCAGCCTGGGCGCCGGCGGCGAACCGGTGGCGCTGCAGCTGGGCGGGGTGCCGGTGCCCGAGGACACGCGTGACCTCAACCTGCGACGCCTGCGCAATGTCGTCGAGGAGATCGCGATCGCGTCCGGCGTGCCCGTGCCCAAGGTCTACGTGCTCGAGCACGAAGCGGCGATCAACGCCTTCGCCGCCGGCTACTCGCCGTCCGACGCCGTGGTCGCGGTGACGCGCGGTGCCCTCGACCGGCTCAACCGCGACGAACTTCAGGGCGTGATCGCCCACGAATTCAGCCACATCCTCAACGGCGACATGCGCCTGAACATCCGCCTCATGGGCGTGCTGTTCGGGATCATGATGATCGCCATCATCGGCCGCAAGGTCATGGTCCACGGCCACTACGCCAGCCGCAGGGAGGGCGTGGCGGTGGTGCTGGTGGCGGCCCTGGTCGCGATGGCGATCGGCTCGATCGGCCTGTTCTTCGGCCGCATGATCAAGGCGGGCGTCAGCCGCAGTCGCGAACGCCTGGCCGATGCCTCGGCCGTCCAGTTCACGCGTCAGACCGCCGGACTGGCCGGCGCGCTGAAGAAGATCGGGGGGCTGGAGGACGGCTCGCGGCTCGCCGCGCGCGGCGATGCCGAGGAGGTCAGCCACATGCTGTTCGGCGACGGCGTCGGGTTCAGCGGCCTGTTCGCGACCCACCCGCCCCTGGTCCAGCGCATCCAGGCACTGGAGCCCGGCTTCGACGACGCCCAGCTCAAGGCGCTGTCGCGGCGGTGGATGCAGGCGGCGCCCAATGGGCTCGAAGAGGACATGCAGATGGGCCTGGCGCCGGGCGCACCGCCGCCGCCCTTGCCGTCGCAGGCCGAGCACGCCCTGTCGCCGGGAGCCGTGTCCGCGCAGGTGGCCCATCCCGGTGCGGACGACTACCTGCGTGCCGACGCCCTGGTCGCGGCCATGCCGCCTTCGCTGCGCGCGCTCGCCGCCGAACGCGAAGGGGTGGTGCCCTTGCTGCTCGGCCTGCTGATGGATTCGCGCCAGGCCATCGCCGACAAGCAGGTGGCCGAGATCTCGGCGCGGCTGGGCCGCGTCGTCGCCGAGCGCGCACGCCACATCCACGACAGCGAGCTGCACGACCTGAACCCGATGCTCCGGCTGCCGCTGGCCGCGATGGCGTTCCCGGTCCTGCGCCTGCGTCCGCGCCCGGAACTGGATGGCTTCCTCGATGCCTCCAACGCGATGGTCTACGCCGATGGCCGGGTCAGCCTGTTCGAATACTGCCTGGCGCGGTTGCTGACGGTACAGGTGCGCGAGTCGCTCGACCCGGCACGCTACGCGCGCATGGGGCGCAAGCGCGTACCGGGCGTCAAGCGCGAGTTCGCGACCCTGCTCGCGGTCGTGGCGCAGGCCGGCCACGCCGACGAGGCAGGTGCCCGGCGCGCCTACCTGGCTGGACTCCAGCGGATCCTGCCGCGCGACCACATGCCCTACGGGCCGCCGGCCGAGGGCGTGGTCGCGCTGGACGAAGTCTGGGAGCCGCTGGACGCGCTCGATCCGCTGGCCAAGCAGGTGCTGGTGGAGTCCATCACCGAGGCGATCGGCCACGATGGCCGCGTCAGCGTCGCCGAAGCCGAGCTCCTGCGCACCATCTGCGGCGTCCTGCACTGCCCGCTGCCGCCGATGCTCGGCGGCGCCTGAACCGGCGGGCGCGGGGCGCGGCGAACGCTAGCGCGCGAGATCGGGCGCCAGGATCATGCCGGCCGCGCGCTCGGCGATCATGATCGTCGGCGCGTTGGTGTTGCCACCGACCAGCCGCGGCATGACCGAAGCATCCACCACGCGCAGGCCGTCCACGCCCTTCACCCGGAGGCGCGTGTCCACGACGGCCTCGTCGTCCTGGCCCATCCGGCAGGTCCCGACCGGGTGGTAGATGCTTTCGGCGCGGGCGCGGACGAAAGCGGCCAGGCCCGCGTCATCGAGGTCGCCGTGGGCCGGATGGACCGGTTCGCCGCGGTAGGGATCGAAGGCCGGCTGGGCCAGCAGCTCGCGCGACAGACGCGCGCATTCGACCATCATCTTCATGTCGAACCCTCCCTCGTCGCTCAGGTAGCCCGCCTCGATGCGCGGCTTGTCGCCGGCGCTCGCGCTGGCCAGGCGGATCCGTCCCCGGCTGCGCGGACGAAGGAAGCAGGCATGCACCGTGTAGCCGTCGCCCGGCAAGCGATTGCGACCGTGGTCGTCGAGCAGGGCGGGCACGAAGTGGAACTGGATGTCGGCCCGCGCGTCGGCTGCCAGGCGGGAACGCACGAAGCCGCCCGCCTCGGCGATGTTGCTGGTGCCCGCGCCGCGACGCCCGCGCAGGTAGTAGTCGAAGGCGATGCGCAGTTCACTGGCGCGGTCGTAACTGACCGGCAGCCTCGAGCGGGTCAGGGTGCAGATGTCCAGGTGGTCCTGCAGGTTGCGGCCAACGCCGGGCGCGTCGAACACACGCTCGATGCCCAGCCGCCCCAGTTCGTCGGCCGGCCCCACCCCCGAGAGCATCAACAACTGCGGGGAGTTGACCGCACCGCCGCAGAGCAGCACTTCGCGCGTCGCCGACTGGTGGTAGGCGCGCCCGCCGGCGCTGTAGGCCACCCCCGAGGCCCGCGGCACCGCGCCACGATCGAAGGTGATGCGAGAGACCTGCGCCCCGGTGACGACCTTCAGGTTGCGCCGGCCTTGCACGGGGTGGAGGTAGGCCACCGCGCTGGAGCAGCGGGCACCGTCCTTCTGCGTCACCTGGTAGAGGCCGAAGCCCGCCTGTCCGGGGCCGTTGAAATCGTCGTTGCGCGGGTGGCCCATCTGCGCCCCGGCTTCGACGAAGGCGTGCGACAGGGGGTTGACGTGGCGCAGGTCGGCCACGTGCAACGGCCCCGTGCCGCCATGCAGCGGTCCGGCGCCGCGCGTGTTGCACTCGGACCGGAGGAAGGCCGGAAGGACGTCGCGCCAGGCCCAGCCCGGCGCCCCCAGGGCCGCCCACTCGTCGTAGTCGCGGGGGTCGCCGCGGGTGTAGCACATCGCATTGATCGAGCTGCTGCCGCCCAGGACCTTGCCGCGTGGCCACCACAACGCACGGTCGTCCAGCATCGCCTGCGGCGCGGTGTGGTAATCCCAGTTGAGTTGCGCCTGGTCGACAAGCCGGGCGAGGCCCGCGGGCATGTGGATGAAGGGGTGGCGATCGCGTGGGCCGGCCTCCAGCAGCAGCACGTTCACGTCGGGATCGGCGGACAGCCGGTTGGCCAGCACGCAGCCCGCCGAGCCGGCACCGATGATGATGTAGTCGTGGCGTCTCGCGGACATGGGTCCTGACGTGGCCTGGATTGTGCGCATTACAGCAGATGCCGTGCACGCCGGCTGCGTGGGAGCGGGCAGGGTTGGGTACCATGTGCGGCATGCCCGCCGCGATGGGGGCTGCGCGGGTGCGGCGCCCACGGGGGCATCGCCACGGCGCATCGCATCGCGCATCCATTGCGACCTTGAGCGTCGGGAGAGCCAGGTGGGGCCGGACAAGCACATGGGCGGTGGACGATGAAGGCCTGGCCGGCGCGGACCCGGCGCCTGCGGGCGATGCTGGCCGGCTCGCCGCCACTGTGGTGGTCGCTGCTGTACTTCTTCTGCCTGCTGTGCGGCTACTACGTGCTGCGCCCGGTGCGTGACGCCATGGGCGCCTCCAGCGATGTCTTCGCCGTGTTCCCGCCGGGCCTGCTGGCGTGGGCGGCCGGCCACGGGGTGGCCCTGGGCGACTACACCCTGCAGGTGCTGTTCACTGCCACCTTCATCGTCATGGTGCTCCTGCAGCCGCTGTACGGCGCGCTGGTCGCGCACTTCCCGCGACGGGTCTTCCTGCCCATCGTCTACTTGGCCTTCATCGCCTGCCTGTTCGGCTTCCAGGCGCTGTTCGCGGGGGGCGTGCCGGGTCGCGGCGGCCTGTTCTTCGTCTGGGTGGCCGTGTTCAACATGTTCGCCGTCACGGTGTTCTGGAGCTACATGGCGGACGTGTTCGACAACGAGGACGCCAAGCGCTTCTACGGCTACATCGGCGCCGGCGGGACCCTGGGTGCGCTGGTCGGACCCGCGCTGACCAGCACGCTGGTCGGACTGATCGGGGTGGCCCACCTGCTGCTGGTATCGGCGGCGTTCCTGTGCGTGTGCCTGCTGTGCATCGTCAAGCTCAGGCCCTGGGCGATACGCCGCGAACGCCTGCACCGCGACGCCAGCGGCGAGCAGGCGATGGGCGGTTCGATCGTCGCCGGACTGAAGCTGGTCGCGTCCAGTCCGATCCTGCGTGCACTCGCGCTGCTGATGTTCTTCGGCGTGGGCGTGGGCACGCTGCTCTACAACGAGCAGGCGGCCATCGTGAGGGCCTTCTACCCGGACGCACGCGAGGCCACGCGGTACTACTCGCTGATCGACGCGGCGGTGAACACCACGACCCTGCTCATCCAGCTCGTGATCACGCGCTGGCTGCTGCGACGTCACGGCGTCGCGCCGGCGCTGCTGCTGCCGGCCTTCGCGATCATCTGCGGCTACGCATTGCTCGCGATGTCGCCCCTGCCGGTGCTGGTCGCGATCGTCCAGGTGGCCACGCGGGCGGGCGAGTTTTCCCTGGGCAAGCCGGGGCGCGAGACGATCTACACGCGGGTCGACCGCGAGTCGCGCTACAAGGGCAAGGCGGTCATCGATACCGTGGTCTACCGCGCCGGTGACCTGAGCTTCGTCTGGCTGCACAAATGGCTTGCGATCTTCGGCTCGCGGGTGGTGTTCGGCGTCGGCATGGGCGTGGCCGCCTGCCTCGCGCTGGCCGCCTGGCGGGTCGTGCGCACCCAGCGCGAACTTCCCGGCGGGGAAGCGACGCCCCCCCGTGAGGCATGACCTCCGGCGCATGGCGGACCGGCCGCAGAGGTCGCACAGTGCAGCCATCCCTTGCCGCTGGAGCCCGTGATGCAGACTGGACGCCGTGAACTCTTGCTGGGCGCGCTGGCAGGCGCCGTCGCGATGGCGCTGCCGGCATGCGCCGCGGGCGGATCCGTGGCCGGGGCCCCGCCAAAGGCCCGGCCGCTACGCATCCTGGTGATGGGCGGCACCGGCTTCCTGGGGCCGCATTTCGTCGAGGCCGCGCTGGCGCAAGGCCATCGGCTCACGCTGTTCAATCGTGGCAAGAGCCATCCCGAACGCTTCAGCGATCCGCGCTACGCCGCCATCGAACAGTTGCAGGGCGATCGCAAGACCGACCTGTCGGCCCTCGAGGGCGAGCAGCGATGGGACGCGGTGCTCGATACCTCGGCCTACATCCCCGCGGACGTGACGCGCTCGGCACGCCTGCTCGCCCCGCGCATCGGCCAGTACCTGCTGGTCTCGACGATATCGGTCTACGCCCGCAACGACATCGTCGACATGGACGAGGACGCCGAACTCATCCGACTGCCCGACCCGACGGTCACCGAGGTGACCGGCGAGACCTATGGCGGCCTGAAGGCGCTTTGCGAGGCAGCGGCGCGCGCGGAAATGCCGGAGGGCACGACCGTCGTCAGGCCGGGCCTGATCGTCGGGCCCGGCGACACCACCGACCGCTTCACCTACTGGCCTGCGCGGGCCGACCGTGGCGGCGAGATCCTCGGCCCCGGTTCGCCCGAGGCGCCCACGCAGTTCATCGATGCCCGCGACCTGGCCGACTTCCTGCTGCACCTGCTCGAAACGCGCACCCTGGGCACCTTCAACGCCGATGCGCCGGCTGGGGCGCTGACCATGGGGGCGGTGCTCGATGCCAGTCGCGAGGCGGCGCGTTCGATGAGCGTCCGGCACTGCGTCACCGCGCCATGCCCGCAGCCTCCCGGTGCGCAATCGAGCGTGACGTGGGTGCCTGCCGATTTCCTCGAGGCGCAGGGGGTGCGTGCCTGGCAGGACATGCCTGCGTGGATTCCCGCACGGGGCGAGTACGCCGGCTTCGGCCGCACCCGTACCACGCGCGCCCAGGCCGCGGGCCTTCGCTACCGGCCTCTGGAGGAGACCGTGCGCGACACCCTCGAGTGGTGGCGAGCACAACCGGAGTCACGGCGCGCGCAACCCAGGGCCGGTCTCGCGCCGGAGCGCGAAGCCGAAGTATTGCGCGCCTGGCACGCTGCCCGGCAGACCGGATGACGCTCTACGGCCGGTCCCGGCCCTAGCGTGGACCGGCTGTTGCTTCGCGGTTGCGCGCGGGACGCGGTGACACCCACATGGCGATGACGGCGACGAACACGAGGCTGCCGGTGTGGTCGAGCACCTCGACCCGGACCGGGAGTTCGTAGCCGCTTTCGCGCGAGGCGATGGGCGCGTCCGGCGTGGCCGTCGCGTGCATCGTGCCCTGGGCGCGTGCCCGGTACTCGACCTGCATGCCCTTGGGGATCCAGCGCATGTCGCGCGGCAGGCTGGCATCGAGCATGACGCCGCCAGCCAGTTCCGCCAGGTTGCACAGCGCGATCGCATGCACGCTGCCGATGTGGTTGTGCACCGCGCGGCGGTCGCGCATGCGGACCTCGCAGCGCCCCGTCCCGAGCGCGACGAAGCGCGGCGAGATGGTGGAGAAGTAGGGCGCCTTGAAGCAGACCGCGCGGGAGAACAGCCAGGGGCCGGCGGGCCAGCGCGACAGGCGTTGCCAGGTGGACAGCAGGGGAGTGCTCATGGACGCTCCGTCGAAGGAACCGCGACCCCGGAAAAGGGAACGGCGGGTCGCCCCGCCGTTCCGCCTCGCGCGCCGGTCAGGCGGCGTCGCGCTTGTCGTCGGCCGCGATCTGGTCGCGGAAATAGCCCGCCGAGCGCAGTTCCCAGGACTCGAAGTCGTCCACCGAGATCGCATCGACGGTCATTTCGCGGAGCGCTTCGAGCTGCTTGCGCTCCTCGGCCGTGATCCAGCCTTCCTTCACGCCCTCGTCGAGCTGCGACTTGAAGTCCAGCGCTTCGATGTCGCTGTTCTTCAGGGCCTTCAGGAACTTGCGCTCCACCGGTTCGGCCAGCACCACCTGCGGCAGGTAGCTGTTGATGCGCCCGGCCGGGTTGTTCGCGCCGGGCGTGGTGAAGATGCCCTGGGCGAGGCGGTCGCGCGCGTCGTTGGGCGACATCAGCAGCGAGGCCAGCTTGTGGCCCAGGCGATCGCTCGGCGCCTGTGCGCGGCGGCCCCACGGGAACACCAGCAGCCACAGCAGCCAGCCCACCGGTCGAACGGGGAAGTTGCGAAGCGCGCTCGACAGGGCGATTTCCATCTTGTGCACGCTGTTGTGGAACGACCAGGCGAGCAACGGCTGGTCGGAGGCCGGGCGGCCCTCGTCCTCGTAACGCTTGAGCATGGCGCTGGTGATGTAGAGGTGACTGAGCACGTCGCCGAGGCGGCCGGACAGCGACTCCTTGAACTTCAGCTTGCCGCCCAGCAGGAGCATGGACGTGTCGGCCATGAGCGCCAGCGCAGCGGAATAGCGGTTGAGCTTGCGGTAGTAGCGACGGGTGTAGGCGTCGCCCGGGGCGCTGCCGAAGCGCGCGCCGGTGATGCCGAACCACCAGCTGCGGACCGCGTTGGAGATGGCGAAGCCGATATGGCCGAAGAGGTTGCGGTCGAACTCGCGCAGGCGCTCGCCCGGGTCGGGCAGGGTGGTGGCCTTCATCTCCTTGAGCACCCAGGGATGGCACAGGATCGCGCCCTGGCCGAAGATCATCAGCGAGCGCGTCATGATGTTCGCACCTTCCACCGTGATCGCGATCGGCGATGCCTGCCAGCCGCGGCCCAGGTAGTTCTTCGGCCCCAGGATGATGCCCTTGCCGCCATGGATGTCCATCGCGTCCTTGGCCGCCTCGCGGCCCATCTCGGTGCAGTGGTACTTGGAGATCGTCGAAGGGACCGCCGGCAGCTCGCCGCGCGCGACGGCGGCGGCCGAGGCCTCCGACAGGGCGCTGGCGGCGTAGGCATTACCGGCGATGCGCGCCAGCGCTTCCTCCACGCCCTCGAAGCGGCCGATCGACAGGCCGAACTGCTTGCGGATGCGCGAGTACGCACCGGTGACCACGGCCGCCATCTTGGCGCCGCCGCTGGCGGTCGAGGGCAGGGTGATCGAACGCCCGATCGACAGGCACTCGACCAGCATCTGCCAGCCCTTGCCGGCGTACTTCTCGCCGCCGATGAGCTGGCTGAGCGGGATGAACACCTCGCGGCCATGGATGGGGCCGTTCTGGAACGGGCTGTTGAGCGGGAAATGGCGGCGGCCGATGTCGATGCCGGGGGTGTCGCGCGGGACCAGCGCCAGGGTGATGCCGATGTCCTGCTTGTCGCCGATGATCCCGTCCGGGTCGTACATGCGGAACGCCAGGCCGATCAGCGATGCCACAGGCGCCAGGGTGATGTAACGCTTGTCGAAGGTGAGCTTGAGGCCCACCACCCGCGCGCCGTTCCACTCGCCCATCGTGACGATGCCGTAGTCCGGGATCGAGGTGGCGTCGGAGCCGGCCCACGGGCCGGTCAGGCCGAAGCACGGGACCTCGCGGCCGTCGGCCAGGCGCGGCAGGTAGTAGTCCTTCTGCTCCTGGGTGCCGTAGTGCATCAGCAGTTCGGCCGGGCCCAGCGAGTTGGGCACGCCGACGGTGGAGCTGACCACGCTCGACATCGACGCCAGCTTCTGGATGACCTTGTGGTTGCCCAGCGCGGTGAAGCCCAGGCCGCCGTACTCCTTGGGCACGATCATGCCGAAGAACTTGTTCTTCTTGATGAAGTCCCACATCTCCGGCGGCAGGTCGGCACGGACGTGGGTGATGTCCCAGTCGTCGATCATCTTGCACAGCTCTTCCACCGGGCCGTCGAGGAAGGCCTGCTCGTCCTCGCGCAGGGTCGGCCGCGGTTGCGACAGCAGGGCGTTCCAGTCGGGCTTGCCGGAGAAAAGTTCGCCCTCGAAGCCGACCGTGCCGGCCTCCAGCGCGACGCGTTCGGTCTCCGACAGCGGCGGCAGGATCTTCGTGTAGAACTTGAGCAGCGGCGCGGTGATCAGCGGCAGGCGGATGGCCGGGACCAGCAACGGCACGGCGACCGCGGCCAGCAGGATGCCCGCGACGAGGCTGGCGATGGCGTTCGCGCCCAGCAGCCAGGCGGCCACCAGCGCAGTCGCGCTCAGGGCCACCCACACGGCAAGCCGCATGCGGTGGTAGGCGGCGATGGCGCCCACGACCAGCAGGACGATGAAGGGAATCGCGATGCTCATGGCGACACTCCAGAGACGGTATGGCATTGGTGACGGAAGGACAGACAGGCCCGCCCATGGCGATCTCCATCCTGCCAGCCGGGCCGCGAAGAGGGGGTGACCCGCTCGCCTCGGACTGGATGGCGATGGTGGCCTGCTGTTAACATACGCTTGAGTATGGTTATAGCGCTGGCAGCCTGTCAAGCCGCCGGAATGTCTGCATACTGTCCCCCTCGCACCCGTATGGTTACACTTGACACCATGAGCGTTTCAGCCATGACGAAGACCGAGCGGAACGGCCGCCTGAGCGCGGAAGACTGGGCCCAGGCCGCCCTGGACCAGATCGCCGAGCAGGGCGTGGCGGCGGTCGCCGTGGAGCCGCTCGCCCGTCGCCTGGGAGTCACCAAGGGCAGCTTCTACTGGCACTTCCCGTCCCGCGACGCACTGCTCGTGGCGGCGCTGGAGCGCTGGGAAAAGGTCGAGCAGGAAGAAGTCTTCGGCCAGCTCGAACCCATCCCGGACCCGCGCCAGCGCCTGCGCGCACTGTTCAGCGTCGTCGCGCACGAGGTCAAGTCGCACATCGTCTATTCCGAGCTGCTCAAGGCGCTGGACCATCCCGCCGTGCAGCCCGTCATCGGACGCGTGTCCGACCGCCGGCTCGAGTACCTCACCGCGTCGTTCCGGCAGGTCGGCCTCAGCCGCACCGATGCGCGCTATCGCGCGCAGCTGCTGTACGCCGCCTACGTGGGCTTCCTGCAACTGAACCTGCAACTGCACCAGACCCGGATGCAGCACGAGGAGTTCGAGGCCTATGTCGAACACATGATGGACACCCTCATCCCGTCCAGCTGAATCCGGTCGCGCGCCGCCGGCCCCGTGCCGGCCTGCCGGTCGCGTCCAATCCGTCTTGTCCGAAGTATGTCCCGGAGTCCCGCCGTGAATGCCCTCTCCTCTGAAGCGTCCAAACCCGCCCCTTCAACGTCCGTTGCCGGCAGCCGCCTGGCCGCGCTGAACGCCTGGGTGGCCGAGGTCGCCGCGCTGACCGCTCCGGCGGCGGTGCACTGGTGCGACGGCAGCGACGCGGAGAACGCGGCCCTGGTCGCGCAGATGCAGGCCGACGGCACGCTGCTGCCGCTCAACCCCGCCACGAACCCCGGAAGCTGGCTGCATCGTTCGGACCCCGACGACGTGGCCCGCGTCGAGCACCTGACCTTCGTGTGCACCTCGCGCGAAGAGGACGCGGGCCCGAACAACCACTGGATGGCACCTGCCGCCGCGCACGCGAAGATGGACGCGCTGTTCAAGGGCTGCATGCGCGGGCGCACCATGTACGTCATCCCGTACTGCATGGGCCCGATCGATTCGCCGCTGTCGCGCTGCGGCGTGGAGATCACCGACAGTCCCTATGTCGTGGCCAACATGCGCCTGATGACCCGGATGGGCGCGCCCGCGCTGGCGCGCATCGAGCGCGAGGGCCTCGAGCGGGCTGCCCGCGGCGAGGGCGGCGACACGTTCGTCAAGGGCCTGCATTCCATTGGCGAGCTGGACCCGGGCCGCCGCTTCATCATGCACTTCCCCGAAGAGCTGGCGATCAAGTCCTACGGCTCGGGCTACGGCGGCAACGCCCTGCTTGGCAAGAAGTGCCACGCCCTGCGCATCGCCTCCTACCAGGCGCGCCACGAGGGCTGGATGGCCGAGCACATGCTGATCGTCGGCATCGAGAACCCCAGCGGCGAGACCCACTACGTCGCGGCGGCGTTCCCGTCGGCCTGCGGCAAGACCAACCTCGCCATGCTGATCCCGCCGGAGGGCTACCAGCGCGAAGGCTGGAAGGTCTGGACGGTCGGCGACGACATCTGCTGGATGCGCCCGGGCGCGGACGGGCGCCTGTACGCCATCAACCCGGAGGCCGGCTACTTCGGCGTGGCCCCGGGCACCTCGGCGAAGTCGAACCCGAACGCCCTGGCCACCATCGACGCCAACACCATCTTCACCAACGTCGGCCTCACCGCCGACAACCAGCCGTGGTGGGAAGGCCTGGACAACGGCGAGCGGCCGGCGACGGACTGGCGCGGCAATCCCTATGATCCCGACAAGGGCCCGGCCGCGCATCCGAACGCGCGTTTCACCGTCAGCGCGAAGCAGTGCCCGAGCTGGTCTCCGATGGCCGAGGACCCACAGGGCGTGCCGATCAGCGCGATCGTGTTCGGCGGTCGCCGCGCCTCGCTGGTCCCGCTGGTGTTCCAGGCGCGCGACTGGACGCACGGCGTGCTGGTCGGCGCGGCGATGGGCTCGGAAACCACTGCCGCGGCCACCGGTGCGGTCGGCGTGATGCGCCGCGACCCGATGGCGATGAAACCCTTCTGCGGCTACAACTTCGCCGACTATTTCAGCCATTGGCTGTCGTTCGACGGCGCCGGCGCGGCGTTGCCGAAGGTCTTCCACGTGAACTGGTTCCGCAAGGGCGACGACGGCAAGTTCCTGTGGCCCGGCTTCGGCGACAACCTGCGCGTGCTCGAATGGATGATCGGCCGCGTCAAGGGCGAGGCCGGCGCCGTGGAAACCCCGATCGGCCACCTGCCC
The DNA here is from genome assembly GCF_006546775.1 of Marilutibacter aestuarii. Lineage (GTDB taxonomy): Bacteria > Pseudomonadota > Gammaproteobacteria > Xanthomonadales > Xanthomonadaceae > Marilutibacter > Marilutibacter aestuarii. Next base: position 15,151 of record NZ_VICE01000044.1, read on the forward strand.
ATCCCGACCGACCTCAACCTGGAGGGCGTGGAGCTGTCCGACGAGGCGCGCGCCAAGCTGTTCGGCTTCGAGCGTGCTGGCTGGCAGGCCGAGTTCGCCAGCATCGGCGAGTATCTCGACGGGTATGGCCCGCGCATGCCGCAGGCGCTCAAGGACGAACAGTCGCGCATCGCCGTCCTGCTGGCGGACTGAGCATGTCGAGCGCCGACGCGCCGCCGGGGGCGCTGCCCGCCGACCGCGAAGTCCTGGTCGACGGGCGCCCGTTGCGCGTGTTCGACGGCCATCTCCCGAACGTCGGCGACTACGTCCAGGCGCTCGGCCGCGCGCCCTTCACCCGCACCGAGGTGGCGCGCGAGGACACGGCAGACTACCGCCACTGGGCGACCGAGATGAAGATCGAGGCACTGGTCCGCCAACCCATCTTCGAGGTCACCCGGCGCGCGGTCATGGGCTTCTCGTCCCCGGGCCATGGCTACCGCCCGTACCGCGCCTACACGAACGTCGCCAGTTACGGCGACATGCTGTTCACCCACACCGACTGCCTGCCCGAACAGCGCGACCTCACCGCGCTGTGGTACCTGTGCGACCGCTGGGACGTGGAGTGGGGCGGGGAGACCGTGTTCTATGATGCGAACGACGAACTGATGTGCGCCGTGCGCCCGCGTCCCGGGCGGCTGGTCGTGTTCGACGGCGCCATCAAGCACGCCGGCCGGGCGCCGAACCGTATCTGCTACACGCCGCGCTACACCTTCGCGATCAAGTTCGAGCGCGTCGCGATCGGCTGACGCCGCCTCAGCCAGGTGCCAGCGCCTTCCTCTCGCGCGGCATGCGCGTGTGCGGCGCGACGGCGCGCGAAGACCACTCCAGCGCTGACGCGACGATGGGGCCCAGTCGCTCGCGCAAGGCCTCGCGTTCGATCGCCCGCGCGTCGGGCCCGTAGCGAAGCCCGACATCCTTGCTGTTGCGCGTGAACACCGCGTCCACCCGCGCCGCGAATGCCGCCTCGCCATCGGCGAACACGCCATCCAGGCACAGCCAGCGGGCGACCGCCGCCACCGTGGCCCGCGGATCGTCGAGCAGCTGGGCCATGTCCAGGCTGCGCAGGCGGTCTTCGGCATCGGCGGCCAGGGCCCCGGCATAGCGTTCCATCTGCGCATGCCAGACCAGCACGCTGGATTCGACCGGATTGAACGGGTGCGTGGGATCCACGCCCAGTGCCTGTTGCAGCTGCGTGCCCGGGAGCAGGTAGCGGACCATCCACCGCAATGGCTCCTCCGCGCCGGGTAGCTTCTTCAGGCATGAATACAGGAAGTCCTCCAGGCTGCCATGGAGCAGCACCCCGCGACTGCCGGGCGCGGCCCGCAGCAGGCGCGGGATCAGCCGGTTGACGGCGTTGGTGGGCTTCACCAGCACGCGTCCACCCGGCGCCCAGGCGCGCGCGAGCAGCCGGCAGGCATCGCCGGTGCGCGCCTCGAGCCGTGCGCGCGCACCGGCATCGGGCGCCAGCGACAGCGTCGCCAGGTCCGTCAGCGCGTGGGGTTCCTTCAGGGCGACGACCGCGTCCGGGGCGTGGAGGGCGCGCGCGAGCAGGGTCGAACAACAGAACGCGGAATGGAACAGCCAGGCCGGCGCAGGCCCCGGCGATGCGCCAGGCACCGGCGTGGGCCCCGCCGTTTTTCTCGTCCATGCGTCGCCCATGCGCGCGTCCAGGAAGGGCGCGAGCAGGGTGGATGCGTCGATCGGGGCGAAGCAGAACGCATCCGCGGCGATGTCATAGCTCACCGGGAAGTGTCGCGGATCGTCCGCCGCCGGGGGCAGTTCGGTCTTCAATACGGGTCCGTGCGCGGGGCTGCGTGCGAAGGGTGCGGCCACGCTACCAGATGCCCATCGCGATGGCCCAGCCTTGGCCGCGCCCCGCGGCGGCGCCCTGATACCATCGGGCGTGCTTCGCGCGCAGCGCGTCGTCATTTTCCGTTTCCCCGGGGCGGCGCCCATGCCACAAGGCACGACCATCGACATCCACGGCTACCCGCTGCCGGCCGCGCTCGGGCCGCACTGGCAGCGCGGCATGGCACTGGCCGGCCAAGGGGACATGGCCGCGGCAGCGGCCTGCATGCAGGCGATCGTCGATGCCCGGCCCGACTTCCTGCCGGGCCGGCTGCAGCAGGCGCATTTCCTGCTGGGCGCGGACCGCTACCGCGACGCGCTGGCGATCGCGCTGGACCTGGCGGACTGCATGCCGGCCAGCCTGGAGTTCGCCTGGCACCTGGTCCGCCTGCTGCGCCGCTTCGAACTTCACGAACAGGTGGCCGGGGTGGTGTCGCGAAGTGGCTGGGAGCAAAGCTGGAATGCTGAAGGCCTCTGCCGGTTGGCATCCCAACTCGGACCCATAGGGCTCTATGGCCCCATGGAAGCGATTTTGGAACGCCTGTCGGCCCTGGGCTCCGTTGACGTAAACGTACATGTGCTGCGCGGTACGGTTGCCCTCGTCTCCGGCGATACCGGCGCGGCGGCGCATCACCTTCGCCGGGCGTTGGCCGAGGGCGGCGACTCGCTCGCGCATGTCCGCTGGATGTTGACCCTGCACGAAGACGCGACGCACGCGGACGCCGACAGGCATGCGACTGAAGTCGAACTGGAGCGCGTGCGCCCTGGGAGCGAAGACGAGGCCTACCTCGCCTTCGCCCTGCACAACCTCCTGCACGCGGCGGGCGACGTCGAGGGCGCATGGGTGGCGCTGGAGCGGGGGTGCCGGATCAAGCGGCAGGCCGCCCGGCATGATGACGCACGCCAGGAACGCCTGTTCCAGGCCCTCGCCACGGCGCCGCTACCCGACGCGCCGCCCGACGAGGCGCCGGAGCCGGGCCCGCGTCCGGTCTTCATCGTCGGCATGTTCCGCTCCGGCACCAGCGTGGTCGAGCGCGTGCTCTCGGGGCATCCCGACGTGGTGGATGGCGGCGAGAGCTACGTGATGCCCGCGGCGATGTGCGCGGCCGCCGATCATATGTGCAATGAGATCGTGGACGAACGCATGATCCAGCGCATCGACGCCGAGGGCCTGCGAGTGGCGGCTGCCCGTTTCCGTGCGCACGCGCGTTGGAAGGCAGGGGGACGGGCGGTGTTCACCGAGAAGCTGCCGTCCAACTTCCTGCTCACCGGGTACATCCTGGCCGCGATGCCCGAAGCGCGCATCGTGCACATGCGGCGCGATCCCATGGACACCTGCTTCTCCAACCTGCGCACCTTCTTTACCGGGGCTGCTGGCTACAGCTACGACCAGGCATCGCTGGCGCGCTACTACCTGGGCTACCGGGCGCTGATGGCCCATTGGCGCGAGCGCCATCCGGAGCGGATCCTCGAGGTCGACTACCAGGCCTTCGTCGACGATCCCGAGGGGCAGGCGCGTCGCCTGCTTGCGTTCTGCGGCCTGGAGTTCCTGCCCTCGGTGCTGGATGTCGGCCGCTCGGGCGGCTATTCCGCAACGGCCAGCATCGGCAGCGTGCGCAAGGGGATCCTGCGCAATCGGGGGGGCGCGTGGCGAGCCTACGCGGCCCACCTGCAGCCGCTGCTGGAGGGGCTCGCGCCGGTGCTCGTACCGGACGGCGACTGAGCGCGCGGCGTCAGGCGTCCTTCATGCCGAACCAGCAGTTGAAGGCGATGGTGATGCGCTCGTCGCTGCCATAGAAGGGCAGCACCTCGTGCTGCAGCCACGACGGGAACAACACCAGTTGCCCGGCCCTGAAGCGGATGCTCCAGGTGCCATGGTGGTAGGGCGGGCGCTGGCGCATGTTGCCGGCGTCGGTGAAGTAGTTGCTGTAGTGGTGCGGGCTGTGGAAGCGCAGCACGCCCGACTCTTCGCGGTCGGCCGGGGTCTCGCCCGGGTCGACGCAGTAGACGCCCGACCATGAGGCCATCGGGTGCGTGTGCATGATGGTGAAGCCGCCGTGGCGGGTCACGTGGAACCAGGTGTGCGAGAAGATCTGCAGCCGCTGCATCTCCTCCGCGCCATAGCCGTTGATGTCCTGGATCGTGCGTCCCAGGGCCGTCCAGCAGAAGTGCCGCAGTTGCTGGATGCACTCGTCCGGCCAGGCGAACAGGTTGAAATCGCTCTCGAATACGCCCGCCTGCTGCTTCAGCGAGGGATTGGGGTTTGCGTAGCGCGCGCCCTCGGCCTCCCGGGCCAGCAGCAGCGGCTTGATCCGGGCATTGAGCGCGTCGGCCTCGGGATGGGTGTCCTGGGCCATGGGGACGGCGAACATCGGACTGATCTGCAGCGTCATGGCGGCGGTTTCCGGCGTGGGCGGTGGCGGGCGTCAGAAAAAACTACGGCCCCTTTCGGGGCCGTAGCAAGGTAACGCAAGATCGGGTCGATCAGAACTTCTGCGTGTAGCGCATGTAGAAGAACTGGCCCGGGACTTCGTACTGGGGATCGAAGCTGTTGGCGAAGGTCGAAGCCGAGAACGGCGGATCCTCGTCAAAGATGTTGTTGATACCCACAGCGATCTGGCCGTTCCACGGCGCGTTCCAGTAAGCGCTGACGTCGTTGTAGAAGGTGTCGTCGAGCTTGTTGCGCGGCGCCGGGCCTTCAGCGGTACGACGGTCCGGATCCGAGCACAGCAGCTGCGTGTTGGCAGCGTTGTAGCCCGAGCAGTCCTCGACCTGCGAGTCGTAGTAACGCAGGGCCCAGGTCGCACCCCAATCGCCCATTTCCCAACGGGTCATGAGGTTCGAACGGATGCGCCAGTTGTTGCTGCGATCGAAGTATTCGCCGACCTGGTTGTCGCCGTCGTTGTTGTCCTCGAACTTGGACATGTAGGTGCTGTCCCACACGAACGAGAACTTGCCCCACGAGGTCTCCGGCAGACGATAACCGATGGTCATGTCGTAGCCTTCGACTTCACGGCTACCGATGTTCAGGCCGGCCGCAAGCAGGTCGGTGATGAAGCCGCCACCGCCACGCGTGATCAGGCCGCAGGCCTGCGCATTGCCGTTCTCGTAGCAGTCATCGAGGATGAAGTTGCCGGAGAACGTGGTGATGGTGTCCTCGAGCTCGATCTTCCACCAATCCAGCGAGATGTCGAAGCCTTCCAGCCAGCTGGGGTTGTACACGAAGCCCAGGGTCTGGTTGGTCGCCTTCTCCGGCAGCAGGTTCGGGTTGCCGCCGACGCTGATGCGGATCTGCGAGTTGACCTGGTTGTAGCCACCCGTCGGGACGCCATCGGCGACGCAGCGGTTCTGCGCGGCTGCGCTCAGGTTGCCCCAGTTCACGTTGTTACACGGATCGCTGATGGTCGGGAAGCTGTCGCCCACGCCCTGGAACAGCTCGTTGATCGACGGCGCGCGGAAGCCCTCGGCCCAGTTGCCGCGGATCAGCAGGTCGTCGATCGGCTTCCAGCGGAAACCGAACTTGCTGTTGAGGGTGTCGCCGAAGTTGCTGTAGTCCGAGTAACGGGTCGCGATGCTGAAGTCCAGCAGGCGGGCGCCCGGAACGTCGGACAGCACCGGGATGGCCAGCTCGAGGTAGGCTTCGTCGAGCGAGTAGCTACCCGAGGTCGGCGTACGCGAGTTGCCGGTGGTGTCGCCGGCGGCGATCAGCGCGTCCGGACGGTCGTAGCCGGACTCTTCGCGGTGCTCGAGGCCGAACGAGAAGGCAAGCGGGCCACCCGGCAGGTCGAACAGGTCACCGCCGATGTTGGCGAAGTAGCTCTTCTGCTTGTAGCCCAGCTGCTCGTGGGCTTCGAAGGTCAGGTAGTCCAGCATCTCCGGGGTCAGCGAGCCGTTGTTGGCGCCGCCCAGGAAGTTGGCCGGGACGCAGCCCGCGATCGCGGTGCTGGCATCGCCGGGCGTCTGGACGCAGGTCGGAACGCCGCCCACCAGCATCGACGGGCCAAGCGCGTTGCGGATGGCGGTGTAGGTCAGCAGGCCGTTGGTCGCGTCGTTCGAACGGTTCTCACCGTAGAACATGCCGGCTTCCCAGTCGAAGAACTTCTCGCCGACCTCGAAGCTGCCTTCGAAGGCGCCGTCGAACGCAAAGGTGTCGACGGTCTGCTTGAACGAACGGCCACCGGTCTCGACCGCACGGCGCTGGATCCAGTTGATGTCCTGGCCGTAGGGGTTGTAGATGCTGTCGGCGCTGATGACGATGTCGGCCGCCTGCGGGGCGCCCGGGAAGCCCACCACCACCGGCATCGCGGCGAGCAGCTGCTCGGAGCGGCGCTGGTTGTAGGTGACGGTGCTCTTGAAACGCAGGTTGTCGCTGATGTCCAGCGAGCCGCTGGCGAACACCGAGGTGCGCTCCTGCGGGGTCAGCAGGTAGTTGAGCGGGGCGAAGTTGAAGTTGTCCGGGGTACCGGCCCACTCGCTCCAGCCGCGACCGTCGTTCGGGTCGGCCTTCCACAGGCCATAGGCGCCGTCGGGATTGGCGCAGGCGAAGGTGGTGGTGTCCAGGATGCAGTAACGGCCATCCGGGGTGGTCGAGCTGCCGCCCAGGCCCGGGGTGGAGCCGAAGACCGGCACCGCCGAGATCTCGCGGTCGCCCGCCCAGACCGGGTCCTGCTTGACGTAGCCCACGCCCATCATGGCCGACCAGCGGTCGCCGGTGCTGCCGACGATGAAGTCGTAGGCTTCGGTCGCGCCGTCGCCCTTGTCGAACTGGCCGAGGTAGACGTTGGCTTCGGCGCCATCGAAGTTCTGGCGCAGGATGACGTTGACGACGCCGGCGATGGCGTCGGAGCCGTAGATCGAGGAGGCACCGTCCTTCAGGACCTCGATGCGCTCGACGGCGGCGGTCGGGATGGTGTTCAGGTCGACGGCGCCGCCGAGACCGGTACCACCGACCCAACGGCGGCCATTGACCAGCACCAGGGTGCGGTTGGAGCCGAGGTTGCGCAGGTTGACGCGGGTTTCACCGTTACCACCGTTGTTCATGGTGGTGTTCAGCGTCGAACCGTTGGCGCTGATGTTCTGGATCACGTCGCCGACCGAGGTCAGGCCTTGTGCCGAAATGTCTTCGCGCGAGAGCGAGAAGATCGGCTGCGAGGTTTCGATGTCGGTGCGCTTGATGCGCGAACCGGTCACCTCGATGCGATCGAGGGTGGTGGCCTGCTCTTCGCTGTCCTGGGCGAATGCAACGCCCGTTCCGGCAGCAGCCGTGGCGCCCACGGCGAGTGCGAAGGTAATCGCGTCGCGGAGCTGGGTGGTCTTCAAGGTCATCTCTCTCTCCAAGTCAGTCTTGGTTTCCCATGGGAACCCGCCGCCAGCGTCAAGAAAGACGCCAAATACGGCAAGGTCGGAGCCGATAGTAGCCCCCTTGGCCGAAAAATTAAAGTGTCGTTAACAAACGAAAAAAACCGCCCTGTTAAGGACGGTTTCTCTTTAAAAATCAATGGCTTGATAAGGCCAAATGTTGAATTTTCGTGATTCGTGCCGCTACAGGTCCTGCTCGTAGCGCACGTAGGGGACGGTCCCTTCGTCCTGTTCGGCGGAATTCGGCGCGAACGGATTCTTGCCCCGGGTGATGACATTTTCGGCGCCCACGCTGAGCTGGCCGCTCCATGGCGTGCGCCAGGTGAGGCCGATGCCGAGGCCTTCCCACTGGCCGGGCTGGCCGGGCATGTCGACCACGCGACCGACGATGTTGGCGCCGAAGTTGCCCACCTCGGCGCCCAGGGTGAGGCTCTTGCTGGTCCAGCGCTCGCTGAAGCCCACCGGCAGGTCCGAGGCCGGGATCAGCCGGGCCTTGGCCCAGGTGCCGCCGATGGACACGGTGGCCTCGCGGCCGATGTTCTTCTGGCCGTAGAGCGTAAGTGTGTTCTGGTCATACCTGCTGTTGCGGCCGGTCGGGCTGAGCCAGGCCGGCAGCTGGTCCCGGCCTTCGCCCAGCAGCATGCCCACCCGGCGGTCGGCATTGCCGAACGAGGCACCGAGGGTGGCCTGCTGGCTACCGCCGGAGCGTGCATCCTGGTCCAGGGAGGCCAGCATGCAGTGGTTGGCGAGGTTGCCTATGGCGCTGGCCAGGCCGGTCTTGCGGTCGCAGACCAGGCCCAGGGTGTTGCCGGCGGACAGGCCGAAGGCCGCGTCCAGGGTGTTGTTGCCGCCGAACCGCAGCCGGGCGGTGTTGCCCTGGCCGCCGGTGGGCTCGAGCAGGAGCACGGCCTCGAGCTTGCCGTTGGCGTTGTTCAGGACCGGCAGGACCGTGGAATCGCCCGCGGCTCCGGGCCGGCTTTCCTGCGCGCGCGCGCCCGTCGCCACGCCTAGGGCGAGCATCAGGGCGAGGGGTAGCTGGAGCAGGCGCGCGTGCATCGTTGGCTGGGACCAGCGAAGGCTGGAAGAGTTCCTTTATTCCGGATTCAGACTATAAATCGTTAATTTTCGTTTAACAATCGCCGCCGGTCGGTAGTTTGAAGTGCGACACATTCCTGTTGCAGCGACGTGACCGCGTCATTGCGCCCGGTCCGGCGCTTCCATCGAGGCGGAGCGGGTGGCGAACAGGCGGTCGATCTCGTCCCGGCTGAAACGGTATTGCTGCCCACAGAACTCACAACGGATGTGGGCCTCCCCATCGGCCGCGGCCGCATGAGCCTCGGCCTCCCCCAGGGATACCAGCATCGACTCGACCCGCTCGGCCGAACAGGAACACGCGAAGGCCAGCGGACGTTGCCCCAGCATGCGGACACCGTCTTCGTGGAACAGGCGGGCCAGCAAGGTCTCTGCCGGCAATGTGAGCAGTTCGTCCGTGACGACCGTGTCGAAGAGCGCCCCGGCGCGGGTCCAGCCATCGGAGTCGCCCTCGTCGCCCGGCAGCTTCTGCAACATCAGCCCCGCGGCCCGCTCGCCGTCGACGGCCAGCATGAGCCGGGTCGGCAACTGCTCGGACTGGATGAAATAGTCCTCGAAGGCACCGGCCAGGTTGTCGGCGCTCAGCTCGACCATGCCCTGGTAGCGCATCGGCTCGCGCTGGCCCAGGGCCGGGTTCTCGATGGTGATCGCCAGCAGGGCGTCGGGGCCGAGCTCGCGCAGGTCCCGGGAGGGCTGGGCGCCCTCGGCCACCTGGGCGATGCCGCGCAGGGTGCCGGCGGCGGTGCATTCGGCGAACAGCGTGCGCAGGGCGCCATTGCCCCGCAACTGCACCGACAGCCTGCCGTCGACCTTGGCATGCCCGGTGAACAGCGCGGCGGCGGCGGTGGCCTCGCCAAGAAGCTCGGCGACCGCGGCGGGATAGTCGTCCTGGCCGACGATGCGCTGCCAGCTGTCGCGCAGGTGCACGTGCACGCCGCGGACCCCGGCCTGCTCGATCAGGAAGCGGCTCTGGCAATCGTGGCGGGAAGGAGTGGTATCGCTCATCATGGTCTCGACGGGAGTGGGGACGGGGCGCGGGCCGCGCCGGTGCGCCGCCGCCTGTACCTGGCCGAACAAGATGAGGGCGCCGTGGATCGTCGACAAGGGGAAATCGCTGAACCGCGGCGGCGCCGGCGCTGGCTGCACTGGCTCTGGCGGCTGCCCCTGCTGTTGCTGCTGCTGAGCGTGGTGCAGGTGCTGGTGCTGCGTTTCGTCGACCCGCCCGTCTCGGCGTTCATGCTGGGCCGCCAGCTCGAAGCCTGGGGCGAGGGCGAGTGGCGCTACCGTCTCGCCCACGAGTGGCGGGACCTGGACGCGATCTCCCCGCAGGTGCCGCTGGCGGTGATCGCATCGGAGGACCAGCGCTTCGCCGAACACCGCGGCTTCGACATGCAGGCCATCGAGAAGGCAATGGCCAGCAACGAGCGCGGCGGGCGGGTACGCGGGGGCAGCACGATCAGCCAGCAGACAGCGAAGAACCTGTTCCTGTGGAGCGGCCGGAGTTGGGTCCGCAAGGGCATCGAGGCCTGGTACACGGTCCTCATCGAGGCCATGTGGCCCAAACGGCGGATCATCGAGGTGTATGTGAATGTCGCCGAGTTCGGCGATGGGGTGTATGGCGCACAGGCGGCGGCGCAAGCGTATTTCGGCACCGACGCGGCCCGTCTCGGCCCCGCGCAGGCGGCCCGGCTGGCCGCGGTCCTGCCCAGCCCGCGGCGTTACAGCGCCGCACGGCCGGGGCCGTACGTGCAGCGCCGCACCGCGTCGATCCAGCGGCAGATGCGCAACATCGGCGGCGTCGGCTACCTCGAGCGCCTGGACTGACCGCTGCCGCCCCTGCTGCGGCTGCGCCCGGCAGGCATTGACGGGCTACCATTGAGCGCATGAGCCAATCGCACGCCCGGGACATGCTGACCGTCGTCATCGCCGCCTTCAACGAGGCCGACAGCCTGCCGGTGCTGCATCCCCGCCTGATGGGCGTGCTCGGCGCGCTCGCGCGCGAGCAGGGCGTCGACGCCCGCGTGCTCTACGTCGACGACGGCAGCCGCGACGGCACCTGGGCGCTGCTGCAGGCGTTCGCCGCGGCGGACGCGCGGGTCGGCCTGTTGCGCCTGTCGCGCAACTTCGGCAAGGAGGCCGCACTTACCGCGGGGCTGGACCGCATCGAGGCCGGCGCGGCCCTGATCCTCGATGCCGACGGACAGGACCCGCCGGAGCTGATCCCGCGCTTCGTGGCCAAATGGCGCGAAGGCTTCGACGACGTCCACGGCACCCGCATCCAGCGGGCCGGCGAGGGTTGGATCAAGCGTTCCAGCGCGCATGCCTTCTATCGGGTGATCGGACGCCTGTCGAAGACGCCTATCCCGGCAGATACCGGCGACTTCCGCCTGCTGTCGCCGCGTGCGCTGGCCGCGCTGGGCCAACTGCGCGAGCGCCACCGCTTCATGAAGGGCCTGTTCGGCTGGGTGGGGTTCAACCGGGTCGCGATTCCCTACGAGCGCGATGCCCGCGTCGCCGGCGTGAGCAAGTTCAACCTGTGGCGCCTGTGGAACTTCGCCCTGGAGGGCATCACCAGCTTCTCCACCGCCCCGTTGCGCCTGGCCACCTACATGGGCCTGGCGACCGCCGCGGCGGCTTTCGCCTACGGGGTGTGGATCATCGTCAAGGCTTTCTTCTGGAGCGATCCGGTCGCCGGCTGGCCGACGATGATGGCGGTGATCCTGTTCCTGGGCGGCATCCAGCTGATCGCGCTGGGCCTGATCGGCGAATACCTAGGCCGGCTGTACGACGAGGCCAAGCAGCGTCCGCTCTACCTCGTCGACGCGTGGCACCCGGCAACAGGAGTATCCTCGGGCCACGACCACGGCGTTGAAGGAGGCGGACATGCGGACCGTTCGACAACTGCTCGAAGCGAAGTCACTTGACATCCATTCGGTGGCGCCCGATACCCCGGTCGTCGACGCGATCCGGCTGATGGCGCAGAAGGGCATCGGCGCGGTGCTGGTGATGGATGGCCCCCGGCTGGCGGGCATCGTCTCCGAGCGCGATTACGCACGCAAGGTCGTCCTGCATGGGCGTGCCTCGTCCACCACGCCGGTCAGCGTGATCATGACCGCCGACGTGTTCACCGTCGGTCCCGACGACACGGTCGACCGCTGCATGGTCAGCGTCACCGAACGGCGCATCCGCCACCTGCCAGTGGTGCGCGACGGGCACGTGGAAGGCGTGGTGTCGATCGGCGACCTGGTCAAGGCGGTCATCGAGGACCAGCAGCTGGAACTCGACCAGTTGCAGCGCTACATCGCCAGCTGACCCGGCCTTCGCCGGAGGACCGGCGCGCCCATCACTTCGCGTACTGCCCGCCGCAACCGCTGTCCTCGCCGGGCCCGGTCTCGATGGTCGCCAGCAGCGCCGCCGGCGGCGTGATGCTGCCCAGCGCCAGGGCGATCGCGCCGCGCAGGCCCAGGGCGCCGATGTCCGGCCGGATAGAGGGCGAGCGGAAGCTGCCGTCGAGCTTCAGCGGCGCGCGCAGGCTCAACAGGCTGCGGTCCTTGGGTCGGGGGCGAATGGTGAGGTCGAGCCGCTCTTGCCGAAGGTCGATCGTCCCTTCGCCCAGCAGCAGGGTGTCGGTGGTGTCGAAGGCCAGGCTGTTGGCGGTCATGACCCCGTCCTCCAGGTCGAAGTCGCCGAAGGCGCAACGCACCGGGATCATCCTGTCCTCGGTCAGCTCGAACTTGATGATCTCGGCCAGGTCGATGCCCGCCATCTCCATGAGCAGGTTGCTGATCGACCCTCGCCCCATGCCGACCAGGACCTCGCCGTCGCCACGTCCCAGCATGTCGGCCACTGAATTGCCCGTGGTGTCGATGCGCAGTTGTCCGCCGACCTTGCCGATCGCATTGCTGGCGAGTTCGACGGTGGGCAGCAGCTGGGCGAGGTCGAGCCCGCGCGCCTGGATGTCGGCGCGCGTGCGCAGCGTGTCCTCGCGGGCGTCCATGAGCAGGGTGGTGCGCAGCTGGCCATTGGCGACGCCGAAGTCCAGCGGGTCCAGGCGCAGCACGCCGTCCTCGAGCAGCAGGTGCGCGACCATGTCGTCGAGCGGCAGGCGGGGGGCGTTGATGCGGTCCGCCTTGAGGCGCACGTCGGCGTCCATCGTGCGCAGCTTGTCGAGCCGGTACGGCGTGTCGGGCAGGACCCGGGTCCGCGCCGCCTGGGCCGCGGCCTCCCGAGCCTGCTCGGGATTGGCCGTTTCGCCGCCACCGGCCTGCGGGGCGCCGCCGACGAAACCGGCGAGGTCGTCGAAGTCCAGCCGGCTCGATTGCAGGTTCGCGCGCAGGTAGGGGCGCTCGCCAGCGGTGTCGACGTTGGCATCGCCGGACAGGTCGCTGTCGCCGACCTTGCCCTTGAAATCGTCGTAATGCCACACGGTGCCCTTCCGTGTGAAGCGCCCGTCGAGCGTGTAGGGCGGTGTCGGCGGGATCGCGAGTCCGATCAGCGGGTAGAGATCGGCGAGGTCGCGCCCGGCGAGTGCCAGTTGCAGGTCGAAGCCGCGAAGGCGCAAGGGGTCGAGCAGGGTGCCCTGGGCATGCGCGCGCGTGGCGCCAGCGGTGGCCCGTGCGTCGATGCGGTAGGGACTGTCGGCATCGCGCAGGTCAAGAGGCGAGTCGGCGCGTCCCTCCAGGGCGAACGCATTGCCCTGCCAGCGGCCCTGGCCTTCGACCACGATCGGCGGCGAGGGCGAGGCCGCGTCGTCGACGGTCTGCACCGACACCTCGATATCGGTGTCGCGGCCGGCGTCGAGGAAGTGCAACCGGCCCGCATCGATCTCGATGCGACGGAACTCGGTGTGGAAACGCCCGCCGGGCGTCGTGTCGAGGCGCCAGTTGCCGCGCCCTTCCGGGCCGGTCTCCAGTCTGAGAACGGGGCGTTGCAGGCGGATTCCGGGCAGGCGCACCGTGCCCGACAGCAGGGGCCACAGCGCCAGGTCGATTTCCACGCGCTCGGCCTGCGCCATGTCGCGCGCCTCCGACCAGTCGGCGTTGGAGAAGCGCACCCGCTCGGCGCGTACCGTCGGCGTCCAGCCCAGTTCGACGTCGAGGTCGCCGGCGATTTCGAGCTCACGTCCCGTCGCGGCGTGCACCCGGCGCTCGAGCGGTCCCTTGAACCAGTTCCAGTCCCAGAGCAGGAGCAGCAGCACGATCGCAAGCGCCAAAGCCCCCAGTACCCACCACGCCAGGCGCACGCGCGGCCAGGACCTGGCGACCTGCCGCGTCGGAGGCGTGGCGGGAGGTGTGCTCACGGGGTGTACCTTGGGTGCGACGGTCGGGGCATCGGGGCTCGCCATGGAAGCGTGGCCCCACCATCGACAGGCGGGCATCAAGCACGGGTGAAGCCGCGCAGGCGCCGTTCATGAAGCGCTTGGGTCTCGCCCTTGGGCGCGAACGCCGGGAGCAGCCTCAATCGCCGGTGTGCAGCACCTGGGCGGTCACCGCAATGAAGTGGCAAACGCTGCCGGCAACCACGAACAGGTGCCAGATCGCATGCGAGTAGGGTAGCGAAGGGCGGTGGTAGAACACCGTGCCCAGCGTGTAGCAGACGCCGCCGGCGAGCAGCCAGCCGAAGGTCCAGGCGTCCAGCGCGCCGAGAAGCGGCTTTATCGCGACGATGACAAGCCAACCCATCGCGATGTAGATCAGCGTCGAGAGCAGCTTGAAGCGGCCGGTGAACATCAGCTTGAAGACCACCCCGGCCAGCGCCAGCGACCAGATGGCCGCGAACAGGCCCCAGCCCCAGGGGCCGCGCAGCCCGATCAGGGTGAAGGGCGTGTAGGTCCCGGCGATCAGCAGGTAGATCGCGCAATGGTCGAACACCTTGAGTCGCGCCTTCGCCACCGGGTGCTGGACGGCGTGGTACAGCGTCGAGGCCACGTACAGCAGCAACAGGCAGATGCCGAACACGATCGCGCCGGCCAGTTGCCAGCCATCGCCGTGCACCGCTGCCAGTGTGATGAGCACCGACCCGCCGGCCAGGGCGGCGGTGGCCCCCAGTCCGTGGGTCAGGGCATTGGCCCACTCCTCGCGGGTTTCCGCGGCGGAGGGGAGCGGGGAACCAGGGGTCAGGCCGGGGGCGTCCATGCCCGTATCCTACCGTGCGCCACCGAATGTGCGAGCGCCGCCGGCCGCTGGCGATCCTCTATGATGGCGCCCGGTTCCCGATGCCGTCGCCGATGATCATTTCCCACCTGCACCGCTATGTGTTCGCCGCCATTCCCAAGACAGGGACGCATTCGGTGCGCCAGGCCCTGCGCGAACACATGGGGCCGGACGACCTCGAGCAGGTGGGCCTGTTCGTCAACAAGCGCTTCCCGTGGCCCGAACTGGCCGCGATCTCGCACGGTCACCTGGGACTGGCCCAGGTGCGTCCGTACCTGGGGGAGGAGGCCTTCGCCTCGTACTTCAAGTTCGCCTTCGTGCGGAATCCCTTCGATCGATTCGTGTCCTATTGCGCCTTCATGACGCGCGCCGACGGCAGCTTCGAGCGCCAGCCGCGGGAGGTGATGCACCACGTGCTGTTCAGGCTGCGGCCCATGCAGCACGTGCTGTTCCAGCCCCAGCATTCCTTCCTGGTCGGCGAGGATGGGCGACTGCTGGCCGACATGGTCGGGCGCGTGGAGGACATGCAGGGGTCGTACGACGCCATCTGCGCGCGCATCGGCATACCGGCCGCGCCGCTGGGGCAGGTCAACGCCTCGCGCCATGCCCGCTACCGGGACTACTATGACCCGACCCTGGTCGATGGCGTGGCCGAACTCTATCGCCGCGACCTGGAACTGTTCGATTACGCTTTCTGACGATGCCCCCGAGCCCGACTTGAACGACCAGGCCCCCATCGGCGTGTACCCCAATCCGCGCAAGACCACGTCGGTCCGCCGCCTGGGCGTGCTCGACGTCGCGGCGCTGCGCGAGGCGGTGCTGGCGATACCCGAGGCGACCTGGGACGCCGAGAACGCCGGCAAGCCGAACCGTTTCGACGCGCTCGACCGCACCCGCCACATCGTGTTCCGCTTCGTCGACGACTTCCGCGATTGGCGCGGCTCGCACGACCGGCCGCTGTGGGACGCGTGGCGCGGCCTGCTGGCGCCGATCCTGGACCAGGCCGTGGCCCCGTATGGCTACGCCCGGGCGGACTTCCCGCGGGTGATGCTCGCGCGCATGGCGCCGGGCGGGGTGATCAAGCCCCATCGCGACGCCAATCCGGCGGCGAAGTGGCCGCACAAGATCCACGTACCTTTGCTGACCAACCCACAGGTGACCTTCTACGTGGACGGCGTTGGCCACCATTTCGCCGAAGGCGAGGCGGTGGAGGTCAACAACATGGGCGTGCATGCCGTGCAGAATGCCGGCGAGACGGACCGCATCCACCTGATCTTCGAGTACTTCGACCTCGACCAGCCGGACCCTGACTGGGTCCACCTGATCGAGTCCTGAGCCTGCGCGGGGCCGTCAGTCCACCGACACCGCGTGGGCATGCTCGCGGGTGGCGAGGAATTCCACGTCCGGTGCGCGTTCCTGCGCCAGTTGCAGGTTGACGCGGGTCGGCGCCAGGTACACGTACTCGCCGGCGGCATCGACCGAAAGGTTCACCGCGTTCTTGTCGCGGAACTCCTCGAACTTCTTCTCGTTGGCGCACCGCACCCAGCGGGCGGTGGCCACGTTGACCGGCTCGAAGCTCGCCTCCACGCCATACTCGTCCTTGAGGCGGTAGGCGACCACGTCGAACTGCAGCACGCCGACCGCGCCGAGGATGAGGTCGTTGCTCATGAGCGGCTTGAAGAACTGCGTCGCGCCTTCCTCCGACAGCTGGGCCAGGCCCTTCTGCAACTGCTTGAGCTTGAGCGGGTCGCGCAGGCGCGCACGGCGGAACAGTTCCGGCGCGAAGTTCGGGATGCCGGTGAAGGACAGCTTCTCGCCTTCGGTGAAGGTGTCGCCGATGGAGATGGTGCCGTGGTTGTGGATGCCGATCACGTCGCCCGGATAGGCCGTCTCGGCGATCTCGCGGTCGCTGGCCATGAAGGTCAGCGCGTTGGCGAGCTTCATCTCCTTGCCGCTGCGTACGTGGAAGGCCTTCATGCCGGCGTTGAAGCGGCCCGAACACACGCGCATGAACGCGACGCGGTCGCGGTGCTGCGGGTCCATGTTGGCCTGGATCTTGAACACGAAGCCCGAGAGCTTGCCTTCGGTCGGACCGACTTCGCGCGTGGTCGTCTCCCGCGGCCGCGGGGACGGTGCGTGCGCGACGAAGAAGTCCAGCAACAACTGCACGCCGAAGTTGTTGACCGCAGAGCCGAAGAACACGGGCGTCAGTTCGCCGGCCAGGTACTTGCCAAGGTCGAAGGGGTGGGATGCGCCCTCCACGAGCTCGAGCTCCTCGCGCAGTTCGGCCATCGCCGCCGCGCCGATGCGTGCTTCGAGCGCGGGGTCGTCGATCGACGCGAAGATGGTCGAGTCCTGGCGGGTGAAGTTGCGGCCCTGTTCGAACAGGTGCACCTCGCCCGAGACCAGGTGGACCACGCCCTTGAGTCGCTTGCCCATGCCGATCGGCCAGGTGATCGGTGCGCACTGGATGCCGAGCACGCTTTCGACCTCGTCGAGCAGCTCAATCGGGTTCTTGCCCTCGCGGTCGAGCTTGTTGATGAAGGTCATGATCGGGGTGTCGCGCAGGCGGCAGACCTCCATGAGCTTGATCGTGCGTTCCTCGACGCCCTTGGCCACGTCGATCACCATCAGCGCCGAGTCCACGGCGGTCAGTACCCGATAGGTGTCCTCGCCGAAGTCGGCGTGGCCGGGGGTGTCGAGCAGGTTGACGATGCTGTCGCCATAGGGGAACTGCATCACCGAACTGGTGACCGAGATGCCACGCTCCTTTTCCAGCGCCATCCAGTCGGACGTCGCGTGGCGCGCGGCCTTGCGGCCCTTGACCGAGCCGGCCATCTGGATGGCGCCGCCGAACAGCAGCAGCTTCTCGGTGAGCGTGGTCTTGCCGGCGTCGGGGTGCGAGATGATCGCGAACGTGCGGCGGCGGGCGGCTTGGAGCGAAACGTCGGACATACGGGCGGGGCGCACGGGCGCCCGGAAGGCAAGCAGGGGCGTGGATTATAGGGCCTGTACGGCCGCGGGGCCTGCTAGCGGGGTTCGCTGAAGCGCAGCGCGCCGGCCGGGCCGCGCATGCGGAACGGCAGGGACTCCAGGCGCATGCCCCGGTTGACCTGCACCACGAAGTGGAGATGCGGGCCGGTGGTGAAGCCGGTGTTGCCCGACAGGCCGATCCGCTGGCCGGTCTCGACCTGCTGGCCAACGCGCACGTGCACGCCATTGGCCTTCAAGTGGGCATACAGCGCCATCGTCCCGTCGTCGTGCAGGATCCGGATGTAGTTGGCCCGGCCGCCATAGGTTTCCTGGCTGAGGCCGGCGCGGTCGAAGCCGGACTCGACCTGCATGACGCGCCCCGCGCGGGCGGCCAGGACCGGCGTGCCGATGGGGGCGCCGAAGTCGATCGCATGGCGGTTCTCCGGGTCGGCGTGGCTGAAGCTGCCGCCGTAGCCCTGCTCGATGTCCAGCGCGGCGGTCTCCAGGGGCATCAGGTATTCGACGTCCCGGGGCCGTGCGTTCGGATCGCCGGGCAGGCTGTCCATGCGCAACTCGAAACTCCCGCCGCGGCCCTGCGTTGCGGCACTGAGCACAGACACCAGGGCGCTGCCGTGGGCGGGCACCGTGGCGCGCGCGGGTAGCGCCGGGGCACCGATGATGTTGTTGCTCTGGCTGAAATGCAGCATCACCTCGATCGGGCCGTCCAGGGTGTTGTCGGCCCAGGCCAGGTAGCGGCCACCGTCGGGCTCCACCCGCAACCGCGCGATCGCCCCGGGCTCGGCGTGGACCGGAATCTCGCGCACGGGCGTGGCCGGCGCGTCCGGCTGGTGGTCGCCGTAATGGGTGATCCCATTGCGGTCGGTCCATCGATAGACCGTGCCCGCTTCCAGCCGGCCGGGCCCCGGCGCGAGCCACAGCGCCAGCAGTGCGGCGCACGTGGCGAACAGGGGCGGGCGTGGGGAGGGCATGTCAGTGGAGGCGGGAAGCGGAGGCGACGGTTGCGCCGCTTAATCGGTGCAATTGTGCTCCAGCGAGAGCACGCGGGTGACTTCGCGAAGGTCGAAGGCGGTGATCGCCTTGTCGTCGTGGACCGCGTACAGCACGCCGCCGGTGAAGGCGCGCGTCGGCGCCGCGTGCAGGGTGATGCCGTCGGTATAGGACGTGGTGTCGCCCTCGAAGCTGCCGACGTAATCGAGCGTATTGCGGTCGAACAGCAGGAACACCGTCAGCGGCGCCAACTGGTCCACGGCCACCCAGTAGCCCTCGCCATCGCGGCAGTTCCACAGGGCCACGCCCTCGGCTTCGGCACCGAAGGTCGCGTCAGGGAGGCTGGTGCCGGTATAGCGCCCGTCGAGGGTGTACTCGCGCAGCGTGGACACGTGGCGGCGGTCCTCGTCGGCGACCATCAGGCGGCCATTGGCGGCGTCGCCCGCGAGCGATTCCACCATGCGCAGCGCGGCTTCGGGCGAGGTGTCGCCGAATGCGCCCTGGTACTGCGCGACCACGCCTCCATCGTCGGGCGATCGCGCGACGTGGAAGCGCTTCACCCGTTCGTCGAGCTCGTCCCACGCCGGGACCTGGTCGTACTTGTCGCCGTACATGAAGCTGTCGGTGACGTAGGCGTCGTACTCGCCCGGCAGGGTCTCGTGCAGCCAGATCCCGTAGGGACTGCGCAGCACGTCGGCGCCGAAGGTCCCCAACGGGGTGAAGTCCGGCAAGGCCAGCACCTGCACGCGGTGGTTGTCGCGTTCGACGACGAACAGCAGGTCGCCCATCACCGCGATGCCGTTGGGGCGCTTGAACTCCCCCGGGCCATCGCCCTTGGCGCCGTACACGCGCAGCGGCGCGCCGGTATCGCCGTCGAACACGTGCAGGCGATGGCTGGCCTTCGCGGTGGCGATCAGCCAGGTGCCGCCATCGGGCGTGGGCCAGGTCGCCAGGGAGTCCAGTTCCTCGCCCTCGAGGACATCGGAGACGAAGGTCTCGGGGATGTTCAGGGTCGGATGCGTGCCGGCCATCGGCATCGCGTTCCGGCTGCTGCCCGAGCTTTCGCGGGTGACCGGTGCGGTGGAGCAGGCGGCGAGCGCGAGCAGGGCCAGGAGGGTGGCGGCTGTGGTCAGTCGGCTGTTCATCGTCGGGAAGTGTATTCGGGAAACCGTGGTGGGTGTCGGCGCGGGGCCGGATGGGGAGGCAGGATCAATCAATCCTTTCATCGCAATAAAGCGATTGACATGCATGTCCGGCCGGGTGCAGACTGTGCGTCATCCATCGAGACCGACTGAGGGACAGGCCCTTTGACGTCGGGGCAACCGGTGTGGCGAAAGCTGCACAAGGTGCCAATTCCTGCGGTGGTCCACGACGTAGCTGCATGCGCCGGGACCCCGGAAGATGGTCGTGCTGCGTGCCCGGTTCGCCGGCGCGATGTACGTCTGGCTCGATGGCCCCGTCATATCGGATGTCCGCCATGAGCCTCGCCCACAGTTCGAACGCCTTCCCGCTTTCCACCCCCGACGCCGCGTGCCAGGCCAGCGACGCCTGCCTCGAGGTCGCGCCGCGCGCGCCGCTCGCCCTTCGTGGCGAGATTTCCCTTGAGCTGGAGCTGCGCCACGCCGGCCGGCGCGCGGTCACCCTTCGCTACGAGAGCGTGGGGGCGCTCGAGCTTCCGGCGATCTTCGTCTGCGGCGGCATCTCCGCCGACCGCCACGTCGCGGCCAGTGCTGCCCATCCCGAGGCCGGCTGGTGGCAGGCGCAGGGCGGGGAGGGCCAGGCGCTCGACCCGACACGGCACCGCATCGTCTCCTTCGACTGGCTGGGCGCCGATGGCGCCCTGGACGTGCCGTTGGACCCGGCCGACCAGGCCAACGCGATCGCCGCGCTGCTCGATCGCCTCGACATCGCCCGCCTCGAGGCCTTCGTCGGTTGCTCGTACGGGGCGATGGTGGGCCTGCAGTTCGCCGCCCTGCACGGCGTGCGACTGGGCAAGCTGGTCGCGATCAGCGGTTTCCACCGAGCCCACCCCTATGCCAGCGCGTGGCGCGCCCTGCAGCGCCGCGCGGTCGCGCTCGGCGCGCTTCAGTGCGACGAGACGCACGGCCTCGGGCTTGCGCGCCAGTTCGCGATCCTGAGCTACCGCACCCCCGACGAGTTCGACGCGCGCTTCGCTCCCGCGCGCGTCGTCGACGGGCGCGTGCGCGTGGGCGCCGAGGATTACCTCGACCACTGCGCCGCGCGTTTCGTCGGCCGCAGCTCGCCGACCGCCTACCTGCGACTGTCGGAGTCGATCGACCTGCAGGCGGTGGATCCGGCGGCCGTGCGCGTGCCGGTCACCGTCGTCGCGGTCGAAGAGGACCGTCTGGTCCCGCTGTCCGACGCGCATGCCCTGGTCGACGCGCTGCCGGTCGCGGCGCGGCTCCGCGTCATCCGCTCGCCGTACGGCCACGACGCATTCCTCAAGGAGGTCGTCGACATCGGCGAGATCCTCCGCCACGCCCTCCACTCCCCCCTCCAGGACGTCTGCAAGGAGAACGCAGCATGAGCCATCGCAGCCTGTGTACCGCCGCCGTGCGCGCCGGCATCGACCGGGACACCGCCTACGGCGCGGTGACGCCGCCCATCGTGCTGTCGTCGAACTTCAGCTTCGCCGGTTTCAACGACAAGCGCACCTACGACTACACCCGCAGCGGCAACCCGACCCGCGACCTGCTCGCCGAGGCGCTGGCCGAGCTTGAAGGCGGCGACAGCGCGGTCGTCACCGCCACCGGCATGGGGGCGATCACCCTGGTCCTGCACGCCTGCCTGCAGCCGGGCGACACCCTGGTCGTGCCGCACGACGCCTACGGCGGCAGCTGGCGGCTGTTCAACGCGCTGGCCGCGAAGGGCGCCTTCAAGCTGCTGACCGTCGACCTGACCGACCCGCGCGCGCTGGCCGAGGCGCTGGCCGCCAAGCCGGCCGTGGTGTGGATCGAGACGCCATCCAATCCGCTGCTGCGCGTCACCGACCTGCGCTTCGTGATCGAGGCCGCGCATGCCAGCGGCGCGCTCGCGGTGGTCGACAACACCTTCCTGTCGCCGGTGCTGCAGCAACCGATCAAGTTCGATGCCGACGTGGTCGTGCATTCGACGACGAAGTACATCAACGGCCACAGCGACGTGGTCGGTGGCGCGGTGGTGGCGCGGGAGAAGGCGCTCGGCGAGAAGCTGGCCTGGTGGGGCAACTGCCTGGGCCTGACCGGCTCGCCGTTCGACAGTTTCCTGACCCTGCGCGGGCTGCGCACCCTGGACGCGCGCCTGCGCGTGCACCAGGAAAACACGCTTGCGATCGTTGACCTGCTCGAATCGCATCCTGCCGTCGAGGCGATCCACTACCCCGGCCGTGTCGAACATCCCGGCCATGCCGTGGCGGCGCGCCAGCAGAGCGGCTTCGGCGCGATGCTCAGCGTCGACATCAAGGGCGGCGAGGCGGCGGTGCGTGCCTTCGTGGACGGGCTGCAGTGCTTCACCCTGGCCGAGTCGCTCGGCGGCGTGGAAAGCCTGGTCGCCCACCCCGCGACGATGACGCATGCCGCGATGAGCCCTGAAGCCCGCGCGGCGGCCGGCATCGGCGATGGCCTGCTGCGCCTCTCGGTGGGCATCGAGCACGCCGACGACCTCGTGGCTGACATCCATGCGGCGCTCGACCGCGCGTTGGCGGCCGGCGGCAACGTGGTCGCGATCGGCAAACTTGAAGGCGAGTGCGTGGCGCAATGAATGCATTGGTCGAGGATTTGCGCACCTCGCCGGCCCATGGAGGGGCCATCCCGCGTCCGGTGGCGCAAGCGCGCCTGGCCCTGTTGGGCACCGGTACCGTCGGCAGCGCAGTGCTCGCGCGGTTGGCCGCTTGGCAGGACAGCGGCTTCGCGCCGGGCCTGCAACTGGCGCACGTCGCCAACTCGCGTCGCGCCGTGGACGGCGAAGCGGGCCTGGCGCCCGGCCTGGCCCGCGCGCGCCTCGACGGCAGCGACCAGGCCAGTCGGCTCGATGACGTCCCAGCGGCCCTGCGAGGCGCCGGCAAGTCAATCGTGGTCGATGCCACGGCCAGTGCCGAGGTGGCTGCCCGCCACGCGGCCTGGCTGGAGCAGGGCATCCACGTAGTCACCGCCTGCAAGCTCGCGCGCGGCACCTCGCTGGCCGGATGGCAGGCGGTCGAGGTCGCGAAGTCGCGCGGCGGCAGCCAGTACGGCGATGCCGCGACGGTCGGCGCTGGCCTGCCGCTGCTGCGTTCGATCCGCGATCTGCGGGCCGGCGGCGACCGCATCCATGCCGTCGCCGGCGTGCTCTCGGGCTCGCTGGCGTGGCTGTTCAACCACTACGACGGCCTGCGTCCCTTCTCGGGATTCGTGCGCAATGCGCGCGATGCAGGCTACACCGAGCCCGATCCCCGCGAGGACCTCTCCGGCGAGGATGTGCGTCGCAAGCTGCTGATCCTCGCGCGCGCTGCAGGCGTCGCGCTCGAGCAGGAGGCGGTCGAGGTCACGTCGCTGGTGCCGCCCGACATGGCCGCGCTCGGGCGCGGCGAGGTCGATGCCGCCCTGCCGCGACTGGATCCGCTGCTGCGCCAGCGTTACGCCCAGGCCTACAAGAACGGCGAGGTGCTGCGCTTCGTCGCGCGGCTGGAGCAGGGGCGGGCCCGGGTCGGGCTGGAGTCGCTGCCGGCGGACCATGCGCTGGCCGGAGGCGCCGGTACCGACAACCGCGTCGCGATATGGTCGGACCGGTATCGCGATCAGCCGCTGGTGATCCAGGGGCCGGGGGCGGGGGCGGAGGTCACCGCGGCCGGACTGCTGGACGACGTCCTGCGCATCGCCGCGTCCTGAAGCCTCTTCCGCCGTGGCGACGGTGCTGCGGCGGCATGGCTGCCGGGTCCCGGCCTGGGGGACAAAACGGAGCGCCGGCCCCGAGGGGGTAACCGGCGCTCCAGAGCCGCGCCGACCTGAGGGCCGGCGCGGTGAAAGAATCCCCGGCCGTCGCAGGCGCGACGTCCGGGGTCACGGCGGTGCTCAGTCGAGCCCCTCGCTGATGGTCCTGGTCAGCGTGCCCTGGGCATCGTCGCCGCTGAACTCCCAGAAGAACGCGCCACCCAGCGACTGGGCCTTCACGTAGTTCATCTTCTCGGTGATCATCGCCGGCGTGTCGTAGCTCCAGAACGTGTTGCCGTCGTACTTCCACGTCGCGCGCGCGTTGGCGTCGGTGTAGATCGTGCCCGGCTTGTTCTTGATGACCTTCCAGTCCTCGTTGCCGGCTTCATACGTTCCCGGTGCCGCGGTACCGCTCTGGTAGAGGCCGTTGTTGACGTTGGGGACGTTCGTCCAGCCGCGGCCGTAGTAGCCGATGCCCAGGTTGAGCTTGGACGCGGGGACGCCCCGGCTCAGGAAGGCTTCGATCGCATCGTTGCTGTTGTACATCGCCTGGTCGCCCGTGGACGGGTCGGCGGGCGAGTCGAACAGGGCCGAGTGATGGTTGGTCTGCGGATTCCACGTACCGTGGAAGTCGTAGGTCATCACGTTGATGAAGTCCAGATACTGGTGGTAGCTGCCCGGGTCGGTGACGCGCACCTTGTCCACGCCAGCGCCCGCGGCGATGGTGAGCAGCAGCCCGGGGCGTTGCGCGTCCAGCTGGCGCCGGAACTCGGCGAGCAGCGCGGTGAAGTTGGCGCTCTCCTCGGGCGTGCCGCAGGTCAGGCCGCAGGACGCCGGATACTCCCAATCGAGGTCGATGCCGTCGAACACGCCCAGTGCCGCGCCGGGACCACCGGCACCGTCGGTGACCGGCAGGTTGCCCTTGATGTAGGCATCGATGCAGGACGCCACGAAGGCCTGGCGGTTGGCGGGCTTGGCGGCCTCGGCGAACTGGCGCGACCACGTCCAGCCACCCAGCGAGATCAGCACCTTCAGGCCCGGATGCTTGGCCTTGAGCTCCTTGAGCTGGTTCCAGTTGCCGCGCAGCGGCTGGTCCCAGGTGTCGCCCACGCCGTCCACGCTCTGTCCGGCGGCGAACGACTTGGTGTAATCGGCGAACGCATCGCCGCCTTCGCCGGTGTTGGGGTTGGACGGGATGGTCCTGCCGACTTCGCAGCGGTTGTTGCGCACGTTGCCGAACGCATAGTTGATGTGCGTCAGCCGCGCGGCGGCGCCGCTGGTGTCGATGTCCTTGACGAGGTAGTTGCGGCCGTAGATGCCCCACTGGGTGAAGTAGCCGATCACGTTCTTGCCGCCGCCGGGCGGCGTGGTGCCGGTCCGGGTCGATACGCTGATCGCGCTGCCCTGGGCCGAGGCGTTCCCGGCGTTGTCGCGGGCGCGCACGCGGTAGCTGTAGCTGGTGCCGGGGCTCAGGCCGGTGTCGGTATAGCCGGGCTGGGCGGGCGAGCCGACCAGGCTGCCGTTGCGGTAGACGTCATAGCCGGCCACGCCGCTGCCGCCGGCGTTGTCGCTGGACGCACTCCAGCCCAGGCTGATGCTGGTGGTGGTCTGGCTGCCCGAAGCGAGCCCGGTCGGGACGCTCGGGGCGGTGGTATCGGTCGGCGGGTTGGTGCTGGTGACCGTCACGGTGATCGCGCTGGAGGTGGTGGTGGCGCCGTCGTCGTCGGTGGCCACCGCCTTGAGCGAGTAGTTGCCGGCCGCCGCATTGCTCCAGGTCACGCTGTAGGGCGCGCTGGAATCGGTGCCCAGCGACGTGGTGCCGCGGAAGAACTGCACCGAAGCGATCGCGCCGTCGCTGTCGCTGGCGTTGGCCGAGACGGTGATGTTGCTGCCGGCCGGGTGGCTGGAGCCCGCGGTGGGGGCGGTCAGGGACACCGACGGCGGCAGGTTCGGGTTGGGGCCGCTGCCGCACTCGCCGAGATCCTCGTACCAGCCGCAGGTCGTGCAGTGGGTGGGGGGCGCGTTCCAGATCGGGATGTTGGCCTTGTAAAGACGGTTCTGGTACTGCAACTGGTCGCCGGGGTTGTAGACGGTGCTCGGGTTCCAGACGGGGACGGCGGCGCAGGACGCGGCGCTGGCCTGCGTGGGCGCGAGCGCCAGGGCGGCGAGCATGCAGACCAGCAGGCTCCCGGGGCGCATTGCTTTCTCAAGCGGGTTCATGACTTCTCTCCATAGAAACGGGTGCGGTGCGGACGTGCCGGTGCTGCAAGACCGGCGCAACTCCCCTCGGGTCCATCTGAAGCGAAGGCGGTGCCTTCGGTTACGGCATGGGAGGCTCGGGCCTCCTCGTGTCGGTGCTTCGACTGCAATGCGGGGCCCGCGGGACCGCCTGCGCGCAAGCGCGTCGTGGTACCCGGTGGAGATCCGCGCGTGTGTGACACGCATTCACAATCTCAGCCCCTGTGGCGCCGAGGTTGGTCGCGGAAAGATATCGTTGTCAATCCGGTGTTCAAGGCTTTGCGCCTTGGTTCACATATATGCATGTCATTTCAAGACATTTTTATGTCTTTTTGTGCGCTGCAGCGAGACAATTGCATCCGCCGGCACCAGTCGGGGCCATTTCCGTGCAGGCCGATACGCAAACGCCCGGTCTGGACCGGGCGTGGGGGCGTGAGGCTGGCCTTGCCCGTCAGCACTCGATGACGTTGACCGCGAGGCCGCCGCGCGAGGTTTCCTTGTACTTGTCGCGCATGTCGCGCCCGGTGTCGCGCATGGTCTTGATGACCTTGTCCAGGCTCACCTTGTGCTTGCCGTCGCCGCGCATCGCCATCCGGCTGGCGTTCAGCGCCTTGACCGCGCCCATCGCATTGCGCTCGATGCAGGGGATCTGCACCAGGCCGCCGATCGGGTCGCAGGTCAGGCCGAGGTTGTGCTCCATCCCGATCTCGGCGGCGTTCTCGATGCGGCTGGGCGAGCCGCCCAGCGCCGCGGTCAGGCCCGCGGCCGCCATCGAGCAGGCCACGCCTACCTCGCCCTGGCAGCCGACCTCGGCGCCTGAAATGCTCGCGTTCTCCTTGTAGAGGATGCCCACCGCGGCCGCGGTCAGCAGGAAGTCGCGCACGCCCTGCGGATTGCTGCCCGGGATGAAGCGGTCGTAGTAGTGCAGCACCGAGGGGATGATGCCCGCCGCGCCGTTCGTGGGCGCGGTGACCACGCGACCGCCGGCGGCGTTCTCCTCGTTGACCGCCAGCGCATAGAGGTTGACCCAGTCGAGCGTGGTCAGGGGATCGCGCATGCCGGCTTCGGGCCGCGACGACAGGTCCTGGTACAGGCAGGGCGCACGTCGGGAGACATGCAGCCCGCCGGGCAGGGTCCCGGTCTCGCGGATGCCGCGGCGTACGCAGGACTGCATCGCCTCCCAGATCTCGTCCAGGCCGGCGTCGATCTCCTCGCGGCTGCGCCAGACCTCTTCGTTGGCGTACATCAGGCCGGCGATGCCCAGCCCGCTTTCGGTGGCGCGACGGATGAGCTCGTCGCCGGACGCGAAGGGATGGGGCACCTGCGTGGTGTCGGCGACGATGCGGTCCTCGGCCGCTTCGTCCTGGTTGACCACGAAGCCCCCGCCGACGGAGTAGTAGTCGCGCGTGGCGATCACCTCGCCGGCGCCGTCGTAGGCGGTGAAGCGCATTCCGTTGGTGTGGAACGGCAGCTTCTGGCGCTTGTTCATGATGAGGTCGTGCTTCTCGTCGAAGTCGATCTCGTGGCGGCCGAACAGGCGGATGCGCTTGCTGCCGCGGATGCGCTCGAGCGCCGCGGGGATGATGTCGGGGTCGATCTCGTTCGGCCAGTGGCCCTCCAGGCCCATCAGCACCGCCTTGTCGGTGCCGTGGCCACGGCCGGTCAGCGCCAGCGAGCCGAATACTTCGGCGCGCAGGCGCGCGGTCCTGTCGAGGTCGCCGTTGTCGATGAGCCAACGTTCGATGAAGCGGGCGGCGGCGCGCATGGGGCCGACGGTGTGCGAGGAACTCGGCCCGATGCCGATCTTGAACAGGTCGAAACAGCTGACAGCCATGTTGTACAACTCCGGATTGTCCCCGCGAGGGATGGCAGGCGGGGCGAGGCGCTATTCTACGGCCCCGCCCGCCGCGGAGTTGAATACTCCACCGGATTGAAGATGCCCGGATCGCCCCTGTCCACGCCCGGTTTCGTGCTGTTCCAGCGCGACGACTGCCACCTGTGCGACCTCGCGCTGGACGTGCTCGCGGCGGCGGGCCTCCCGGAGTTCGAGAGCGTCTTCATCGACGACGACGACGCCCTCGAGGCGCGCTACGGCCTGCGCGTGCCGGTCCTGTCCGATGCCAGCGGCAGGCGCCCGGACCTGGATTGGCCGTTCGACGCCGCCGGCGTGCGCGCCTGGCTGGCGCGCTGAGGCGGTTCAGGGCGCGGGTCGGAACACCACGCGGGTGCTGACTGCCACCTCGTCGGGGAGTTCGGCGACGTCCGCCCAATCGCCCGCGCCGACGCCGAAGGCCAGGCGCGGCACGGTGGCCTTGCCGGCCAGTACCGGGGCAGGTCCCGGCGTCCATTCGAAGGTCAGGGTCACCGGCTTGCTGATCCCGCGCAGGCTCAGCGTGCCGTCGGCGGCGTAGCGGCCGTCGTCGAGCGCGCGGAAGCCGCTGGCCTGGAAGCGCGCCTGGGGAAACTTGCTGGCGAAGAAGAAGTCCTCGCCAATCAAGGTCTCGTCGCGCTCGGGGTTCTTCGTGCTGGCGGTGGCCAGCGGAATCGCCACGTCCAGCCTGCCCGACGCCGGATCGGCGGGATCGAACGACAGCGTGGTGCGGAAGTCCGGGAACCGCCCGACGAATATCTCGCCCTGGTACTTGCTGGCGAAGGTGAGCGCCGAGCCGGGCGCCTGGACGTAGTCGGCGGCGATGGCCGGCAGGGCCGCGAACGCCAGGAGCAATGCGGCCAGTGCTTGGGCGGAGCGTTGGGTGAAGGACATGGCGTGGGTCTCGGTGGGAGCGGGTCGGGTCAGGTGCCTCGGCGACGCGGCAGCATGCGCTTGAGCGTGTCGTCGCGCTGGAAGATGTGGTGGTAGAAGGCCGCGCCGACATGCAGCGCGACCAGCGCCACCAGCACCCAGAACAACCATTCGTGGGCCTCGTGGGCGAAGTCGCGGATGCCCGGGTCGGGCGCGCTGAGCTTGGGCACCTCGGCCATGCCGAACCAGCGCAGCGGGCGCAGGCCGCTGGCCGAGTCGTACAGCCAGCCCGACAGCGGCATGGCCAGGATCAGGCCGTACAGCACCCAGTGCGTGGCGCCCGCGATCGCCGCCTGCCACGCCGGCGTGCCGGCCACCGGGCGCGGGCTGCCGGCGTAGAGGCGCCAGGCCAGGCGCAGCACGACCAGCACCAGCACCGTCAGGCCGACGGACTTGTGCAGGTCGTACACCCAGAAGTACTTGGGCGATCGCGGCAGCGAATCGAGCGAGAGGCCGACGATGGCCAAGCCCAGGATCAGCAACATGATCAGCCAGTGCAGGAACTGGCTGACCGGACCCCAACGGTCGACGGTGTTCTTCAGGCTCATGGCAGGGGCTCCGGGCGGGGTGGTGGGACGTCGCCGTCGTCGGCATCGTCCAGGGAGGGGTCGTCGCTCGCCGCCGCTTCCAGCGCGGCCGCGGCGGCGGCTTCCATGGCCTCGTTCGCGTCCGGGGTCGCGGGGGTTACATCCGCGCCAGGCGCCGGCGCCGGCTCGAACGCCGCGCGGGCGTCATCGTCGCGCACGGCCTCGGCTTCGATCCGCAGGCTCACGGTATCGCCGATGACCGACGTCCAGGCGTCGATGCCGAAGTCGGCGCGGCTCAGCTGCGCGGTGGCCGAGAAGCCGGCGGTGCGGCGGAAGGGCGGCATCGGATGGCGCTCGATGGCATTGAGGGTCACGTCCAGGCATTGCGGGCGGGCGACGCCATGCAATTGCAGGGTGCCGCAGACGCGCGCATGCGTGGCGTCGACCGGCTCGACGCGCTCGCTGCTGAACCGGGCCTCCGGGTAGCGGGTCGTATCGAGCAGGTTGCGGGCGGCGACGGCGCGATTCCAGTCCGCGTCGCCGAAATCCAGGCGGGCCAGCGGCACGCGCACCTCCAGTCGCGCGCTGCGCCAGTCCCCGGGATCGAACAACAGGGCGCCTTCGCTGCCCGACACGGTGCCCAACGCCTGCGAGAAGCCGGCGTGGCCGACCGCCACCAGCACGCGCGTGTGGACCGGATCCAGGGCGTACGCCGCGGGCTCTCCCGCGGGCGACGCGAGCGGTGCCAGCAGGACTGCGAAGGCGAGGGCGGGCGTGAGTCGCATGGGCGGGTCCGGCGGCTGGGTCGGGTGCGCACACCATAGCAATCCCGGCGCGCCGCTTCGTGATCGTGGAGCGACGCAGTGTTGCAGCCGCGTGGGCAACCTGGCGGCGATTGCGGTATTTTCCGGGCCGCGGGGCGGATTCGTCGCCAGCGCCAGGAGGCAGGCTGTGGGCCAGGGACAGTGGACGTGGCGGGGAAGGGTGGGCGGCGCCATCGTCGGCGCGCTGGCCCTGTGGTCGGCGTGGACCGCCCCGGCCGGGGCGGCGATGCCCGACGTCCCGCGTCCGCAGCTGATCGGCGTGGAACGGGGCCTGCCCTCGACCTACATCAACGGTATCACCGAGGACCGCCAGGGCTACATCTGGGTCGCGACCACCGACGGCCTGGCGCGCTACGACGGCAGCGGCATGCAGGTCTGGCGGCACGATCCGGCCGAGCCCGGCTCATTGCCCGGCAACCTGATCACGGCGGTCCACATCGATGGCCAGGACCGCGTCTGGGCCGCGGTCGAGGCGCGCGGCCTGAGCATGCTGGACGCCGCCCGCGCGCGGTTCCGGCACTACCGCATGGCCGACGCCCCGGCGATGGGCAGCGACGATGTGTTCGCCATCGCCAGTCGTGGCGAGGACGTGTGGTTCGGCACCTATGGTGGCGGCCTGCATCGCCTGTCCGCCGACGGAACGATCGAACGCTTCATGCCACGCGAGGGCGACCCCGGCAGCCTGCCCTCGGAAACCATCACCTCGCTGGCCTTCGATGCACGGGGCGTGCTGTGGATCGGCTCGCTCGCCGGCCTCGCCGCATGGGACGGCGCGCGCTTCGAACGCATCGCCCTGCCGGGCGATGCGCCGAACGGCCTGGTGTATTCGGTCACCGCCCGCGACGACGGCGTATGGGTCGGTGCCGCCAGCGGTGTTTACCTGCGGACGCCGGAGGGGGAATGGCGCGACCTGCCGTGGGCACCCATGTTCGCCAAGCCCAACGCCGTGCTGAGCGTGGTGGGCGACCACCAGGGTCACTTGTGGCTGGGCACCCAACGCAGCATCTGGCACGTGGCGCCGGGTCGCGTGCCGGTGCCCGCGGCGCTGGCCCCGCATGGCCCCACGCGGCTTGTCCAGCAACTGCATGCCCAGGCCAATGGCGGCCTGTGGATGCCGGTCGCCGGCCGTGGCCTGGGCTACCTGCGGCCGGACTGGCGTACCGCCATCCAGCTTTCGCGCGAGAACGGCCTGACCAGCTCGCTGTACCTGGGCATGGTGCCCTCGGCCGACGGCGGCCTGTGGTTGATGGGCGAGCGCGGCGAACTCGACCACCTCGACGCGGTCGGCCTGCTGCATCCCACCGACGAAGACATCCGTGACGCCTTGTCCGACTGGCGTCCCACCGCGATCGTCGAGGACCGCCGCGGCCACCTGTGGCTGGGCACCGCGGGCGTGCATGCCAGCCTGCTCAGGATCGACGGCGAGGGCCGCGTGCGCGAGTGGTCCCCCGACAGTCCGCGCGACGCCACCCTGGGCGGCGCGATCCCGCTGATGAAGCTCGCCCCCGACGGCAGCCTGTGGATGGTGAGCTCCGGCGGCGGCGTGCAGCAGCGCGACACCGACAGTGGCCGCGTACTGACCGAGATCCCTGCAGGCGGCGACAACGGCCTGGGCGGCGGCGACCTGGAGGCGATCGGTTTCGATGGCGACGGCGCCCTGTGGGTGGCCGGCGACGACGGCCTGATGCAGTGGGACCCGGTACGCGAGCGTTTCCAGACCTTGCCCGATCGCGTCGGCGAGCGCGTGTACGGCTTCGACTTCCGCGGCCCCGACGAGCTGTGGCTCCAACGCCTGTCAGGCCTCAGCCACTACCGCCGCGAAGGCGGGCGCTGGCGACTGCGCGCGGATGTCGGCAGCGCGCAGGGCATCCCGGCGGTCGAGGGCATGGGCCTGCACGTCGACGCGCGCGGCCGGGTCTGGCTGGCCACGGCACGCGGCCTGTATCGATGGGATCCCGAGCGGACCCAGGTGCGCCGCTTCGGCCTGGCCGATGGCCTCACCAGCCAGCAGTTCGTCGACCACTCCACGGTGCTGACCGGCGAGGGCATGTTCGCCGGTGCGGTCGAGGACGGCGGGGTGGTGCTGGTGGACACGCGCGCTGAGGATCCCGCGCCCTCGCGGCCGCCGCTGCACTGGGACCGGATCGAAGTGCGCCGCGACGGCGAGTGGGCGCCGGTCGCGGCAGGCATGCTCGCCGGCTTGCCGTCCAGCGACCGCGAACTCCGCGTGCGCTTCCGCCTGCTGGCCTACGAGAATCCGGACGCCAACCGGTACTTCAGCCGCCTGGACGGCTACGACCGTGACTGGGTCGCGCAGGGCCCGCAGGGAGAGCGCATCCTCGCCGGCCTCGCGGCCGGCGAGCACGTGCTGCGCGTGCGCGGCGAGGACGCGGCGGGCAACGCGTCCGGGGAGAAGTTGCTGCGCTTCACGATCCTGCCGCCGTGGTGGCAGACGCCGCCGGCCTGGGCGGGCTTCGCCGGCCTCCTGGCGTTGCTCGCATGGTGGTCGAGCGACCTCTACCGTGCCCGCCTGCGGCAGAAGCACAGCCGCGAACGCATCGAGCACGAACGCGAAGTCGCCCAGCAGGCTTCGCTGGCGAAGACCCGTTTCCTGGCCACCCTGGGCCACGAAGTACGCACGCCGATGACCGGCGTGCTGGGCATGAGCGAACTGCTGCTCGACACCGGCCTGGACGAGCGCCAGCGTGCCTACACCGAGGCGATCCGCACTGCCGGCGAACACCTGTTGCGACTGGTCAACGACGCGCTGGACCTGTCGAGGATCGAATCGGGCAAGCTCGAGCTCGAGCCGGCGCCCTTCGACCTGCACGCGCTGGTACACGAAGTGGCGGCGCTCAGCGAGCCGATGGCGCTGCGCAAGGGGCTGGCGTTCTCCGCGGAGGTGACCGTGGACGTGCCGGCCTGGGTCCGGGGCGATCGCAAGCGGGTGTGCCAGATCCTGCTCAACCTGCTGGGCAATGCGATCAAGTTCACCGACGTCGGACGCGTCGGCCTGAGGGTGGACGTAACCGAAGAGGGGGCGATCTGCTTCCACGTCGACGACACCGGGCCGGGCCTCAACCGCGAACAGACCGCGCGCCTGTTCCGTCGTTTCGAACAGGCCGAAGGCGTGCGCACGTCCGCGCGCTACGGCGGCAGTGGCCTGGGCCTGGCGATCTGCCAGGAGTTGACCGTCGCGATGTCGGGCCGCATCGACGTCGACAGCGAGCCCGGCCGTGGCGCGCGCTTCGACGTCATCCTGCCCCTGCCCGCCTGCGAGGCGCCGGCAGTCCAGGCCACGCCCGGAGCGGAGGCGTTGCCGCCGCTGCGGATCCTGCTGGTCGAGGACGATCCCACCGTGGCCGAGGTCATGGCCGGCCTGCTGCGTGCGCAGGGCCATCGCGTGGTGCATGTGGGCCACGCCCTGGCGGGGCTGAGCGAGGTCGCCGCGGCACCGTTCGACGTCGCGCTGCTCGACCTCGACCTGCCGGGGATGGACGGCCTGGCCCTGGCGCGCCAGCTGCGCCAACAGGGCGCGCGGATGCCGCTGGTCGCGATCACCGCGCGTGCCGATGCCGAAGCCGAGGTCGAATCGATGGAGGCCGGCTTCGACCAGTTCCTGCGCAAGCCCCTCACCGGTCGCATGCTGGCCGGCGCGCTGTCGCGGGTGCTCGGCGGCCGGCAGCAGGGCATGCAGTAGATCGGCCGCATCGACGTGCCTGCCATGTCCGCTGCGCGACGTCCAGATGTCGCGCGATGCGCGTAGCCAGTAACATCGCCGCCGTGATCCGATCCCGCTCCTTCCAGTCCGGCATGCTCAGGTTGGCGTTCGTGGCCACCCTGCTGCTGGTGCTGCTGCCCACGTTCGGCCGCCTGGCGGAGTCGCGGGTGCAGACCGACGGCTCGAACGGCGCGGATGCACACTGGACGGCGATCTGCACCGTCGCCGGGATCCAGTACATCGCGTTGCCGGATGCGCTTGCGGCACCCGGGCACGCGGGCGCCGGCGCGCACTCCGGCAAGGGGACGCCTGCGCATCCCGGTGCCGACTGCGACTACTGTCCGCTGCTTGCCTCGTTGCTCGTCGTCGCGTTGTGCTGGGCGATCCTCGGGCCTCAGGGGCAACGTGCCATCCCGACAGTGCCCGCGCCGTCCGCGCGTCGCTGGCAGCGGCATCCCTGCGGGCTCGGCTCGCGCGGTCCACCGATCGCCCTCTGAAACACAAGCCCCGACCCGTTCCGCGTGGCCGACCAGGCCGCGCATCTTGTGCTTTCCGGAGTCCTCATGTCTATACCCGTTTCCGCGACGCCGCGCGCGTCGCGCATGGCCGTGGCCGTGTGCCTGAGTCTTTCCCTTTCCCTCGTTTCCCGCCCTGCCGCTGCCGGCGGCGACGACGATCCCGGTGCCGCCACGCTGGACACGGTAGTGGTGCGTGGCGAGCGACCGGCGACCGTCGAGTCGCTCCAGCAAGCCCGCGACCGCCTGTCCCAACGCGCTGGCGGCACCGCCATCATCGATGCCGACACCTACCGCGACGGTCGTGCCAGCACCATGGCCGACGCGCTGGGCTATGCGCCCGGTGTCTTCATCCAATCGCGCTTCGGCGCCGAGGAAGCACGTCTGTCCATTCGCGGCTCCGGCCTGCAACGCACCTTCCATGGCCGCGGGATCGAACTGATGCAGGACGGCAGTCCCCTCAACCTCGCCGACGGCAGCTTCGATTTCCAGGCGGTGGAGCCGCTGTCGGCACGCTATGTCGAGGTCTACCGGGGCGCCAACGCACTGGAGTACGGCGCCGCCACCCTGGGCGGTGCGGTCAACTTCGTCTCGCCCACCGGCCACGACGCGGCCGCGCTGACCGGCCGCATGGAAGCCGGCAGTTCCGGCTACAGGCGAGGGCAGGTGGCGACCGCCGGAAGCCGCGGAGACGCCGACGGCTACGCCAGCCTGACGGCGTTCGAGCAGGACGGATTCCGCGACCATGCCGTCCAAGAGAATTATCGCCTGTTCGCCAATGCCGGTTACCGCTTCAACGACACGCTCGACGGCCGCCTTTACTACACGCATGTCGACACCGACTCCCAGCTGCCGGGCAGCCTGACGCGGGCGCAGGCCTACGCCGACCCGCGCCAGGCGGCGGCCGGCAGCGTGGTGCTCGACCAGAAGCGCGACTTCCGTCTCGACCGCGTCGCGGGCAGGCTGGCATGGACGCCTGGCGACGGACGCAAACTCAGCCTGTCGCTCTACTATGCCGACAAATCGCTGGACCACCCGATCTTCCAGGTACTGCGCCAGGACACGCGGGATTACGGCATGGACTTGCGCTGGCAGGCGTCGGGCGCGCTCGCCGGACACCGGAACGAACTCGTTGCCGGACTCGCCTATGGTCGAGGCGACACCACCGATGCGCGCTTCCTGAACCTCGGGGGCACGGCCGGTGCCCGCACCAACGGCTACGCGCAGCACGCCAGCAACGCCAAGGCCTACCTGGAGAACCAGGCCTGGCTCACCGACCGCTGGACGCTGGTGATGGGGGCGCAGGGACTGAAGTCGGTCCGCAACCTTCGCGATACCTTCGTCACCGCCTTAGACGAGAGTTTCCGCGAGGACTACAGCGGGTTCAGTCCCAAGCTGGGCACGCGCTTCATCGTCGACGAGCGCCTGCAGTTCTTCGGCAACCTCAGCCGGAGCATGGAGCCGCCGAGCTTCGGCGAGCTGGCCGGCGGGCCGAACGTCACCCGCAACGACGCCCAGCGCGCGACGACCGCCGAACTGGGCATGCGCATCCAGCGAGCCGGCCTGTCACTGGACGCGGCCGTGTATCGCGCGCGGGTCGAGGAAGAACTGTTGTCGTTGAGCGATGGCGACGGCAACCCGCTGGGCACCGTCAACGCCGACCACACCCTCCATCAGGGCGTGGAACTGGGCCTGGACTGGGCGTTCGCAAATCGCTGGAAGCTGTCGGCGAACTACCTGTTGAACGACTTCCGTTTCGACCACGACCCGGTTTACGGCGACAACACGCTGGCCGGGGTGCCGCGCCAGCAAGTGCGCATGGCCCTGCGCTGGTCGCCGGGCCCGGTCTTCCACGTGGCCCCCCAAGTCGAATGGGTGCCTCAGGACTACTACATCGACCATGCCAACACGTTCACCGCCCCGGGCTACGCATTGCTGGGCCTGAAACTGGGCGGCGATATCGGGTCGGGGGCGTCATGGTTCGTCGACGCCCGCAACCTGGCGGACCGCAAGTGGATTTCCACCACCGGCGTGATCGCCGACGCCGGCGGGCAGGACTCGGCGCAGTTCCTGCCGGGCGACGGGCGGTCGGTCTACGCCGGCCTGCAGTGGGCATGGCAATGAGCCCGGTCGCCATCGGCGCGGCCTGCTGCATGGCCCGGGACGTCCTGCTGGTGCTGCTGCACGTGCACGGTACCCGCATCCCGCAACCCTTATCCTTGTTCGACACCCAGGAGGTCCCATGAAAACCCCGTTCTTTGCCGCATCCCTGCTCTCGGCCCTGCTGCTCGCGGCATGCGCGGCGCCCCAGGCGCCCACGGCCGAGGTCGATGCCACCACCGACGCGCGCCCCGCGCCCGCCCCGGCGGACCAGGGCATCACCGTGAGCGCGGCCTGGAGCCGCGCGATGCCGCCCGGCGCCCGCGTAGGCGGCGGCTTCATGACGATCCGCAACCGCGGCGACCGGGACGATCGCCTCGTCTCATTGAGCAGCCCGGCCGCCGACAGCGTGGATGTCCATGAAATGCGCGAAGTCGACGGGATGATGCAGATGCGCCCGCTCACCGACGGGCTGGTGATCCCCGCGGGTGGCGAGGTCGTGCTCGAGCCCGGTGGCTATCACCTGATGTTCATGCAGCCCGTGCAGCCCTTCGTCGAAGGCGACGCCATCGATGTGACCCTGGTCTTCGAGCATGCAGGCGAACGCCAGGTCGCGTTCGAGGTGCTGGGCCTGGGCGCGACCGCTCCCGAGGCGGGCGAGGGCGCCGCCACCGAACACGCCGGGCACTGAGGCAGGCGCGGCGCCGCGAACGTGCGCGGCGCCGAATGTGGACAGGGCCGTCGTCGGCCGCCGACGGGGCCGACCGGCGCTCAGCGCGCGCTGAGCGTATGCACGGCCTCGACCAGGACACCGACGTGGTCGGGGTCCATGTCCGGCGACATGCCGTGGCCGAGGTTGAACACGTGGCCCTCGCGCGACCCGCCGTTGCCGTCGCGCCAACTGTCGAGCGCACGCCCGACTTCGGTGCGGATGGCATCGGGCGTGGCATACAGGGTCACCGGATCCAGGTTGCCCTGCACGGCGACCTTGCCGCCGGTGCGGCGGGCCGCCTCGCCCAGGTCGACCAGCCAGTCGGCGCCCACGCCTTCGGCGCCGGTCGCCGCCAGGTCTTCCAGGTAGGCGGCGTTGCCCTTGCCGAACAGGATCAGCGGCGTGCGGTCGCTGCCTTCACCGCGCTCGAGCTCGCTGGCGATGCGTTGCAGGTAGCGCAGCGAGAACTCGCGGTACATGCGCGGCGAAAGCACGCCGCCCCAGGTGTCGAACACCTGCAGCGCCTGCGCACCGGCCGCGCGCTGGGCCGACAGGTAGGCGATCACCGCGTCGGTCGTGACCGAGAGCAGCTGGTGCATCGCCTCGGGGTGGTTGAGGGCGAGCGACTTGACCCGGGCGAAATCCTTGCTGCCGCCCCCTTCGACCATGTAGCAGGCCAACGTCCAGGGGCTGCCGGAGAAACCGATCAGCGGCACGCTGCCGTCGAGCGCGGCGCGGATGGTGCGGACCGCGTCCATCACGTAGCGCAATTCGCCGTCCATGTCCGGTACCGCCAGGTGCGCGATGTCCGCGGGCGTGCGGACGGGATTCGTGAACTTCGGACCCTCGCCCTCGGCGAAATACAGGCCCAGGCCCATGGCGTCGGGAACGGTGAGGATGTCCGAGAACAGGATCGCCGCGTCCAGCGGATAACGGCGCAGCGGCTGCAGCGTCACTTCGCAGGCCAGCTCGGGGTTCTTGGCCAGGGCCAGGAAGCTGCCGGCCTCGGCGCGCGTGGCGCGATACTCGGGCAGGTAGCGGCCGGCCTGCCGCATCAGCCAGACCGGCGTCCGGTCCACGGGCTCGCGGCGCAGGGCGCGTAGGAATCGGTCGTTCTTCAGGGGGGTCGCGGACATGGAAGGGCTCGTGGGCTGGGGCCGGCACCGGCGTGCTGCGGGCGGCGGGACTAGCGGGGGCGCGGGGGCGCGGCGAAAACTAGCGAGGCGCGGGGGCGCCCTGGGTGAACATCAACTGGAAACCGCGCTTGATCTGCTGGTCGCGCACGCGCTCCAGCGCCGCCATCGCGCTGTCCTGGTCGAGGAACTGCTCGCGCCGCACGCTGCTGCGGCCGCCGATGTGGCCGGACTCGCGCACGAGCGTGTAGCCCCCGAGCAGGTCGGGTTGCAGGAACAGCTGTACGAAGCGGGGGGCCTCGTCGCCGTCGGCTCGTTGTTGCAGTAGCAGGCGCATGACCGTCCATTGTAGTGCGCAAGCCGCCGCCGAGACAGGCCGCCGCGGGCGATGCCGCCCGGATCGGCACCGTCGGCGGGGCCGATCAGCCGGCCAGCACGTCCAGCACGGCCGCGTCAGGCACGTCGCGGACGACGCGGGCGGCGCCGGCACGGTCCCACAGGATGAAGCGCAGGCCCTGTGCGTCGGCCTTCTTGTCCAGGCGCATGCGCGCCAGTAGCGCGTGCGGGTCCAGCCCGGCCGGCACCGCGACGGGCAGGCCGAAGCGCTCCAGCAGCACCTGCAGGCGGTCGGCATCGGCGACGGGCGCCAACCCCTCGCGCGCCGAGAGGCGGGCGGCCAGGACCATGCCCACGGCGACGGCTTCGCCGTGGTTGAGGCCATCGCCGGTCGCGCCGGCATAGCCCTGCTCGGTTTCGATCGCATGCCCGAAGGTGTGGCCGAAGTTGAGCAGGGCGCGGTCGCCATGTTCGAAGGGGTCGCGTTCGACCACGTCGGCCTTGTAGCGGCAACTGCGGGCGACCGCCTCGGCGATGGCCGCGTCGTCGCGCGCCAGCAGGGTGTCGACGCGCGACTCCAGCCAGTCCAGGAAGCCGGCATCGAAGATCGCGCCGTACTTGACCACTTCGGCCAGGCCCGCGCGCAGTTCGCGGTCGGGCAGGGTGCGCAGCGCGGTGGTGTCGGCGATCACCGCGCGCGGAGGGTGGAAGGCGCCCACCAGGTTCTTGCCGCTGGGCAGGTCGACGGCGGTCTTGCCGCCCACCGACGAGTCGACCATGGCAAGCAGGGTGGTGGGCAGTTGCACCACGTCGATGCCGCGCATCCAGCAGGCCGCCGCGAAACCGGCCAGGTCGCCGATGACGCCCCCGCCCAGGGCGATGACCGCCGCGTCGCGCGTCGCACCCAGGCCGGCAAGGGCATCCAGGCACTCGCCGAAGCGCGCCAGCGTCTTCTCGTGTTCGCCCGCGGGCATGACGAAGCGTGCGATGCCCAACCCGGGGCGTGCGCGGCGCAGCGCGGCCTCGACGCGATCGGCGTACAGCGGTGCCACGTTCGCGTCGCTGACCAGCAACGCATGGCGTCCGCGCAGGGGCGCGCGCAACGTGGCGCCGTCGTCCAGCAGGCCCGGTGCGATGCGCACCGCGTAGGGGGCGTCGCCGCCGATCTCGACCGTGTGCATCGCCGTCATGCGGGGACTCCATTGCGTTTCCAGAGTGGCTCGAGGGCATCGATGAGCCCCGCCGCCGCGTCGCCGGCATCGAAGCGGCCGGTGTCGAAGGCGAGGTCGGCGACCTCGGCATACAGCGGGCTGCGCACGCGGGCCATGGCCTCGAGCACCGATTCGCGATCGGCGCGTGCCAGCAGCGGCCGGCTGCGATCACCCTGCAGGCGCGCCAGTTGCTGCGCAGGCGTCGCCTGCAGGTGGACGACGAAACCGCGGGTGCGCATGCGCTCGCGATTGCGCGGGTCCAGCACCGCGCCGCCCCCGGTCACCAGCACGATGTCCACGCCGTCGAGCAGGGTGTGCAGCATGGCGTGCTCGCGCGCGCGGAAACCGGACTCGCCCTCGCGGTCGAACAGCGCGGCCACGCGCATCCCGGCCTCGGCTTCGATGGCCGCGTCGAGGTCGAGCAGGCGCAGGCCGAAGTGCGCGGCCAGCGGCGGTCCCAGATGGGTCTTGCCCGCGCCGGTCGGGCCGACCAGGATCAGGTTGCGTGCCGGATTCATCCGCCGATTGTAGGGCAAGGCCCCCGCGCGGCGTCCCGGTCGCGCGGGTTTAACGCGCTGCGTCGTAGCGTGGGGGTCCGGGTGCTGCTGCCCGGCCAACCCAGGGAGTCCGCCATGTCGGTTGCCAAGGTCATCGAACTCACCGCCGCCTCGCCGGTCAGCGTCGAGGACGCGGTCAAGACCGGATTGAAGAAGTGCAGTGAATCGGTCAAGAACATCCGGGGCGCCTGGGTCAACGAAGTCAAGGTCGTGACCTCCGGCGATGGCACCATCACCGAGTGGCGTGTGAACCTGCGCATCACCTTCGTGGTGGAGTGAACCCGGACGTCGTCCACGGTCCCGGGTCTGTTCGTGATCGTGGGGCGGCGTTAGGCTCTTGGGTCCCTGGACCCCGGTGCCCCCGATGAGCGCGTCGAACCTGCTTGAACATGCCCTGGCCACCT
This sequence comes from Marilutibacter aestuarii, assembly GCF_006546775.1. Lineage (GTDB taxonomy): Bacteria > Pseudomonadota > Gammaproteobacteria > Xanthomonadales > Xanthomonadaceae > Marilutibacter > Marilutibacter aestuarii. The sequence continues at coordinate 55,609 of NZ_VICE01000044.1, forward strand.
TCGACACCCTGTTCGAGGAGGCGCGCGCGGCCGGCGAGCCCGACCCCACCGCGATGACCGTGGCCACCGCCGACCGCGATGCGCGGCCCTCCGCGCGCACGGTGCTGCTGAAGGCGCACGACGCCCGCGGCTTCGTGTTCTACACCCATCTCGACGGGCGCAAGGGCCTGGAACTGCAAGGCAATCCACACGCCGCGCTGCTGTTCCACTGGCCGCGCGTGCGCCACGGCGTGCAGGTGCGGATCGAGGGGCCGGTGGAGCGCGTCTCCGACGAAGAGGCCGATGCCTACTTCGCCACCCGCCCGCGGGGCAGCCAGCTGGGCGCCTGGGCCTCGAAGCAGTCCGAGACGCTGGATTCGCGCGAGACCTTCGACGAGCGCCTGGCGCAGGTCGAGCGGGAGTTCGAGGGACGCGAGGTCCCGCGGCCGGCGCGCTGGACGGGCCTGCGGGTGCGGCCGGAGAAGATCGAGTTCTGGTACGGCGCGGACTTCCGCCTGCACGAACGCCAGCTCTACGAATGCGACCCGGTCGGCGACTGGTCGCAGCGGATGCTGTATCCGTGAGTTTCGGCCCGCGCCGCATCGTCTGCCTGACCGAAGAACCCACCGAGACCCTGTACGCGCTCGGCGAGCAGGATCGCATCGTCGGCATCAGCGGCTTCACCGTCAGGCCGCCCCGCGCGCGCCGGGAAAAGCCGAAGGTCAGCGCCTTCACCCGCGCCCGGATCGACGAGATCCTCGCCCTGGAGCCGGACCTCGTCGTCGGCTTCTCCGACATCCAGGCCGGGATCGCCAGTGAACTCATCGGCCGCGGCGTGGAGGTTTGGATCAGCAACCACCGCAGCGTCGCAGGCATCCTCGACTACATCCGGCGCCTGGGCGCGATGGTCGGTACCGGTCCGCGCGCGCAGGCCTGGGCGGACGAACTCGCACGCGGGCTCGACGCCATTGCCGAAGACGCCTCGCGTCTGCCGCGCCGGCCGCGGGTCTATTTCGAGGAGTGGGACGAACCGCTGATCACCGGCATCCGCTGGGTGGCTGAGCTGGTGCGCGTCGCCGGCGGCGACGACATCTTCCCCGAGCGCGCGGCCGAGCCGTTGGCCAAGGCGCGCATCCTCGCCGATCCGGGCGAGGTGGTGCGCCGCGCGCCCGACATCGTGTTCGGTTCCTGGTGCGGCAAGAAGTTCCAGCCCGGGAAGGTCGCCACGCGGCCGGGCTGGGACGCGATCCCGGCCGTCCGCGATGGCGAGCTGCACGAAATCAAGTCGCCGCTGATCCTGCAGCCCGGGCCGGCGGCGCTGACCGACGGGGTGCGCGCGATCGCCGCCCACATCCAGGACTGGGGCCGCCGCCAGGGCTGATCGTCGCGGCCCTACTCCGGGAAGATGTCGCGGCTGAAACGCAGTCGCGTGCGTCGGCCGTCCTCGAGGACCACGTCGACATCGAAGCGCAGGCTGTCGGGCGGCGCGACGCGCGCGGTGCCGACGTAGTCGATCAGCGTGCCGTTGTCGATGCGCCGCAGTTCCAGCGGCTGCGACACGCCGCGCAGGTCCTGCACCGAGGCGGCGACCTGCGCCGGCAGCGCCGTTTCGTTCATCTCCGGCCCGGTTCGCACGCCGACCAGCAGCAGGACCGTATTCGTCGCCGGCTCGATGCCGTACTGGCGCGCCACGGCGTCGCTGATGCGCGCGGTGGGTACGACGCTGGCACGCACGCGTGCATCGCCGAGCGTGGCGACGGCCTCCTCGCTCGTCGCGTCGGCGTGGGCACGCGGCGCCGGGGGCGTGGCGGCGTCGCGGCCGCAGCCGGCGGCGGTCGCG
>NZ_VICE01000045.1 GCF_006546775.1 Marilutibacter aestuarii
TTGAGCATCGTGCTGACGCGCTCGTTGCCCCACAGCACGGCCGGGCGGGCGGGGTCGCGGCCCAGGATGCGGGTCGGCCTGTCAGCGCTGGGGCCACTGGGCACCGGCGCCAGGTAGCAGTCCCAGGGACCGCCGGAGTAGCAGCGACCGCCGTTCGCGCCGGGCGCGTCGACGCCGATCATGTACTCGCCGGGCGCGACGTAAACGGTGTCGCCGCCGCTGATGCGGGCGGCGCCGGACGCCGGCAGCACCTGGTGCAGTGAATTCCAGGCGCAGGCCTGGTTGTTGCCCGAGCCGGGATAGGCCGCGTCGCTGGTGCCGGTGCACTGCGCCGCGCTACCGCCATCGGTGCGGACGTAATAGGTGGCGGCATGGGCGGCGGTGATGCCGGCGAATGCCAGGGCCGCGAACGCGGCCGACGAAGCCCAGGGGCGCAGGCGACGGTTCGCCGGCACGCGCAGGGTGGAAGAGGGGGGCATGGGGGAACTCCAGGATCAATGCGAACAGGGGGAATGGCTCGCGTCCCTGTGAACCTGCGGGGAGTCTGCCCCTGTCGCCGGCCGCAATCTGGTCCAGCGGACACAGTTACGGCTACCTGGGCTGGTGCTTTGTCACACAAACAAGTACTTGATTCGCATTCATTTTCATGACTTTTCGTTCACCTCGCACGCGATCGCCCGCGAGCTGCAGGCGGGGCAGCGCGTGTCGAGTTGGTCTGCGTTGACGGGTCCGCCGGCCGGACCCGCGGGGGTGCCGCGCTGGGGTCAGGGCTGGCGTTCGACGGCGCCGATGTCGGCGCCGCGGCCCAGCGGCCGGGGCCGACCGTCGACGTCCTCGCCGGGGGGCGTGTCCACTTCGGTGGCCCGGTCGACCAGCGGGCTGCCGTCGAGCGGGGTGGCGTCGAAGTCGGCCATCGCGGTGCGGGTGAGGCGGGGGTCGCTGCACACGCTGCCGGACGGGCACTGGCCCGACTTGACGTTCCAGAACGCATTGCCGCTGTAGGTCAGCGCCGCGCTGGAGTTGTAGGCGTAGTGGCCGCA
>NZ_VICE01000046.1 GCF_006546775.1 Marilutibacter aestuarii
CGGTCCGCGGCGTCGATACTGGGCGGCAGTGCGTGGACTCCTCCATGCGACCGGGTGATCGATGAGCGTCCTGCGCTTCGACAACGTCAGCAAGCGGTATGCCAGTGGGCGCGAGGCGCTCAGCGAAGTCAGCTTCGAGGTCGGGGCGGGCGAGATGCTGTTCGTCACCGGCCACTCCGGCGCCGGCAAGAGCACCCTGCTGAAGCTGATCCACCTGTCCGAGCGGCCCAGCCGCGGCGCGGTGCTGTTCGGCGACCGCAACCTGCTCAAGGTGCGCGGACGACGCGTGGCCCTGCACCGGCGCGAGGTCGGCGTGGTCTTCCAGGACCACCGCCTGCTGACCGACCGCAGCGTCGCCGACAACGTCGGCCTGCCGCTGGTGCTGCGCGGCGAGCGTCGCGCCGATACCGGCAAGCGGGTGCGCAGCGTGCTCGACCGGGTCGGCCTGGGCGACCGCGCCGGCGCCCTGCCGGGCCAGCTCTCCGCCGGCGAGCAGCAACGCGTCGGCATTGCCCGGGCGATCATCGCCGAGCCGCGCCTGCTGGTCGCCGATGAGCCCACCGGCAACCTCGACCCGACCCTGTCGGCCGAGATCATGGCCCTGTTCGAGTCGCTGCCCGAGCGCGGCACCAGCGTCATGATCGCCAGCCATGACCTGGCCCTGGTCAAGCGCATGCGCAAGCGCGTGCTGGTGCTCAACCAGGGCCGCCTGGTGGACGACATCCGGCCGGAGGACCTCGCCGAATGAACGCGCGCAAGCAGGTTCCGGCCAATACGCCCGTGACGCGCCGGCCCTCGCGACTGGCTGCGTGGCTGGACCACCACGTCTTCAGCCTGGTCGCGAGCCTCGGCCGGCTGGCCGCCAAGCCCTGGGCCGCGCTGCTGACCATCGGCGTGATGGCCGTGGCCCTGGCCCTGCCGCTCGGCCTGTGGGTCATGCTCGGCAATGCCGAGCGCTTCGTGGGCGACGTCCAGGAGGCCCGCCGCATCGACCTCTTCCTCAAGCCGGGGATCGACGTCGACCGCGCCCGCGCGCTGGCCGGCGAGCTGCAGGCCCGCGCGGACGTGGCCAGCGTGGACGTGCGCACGCCCGAACAGGGCCTGGCCTCGTTGCGTGGCGCCAGCGGCCTGGACGAGGCCCTGCAGGTGATCGGCGAGAACCCGCTGCCCAGCCTGCTGGTGGTCTCCCCGGCGGGCGACGAGCTGGCCCTGGCCGACACGCTCCGCGGCCTGCCCGAGGCCGACGTGGTCCAGCACGACGCCGCCTGGCGCGAGCGCCTGGACGGCTGGCTGCGCTTCGGCACCCGTTTCGCCTGGGCGCTGGCGGTCCTGCTCGGGGTGGGCGCCCTGCTCGTGGTCGGCAACACGGTGCGGCTGGACATCCAGCAGCGCCGCGAGGAAATCAGCGTGCTGCAGCAGCTCGGGGCGACCGACGGATTCATCCGCCGGCCGTTCCTCTACCTCGGCGCCTGTTACGGTGTGCTGGCCGGGGCCGTCGCGCTGGCGGTGCTGACGGCCGTCGACTGGTCGCTGCGGCCGCCGCTGCTGGCGCTGGCGCAGAGCTATGGCAGCGACTTCACGCTGCAGGGCTTCAGCCTGTCGCATGCGGCCCTCGTGGTCGTGGGGGCGGGCGCGCTGGGTTGGCTGGGGGCCGGCCTGGTGACCGGACAGACCCTGCGGCAGACCCGCGCCACCGATACCTGATGCAGAAGATGAGTGCCACGTCGTGACCGAATCACAGGACAAGCTCCGCCATGTCAGCCAGGACGCGCCGAGGATCATGGTGGTGGACGGCTCGAAGCTGGTGCGCAAGCTGATCGGCGACACCCTGCGGCGCTCGGTGGAGCGCGTCGAGGTCGTGTCCTGCGGCAGCATCGCCGAAGCGCGTGATGCGTTGGCCGAGGCGCCGGTGAATCTGGTCACCACTGCGCTGGTGCTGCCCGATGGCGACGGCGTCGCGCTCGCCCGCAGCGTCCGCGATGCCGCGGGGCAGGCCTACGTGCCGGTGATCGTGGTGTCGGGTTCGGCGCAGAGCCACCTCGAGTCGCGCCAGTTCACCGAGGACGTCACCGACTATTTCGACAAGGCGCTGGGCCACGAAGCGCTGGCGGCCTTCATCCTGGGCTACGTGCAGCCCGAGGCCATCCCCGACGCGCGCGTGCTCTACGTCGAGGACAGCAAGGTGGTCGCGCTGGCGACCAAGCGCATGCTCGAGCGCCACGGCGTCAAGGTCATGCACTTCATCGGGGTCGAGGAAGCGCTCGAATACCTCGAAGCCCAGCGTGGCGACGAGGACCCCGGCGCCGACCTCGTCCTGACCGACGTCTACCTGAAGGGGGAGCTCAGCGGCATGGACCTGCTGCAGCGCCTGCGCGAGGATTTCCGCTACGGCAAGCGCCGCCTGCCGGTGCTGGTGATGACCGGCGACGACAACAAGGACAACCAGAGCAAGCTGCTGCGGCAGGGCGCCAACGACTTGGTCCTCAAGCCGATCGAAGAGCGCCTGCTGATCACCAAGACCCTGTTCCAGCTGCGCCTGGCGCGCCTGCCCGAGCAGGCGGCGATGGACGCCTCCTGAGTCCCGTGGGCGAGGCGAACGTCCGCCTGGAGGCCAGCTGGAAGGCGCGGGTCGGCGACTACCTGCTGCGCGACGACATGCAGGCGCTGTCGGCCTTCCTGCGCGAACGCAGGGCCGCCGGGGCCACGATCCATCCGCGGGGCCCCCAGATCTTCGCCGCCTTCGACGCCACGCCGTTCGATGCGGTCAAGGTCGTCGTCCTCGGCCAGGACCCCTACCACGGTCCCGGGCAGGCCCATGGCCTGTGCTTCTCGGTGCAGCCCGGCGTGCCGGTACCGCCCTCGCTGGCGAACATCTACAAGGAGCAGCAGCGCGACCTGGGCATCGCGCCGCCGCGCCACGGCCACCTGATGCCGTGGGCGGAACGGGGCGTGCTGTTGCTCAACGCCGTGCTGACGGTGGAGTCCGGCCGCGCCGGCAGCCACCAGGGCAAGGGCTGGGAAGGCTTCACCGACCACGTGGTCGACACCCTGAACCGCGAGCGCGAAGGCCTCGTGTTCCTGCTCTGGGGCAGCTACGCGCAGGCCAAGGGCAAGGTGATCGACCCGCGCCGGCACCGCGTGCTGAAGGCGCCGCACCCCTCGCCGCTGTCCGCCCACCGTGGCTTCATCGGCTGCGGTCACTTCTCCGCGGCCAACGACTACCTGGTCCGCCAGGGCCGCGGCGCCATCGACTGGACCCTGCCGCCCGCGGCCTGAGGTGCCCGCCCCTTTGCGCCCGTGGCCGGGGACAAGGATGATGGGCCGGGATCGTCTCGCTCGAATCCGGGTCTGGCCAGCATGGGGTGGAAGATGAAAGTGACGTTGACCGGCGTGGGCACCCTGGTGCTCGCCGCACTGCTGTTCGTCCTGCTGGGCTGTTCGAACCTGCCGCCGCGACCGGAGGGGCCGGCGACGGCCGTCCTGCCGGCTGCCGGCGACACCCGGCTCGACCGGGTCGTGGGCCCGGCGCTCGAGGCCCGGCCCGGGCAGTCGGGCTTCCATCTGGTCGCCGACGGCGTGGAGGCCTTCGCCTTGCGCGGCCTGTCCGGACGCGCGGCCGAGCGCAGCCTCGACGTGCAGTACTACATCTGGCACGACGACCTGACCGGGCGCCTGCTTGCGCTCGAGCTGATCGAGGCCGCCGACCGCGGCGTGCGCGTGCGCGTGCTGCTCGACGACATGGACGCACGGGCCAAGAACTTCGCGATCGCCGCGCTGGCCGCGCACCCCAACATCAGCGTGCGCCTGTTCAACCCCTTCGCCTCCCGCCAGGGCCTCTTCGGCAAGGCGATGGAAGGCCTCACCAGCTTCTCGCGGATCAACCACCGGATGCACAACAAGAGCTGGATCGTCGACAACCGCTTTGCCATCGCCGGCGGCCGCAATATCGGCGACGAGTACTTCTCGGCCAGCGAACACGTCAACTTCAACGACCTCGACCTGGCCTTCGTCGGCCCGGCGGTGGAGGAGCTGAGCGCGTCGTTCGATCGCTACTGGAACTCCGACCAGGTCTGGCCGATCGAATCGCTCAGTCCCGAAGCCGTGTCCACCGAGGCGCTCGACGACCTGCGCCGACGCGCCCAGGCCTACGCCGTCGAGGCCCGGCAGACCCCCTACATCCGGGCCATGGAGGGTCACGATGCGGTGGCCGCGGCCAAGGCCATGGCCCTGCCCATGCAGTGGACGACCCGCTGGCAGGTGCTCAGCGACGCGCCGGACAAGGCGACCCACAAGGCGACGGCGCTGGAAACCTCCGCGGTGCTGCATGGCCTGACCCGGGCCGTGGGCGAGGCACGCGACGACGTCGTGCTGATCTCGCCATACTTCGTGCCCGGCGACAGCGGGACCGCGCAGCTGGTCGGGCTCGTCGAACAGGGGCGCAAGGTACGCATCCTGACCAATTCGCTGGCGGCCAACGACGTGGCCGCGGTGCACGGCGGCTACTCGGCCTACCGCAAGGACCTGCTGGAGGGCGGCGTCGCCCTGTGGGAGCTCAAGCCCGAGCGAAGCGGCGACGGCAAGGACGGGATCAGCATGTTCGGTTCCTCCGGTGCCAGCCTGCACAGCAAGGCCGCGGTCATCGATGACGAGATCGCCTTCGTCGGCTCGTTCAACCTGGACCCGCGTTCGGTCTCGCTCAATTGCGAGCAGGGCATCCTGGTGGACGATCCGGTCATCGCCGCCCAGGTCGCGGCGCTGTTCCAGGCCATGACCGCGCCGGCGTCCGCCTGGGAGGTCACGCTCGAGGATGGCGACCTGCGCTGGAGCGACGGCAGCGAACGCTTCGACAAGGAGCCCGATGCCAGCTTCGGGCGCCGTTTCCAGGCCCGCCTGGCGCGCTGGCTGCCGATCGAGACCCTGTTGTAGACCCGCACTGGGGACCGCCGCCGCCGGAAAGGCATGGGTTGCAAGGGACCGCCGATGCGGGCGCCCGCGTACATCCCGGCGTCCGGCTCAGGGCCTGGCGGCGGCGGTGAACGGGTCGTGCGAGGCACCGCGCAAGCCGCTGCGGGCAACCAGCGCTTCGCGGTGCGCCCGGGTGCAGTCCGACGGTTCCAGGCCGGGGAGCCGCGCATGCAAAGCCAGCAGTGCCAGCACGTCGCCCTTCGCGGAAGCATCGGCATGCAGCCTGGCCGCGATGGACGCCGCTGCGTCGCGCTCGCCGAAGGCCGCAGCCGCCATTGCATCCAGGAGGTCGGCACGCCATCGCAGCGGCCATCCGGTCTGTGGCAGCAGGGCGCGGACTTCGTCGGCATGCTGGCGGGCGCCGGGCCAGTCGCCTCGCAGGGCCGCGGCCTCGGCCAGCACGAGGGTCGCGTGCGCTTCGCGCAAGCGGTAGCCGGTCCCGCGGACCCGCTCCAGGACGCCCTGCGCGATCTTGGCGGCCGTTTCACCCTCTCCCGAGCGCAGGTACAGCCCGGCCAGGGAAAGTTGCCGGCTCCAGCCATCGGGACCGCCCGGCCCCGCCTCGACCGCGGCGGCTGCGCGATCGCGCAGGGCGCGTGCCTGGTCGGTGTCGCCGGCGAGCCATTCGGTCTCCGAACGCCCGATCAACGCCCACGTCTGGGCGCCGATTTCGCTGGACGAGGCGCAGGTGGTCCAGCTCTGGCGTGCCTCGGGCAGTCGGCCCAGTTCCAGCTCGATCGCAGCGCGCGTGCACGCCAGTTGCGCCAGTAGCGCCTCCGCTCCCGGTACTCCGGGCGTCGGCGCAACCGCGCGCGTGGCCCGCTCCAGGGCGTTCATCGCGCCGCCGAGATCGCCGTCCAGCACGCGCATGTCGACGTCCATCTGCACGACATACAAGCCGGGACGACCTTCCAGGTTCGCGTCCTGGAGTCTTCCCAGGCGTTGGCGGGCGTTGGCGAGGTCGACCGCCAGGATGTCCTCGGCCAGCAGGAGCAGTTCGAACTGGTCGCGCCGCAACCGGTCGCCGGCGGCTTCGGCCGACGCCACCACCTCGCGCATCCGGCGCCGATAGGCGTCCATTTCCCCGAGCGTGTGGTGGCGTGCGGCTTCGCGCAACAGGATTTCCATCTCCAGCCGACGATTGCCTCCCGCGCGCGCCTTGGCCAGCAGGACGTCCATCTCGCTTGCCCGTGCACCGCTGGCGTTCGAGGCCATGAACCGCGCATACAGCGTTCCGGTCTGGTTGCCGGCTTTCGAGAACAGGTCAGCGGCCTGCCTGAACGCCGCGACCGCCGCGTCGTTCCGGCTCTGGGCGACCGCCGTGCGACCGCCCTCCACCAGCGCCAGTGCGTGCTCCATCTCCCAGTTCGCGCCGGCGGCACTGGCTTGCGCAGCCGCGGTCGCAGCCTCGGTGCGTGCGCGTTCCAGGTCGCCCAGCGCCCGGTGGACGCTGGCGAGCTGCAAGTGATGGCGCAGGCGGATCTCCAGCGGCTCCGCGGTCCAGTCGTGGGACTGGAGCGTCGCCAGGGCACGTTGCGGCCGGGCGGCGAATTCCATGGCCGATTGCTGCAGGATGAATTCGGGCTTGGACGGGTACTGCCGGGCCAGTCGCGCCAGGGACACGGCGGCGTCGGCGGCTCGTTCCGGTTGCGTGGCCAGGACCTGGGCATCGAGCGCCACGAGCACCTCGACAGGAGCGGGTTGCAGCAATTCGCGGGCGAGCCTGATGTGCATGCGTGCGCCGCGCTGGTCCGACAGGTGCGAGAGGGCGCGGGCCAGTTGCAGGTGGGCGAGGCCGAAACGCGGTGACCGCCGGGTGACATCGCGGAGGATCGGGGCCGCCCGCATCCAGTCGCGCTTCCGGTACGCGGCGATGCCGGCGGCGTACTCTTTCGCGGATCCGGCATCGAGTTGCAGGGGCGGCCAGGAGGCGCGGCGTGCCGGCACGAGCCGACCCATGAGTTGCTCGGACAGGGCCTGGGCCATCCCCGGGACGCCGCTGGCCTCGCCCTCGGCCTCCAGGCGCTGTATGCGCCCGTCTTCCTCGAACCGCGCCTGCAGGCGCAGGCGACCGGGGTCATCGGCGACCGGCCCCGCAGACAGGAATACCACCACCGGCGGCGTCGCATCGGTCCCCGTGGCGAGGTCGGCCTCGGTGAGCAACGACACTTCCGGCAGGCCGTCCAGCTTCCACTCCAGCCACTGGTGCAGGAGCACGGCCGGCCAGCGCGTATCTCCGCCGGCGTCATTGACCTCGATCAGCGCGACGGCCACCCGTTCCGGTGCCGGCGGAGGGAGCGCCTGGCCTTCGTCGGGAGCGCGCCACCACCAGGCGGCACCGGCCAACAGGACCGCCACCAGCAGCAAGGCGCCCGCCAGCCGGGCCCGGCGATGCGGCCGGGCAGCGTCGCCTGGAGCGCCGGGGCCGACGGCAGGGATGGCCGGCGCCAGTTCAGTGGCCTCGATCACCTGGACCGGTGTGGGAGGCTCGAAGCAGTAGCCGCCCTTGGACACCGTGCGCACCCAGTGCTTGCGGGGTTCGCCAAGCGCCCGGCGCAGCAGCCAGATGTTCTGCGTCAGGTTGGCATCCTCGACGATGGTCTTCGGCCACAGTCTTTCGAAAAGCGCCGTGCGCGAGTGCAACACCCCGGGTTCGGCCATGAACAACACCAGCAGGTCGAAGACGCGCTGTGGGATCTCTTCTTCCACGCCCTCGACCCGAAGGCGGCGCTGCCACAGGTCGACGACCACGTCACCCATCTGCAGGTAGCGCGCCTCGTCGGGCCAGGGAGGGGTCATGGGGGTCGTCACAAGGGCCCTCGTCGTTCGGTCCGCATTCCGGGCGCGCCGTATCCGGCCCTCGCCCGGGATGAAAGCAGTGTAAAGCGACCGAGAGGCCCCGGGCAGCATGGCGATCCCGCCGGGAGCAGGCCGCCACGGAGAGGCGCGGAAGCGTGACGACACTCACTTTTTCGGCCGCGAATGCCGGGAAATGACAAAAAAATGATGTCTCGAACGAGGTCTGGACGCACGCCGGCCCCCTACACGGGACATGTGCGGATCCACCGCGGAGGCCAGGCCGGCGAGCACGGCAGGGTCGAGGCAGCCGTCGTTGCGCCGGGCCGCGTGCCCCGCGGCGACCGTGTGCGGATCGGCACCTCGCGACGCCATCGCCGGTCGCGTCCCGCCCCGGGGGGGCGGTCCGGCGCGTCGTGGGCCCCGGCGCCATGCCGGTTGTCAATTCACGTACCGGTCGTCCATCCATCACCAGGAGCCACCCATGTCCGTAGGATCCAAGATCGCCATGCGCCCCCACCTGCTTGCCCTGTTCACGGCCAGCATCCTTGCCCATGGAGCCGCGACTGCGGCGGAAGTCGCGGCGATTCCAGCCGCCCAGCCGCAGCAGACCTTCAACCAGTTCATCGTCAAGTACCGTGAGGGCAGCGAAGCCCGGGGCAGTGTCGATGGCGCTCGGCGCGCCCTCGGCAGGGCGAACCGGACCCTGGGTGCGCTCAGGGGCAACGGCGCCGGGCTCAGCCACTTCCGTCGCATGGCCGTGGGCGCGGACGTGGTGCGCGCCGGCAAGGCGCTGGACCGTGTCGAAGCCAACGCCCTGATGCGGCAGATCGCGGCCGACCCGAACGTCGAGTACGTGCAGCCCGACTACATGGTGCGAACCCTCGCCACGCCGAACGATCCGCGTTACGACGAGCAGTGGCACTACAAGAACAGCGCCGTGGGCGCCAACGTCGCCGGCGCATGGGATACCACCAATGGCAACGGCGTCGTGGTCGCGGTGGTCGACAGCGGCATCGTCGCGCACCCCGACCTGGACGCGAACGTGCTCCCGGGTTACGACATGGTGGCTTCTACTTCGGGCCTGGGCCTGGGCTGCATCTTCGCCGGCCTGCCCAGCAACTGCGGCAGCAGCAACGACGGCGACGGTCGCGACGCCGACCCCACCGATGCCGATTCGGCGGGCTCGATCCACGGCACCCATGTGGCCGGCACCATCGCCGCCGTCACCAACAACGGCATCGGCGTGGCGGGCGTGGCGCACGGCGCCCGGGTCGTGCCGGTGCGCGTGATGGGCGTGGGCGGCGTGGGCGTCACCTCCGATATCGCCGACGGCATCATCTGGGCCTCGGGTGGCGCGGTCGCCGGTGCGCCCACCAACCCGAACCCCGCCGAGGTCATCAATCTGTCGCTGGGCGGCAACCAGGCCTGCAGCGAAACACCCGCGTACCAGGACGCCGTCGACCTGGCCCTCGCCAATGGCAGCGTGGTGGTCGCCGCGGCCGGCAACAGCAACATCGATGTCGCCGGCGCCTCGCCCGCTGGCTGCAACGGCGTGATCTCCGTCGCCGCCAGCGACATCAGTGGCAATCGTTCCTGGTTCTCGTCCTGGGGCGACAGCATCGACATCACCGCTCCAGGCGGCGAGACCTGCTCGCCCAACACCGAGTTCCTGCCGCTCGGCGAGTCGACCTCGGGCAAATGCGCGCAGAACCACACCTCGGAGGGCATCCTGTCCACGCTCGATGGCGGCGGTTATGCCTATTACCAGGGCACCTCGATGGCGACCCCGCACGTCGCGGGCATCATCGCCCTGATGCAGGCCGCCGCCAGCACCCCCCGGACGCCCGAGCAGGTCCGCCAGATCCTGGCCGATACGGCCCGACCGATCCCGGCGGCCAAGTGCCCCGGCGGCTGCGGACCCGGCCTGGTCGACGCCCAGGCGGCAGTCCTGGCCGTCGCTGGCGGCACGCCGCCCGCGAACACCCCCCCGACTGCCCAGTTCACGTCGAGCATCAATGGGTTGACGGTGACCTTCAGCGACGCGTCAAGCGACAGCGACGGCTCGATCGTTTCGCGCAGCTGGACCTTCGGCGACGGCGGCACCTCGACCGCGAGCGGCCCGAGCCGGACCTATGCCGCCGCCGGTACCTATACCGTCACCCTCACCGTCACCGACGACGACGGCGCCAGCGCGAGCACGTCCTCTCAAGTGACCGTCACTGATGGCGGGCTGGGCGACGTAGTGCAGACCTACAGCAACCCCGTCGACATCCAGATCAGTGACAACAGCGTTGCCCAGAGCGTGATCAACGTGACCGGCAGGACGGGTAATGCGCCGGGCTTCGTGCCGGTCTCGGTGGATATCCGCCATACCTACCGCGGCGACCTGAAGGTCGAGCTGGTCGCGCCGGACGGGTCGGCCTACCTGCTCAAGAACTACAGCTTCTTCGACGGCGCCGACAACGTCATCGGCACGGCCTACCTCGACCTGTCCAGCGAGTCGAAGAACGGCGCGTGGAGGCTGCGCGTGACCGACAACGCGGTCAACGACACCGGCTACATCAACAATTGGAGCATCCGCTTCTGAGGCAGTCGGGCAGCACGGCGTCGGTCGTGGTGCATCCCCGGGGGCATTGCCGCCCCCGGGGGCGATCGGGCCATCGGCAGCGCCGGGGCCCGGACCGGCCAGCGATGCATTCAAGTCACCCGGCGGTCCCGCTCCCGGGGAACCTTCCCCCTCGCCTCGCGGTCTCCGGTACGGTGCGCGAGGCGACAATCGCCGGGGTCGGGCACGTGGGTGCGAGCGGCCTGTGCCCGGGGCCCGGTGCGCCGCGGATCGGGAGAAGCGGTCCGGACGACGATCCGCACATGGCACGGCTCAACCTGAACGGGTCATGTCGTTCCAAAGTTGCAACGCTATGAACTTATTGCCGGCTTAGCAGTCATATAACGTGACTGCTAAGATGACTGCCATGACCCAGACTGCCTCCACCGCCCTGATCCCCAACAACCTGCCGGTGCCCAACGCACTGGGGTCGCTCGACGCCTACATCGGCGCCGTGTACCAGATCCCGGTGTTGAGCCAGGAAGAGGAGCAATCGCTGGCCCGTCGCTTCCACCAGGACGAGGACCTCGATGCCGCCCGCGAACTGGTGCACTCGCACCTGCGCTTCGTCGTGCACGTCGCGCGCGGCTACAACGGCTACGGCCTGCCGCTGGGCGACCTCATCCAGGAAGGCAACATCGGCCTGATGAAGGCGGTCAAGCGTTTCGATCCCGACCAGGGCGTGCGCCTGGTGAGCTTCGCGGTGCACTGGATCCGCGCGGAGATGCACGAGTTCATCCTCAAGAACTGGCGCATCGTCAAGGTCGCGACGACCAAGGCGCAGCGCAAGCTGTTCTTCAACCTTCGCAAGAGCAAGAAGCGCCTGGGCTGGCTCAACGCCGCCGAGGTCAGCGCCGTGGCCAAGGACCTCAACGTCTCCGAGCGCGAAGTGCTGGAAATGGAGTCGCGCCTGTCCGGCCGCGACATCGGTTTCGATGCGCCGGCGAACGAGGACGAGGAGCGCGCACCGCCGTCGCCCGCCGCCTACCTGCGGGCCGCGGAGGAAGATCCCTCGCAGCTGTACGAGCGCGAGGACGAGGAAGACAACCAGCTGGCCCTGCTGCGCGAAGGCCTGTCGAACCTCGACGAGCGCTCGCGCGACATCGTCAAGCGTCGCTGGCTCGATGGCGAAGGCAAGATCACCCTGCAGGAACTGGCCGACGAGTACGGTGTGTCCGCCGAGCGCATCCGCCAGATCGAGGCCAATGCCCTGAAGAAGATGCGGGCGCTGTTTGCTGCCTGATGGGTGATGGGGAATTGGTGATTTGAGGAAAAGGCCCGCCCAGCGGGCCTTTTTCGTGGGGTGCGTTCTACGCCTGTTCCCGCTTTCCCCCAGGATGATCCGGGCGTGGCGCAGGCAGCGGTAGGACGGGTCGAGCCGAAGGCGATACCCACCTTGGCTGACGGCCACGACGAGCGATGGGTTTTGCTTCGCGCTACCCATCCTACGAGGGTGTGGAATTCCAGGGACCGTAGGGTGGGTCGAGCCGAAGGCGATACCCACCATGGATTGGCCACGACGCATGATGGGCCTTGCTTCGAAATGTGGAGGGCGACGTCAAAGGCTTCCGCCCTTTGGGCGGGTTCCTTTTGTCTTGTCAAAAGGAACCAAAACCGCCGGCTCCATCGGCCGCCGGTCCGGCTACGCCGCACCGGTGCCCTGTGCGCCTCGGCCGTGGCGGCACGGCGCCCAAACTTGCTTCGCCCGGACAAGGGCGCCACTCCGGCCGCCACGGCCTGCGGTGCTCGGCGGCCTCAAAGTCGCGAAGGTCAAGAGCAACGGCAACGGCAACGCGCCGCGTAGCCCGGGTAAGCGAAGCGCACCCGGGGTCCCGGCAAGGGAAAGCTGGGCCCCAGCGTTCGCTGGGGTGACGGCTTGTGGGCTACCGGCCAAGATGCGGTTGCGGACTCACCGTCTGGTGGGTAGGGCCGTAGGGTGGGTAGAGCCGAAGGCGAAACCCACCGTCGCCGCTGCCGGCCCGACGCACGATGGGTTCTGCTTCGCACAACCCATCCTACGGAGCGGGATCGAACGCAAAAGCTGGATCCCGGCGTTCGCTGGGCAGGGGTGGAACTGCCGGTCTTTCGCCACTCTCCCTCGTCTGGGAGAAGAGCCGAAAAACGCCCGCTCAGAGGGCCATTTTCGTCGACGCGTGTTGTACTCCCATTCCCCATTCCCCATTCCCCATTCCCCATTCCCCATTCCCCATTCCCCATTCCCCATTCCCCATTCCCCATTCCCCATTCCCCATTCCCCA
>NZ_VICE01000047.1 GCF_006546775.1 Marilutibacter aestuarii
CGCCGGCGCAGAACGACCGGCCCACCGCCCTGCCCCCGCCCGGCCAGCCCGTCGCCCGACCGGCGGCAATCAGCTTCTTGCCCACCTCGGTGCCGCAGGGCTCGTTGGTGATCGGCCTGGCCGATCCCAGTGCCCACGTCGAGTACCAGGGGCGCGTGCTGAAGGTCTCCGGCGACGGCCGCTTCGTGCTCGGCGTCGGCCGCGACGCGAGCGGCCCGGTGGAGGTCAGCATCCACGTGGGTGACCGCACGCCGCTGGTGCACCGCATTGCCGTCACCCCCCGCGACTGGCCGGTGGAGAACGTCAACGGCGTGCCGCCCAGGACCGTGGACCCGCCCAGGGCCATCGCCGAGCGCATCGCGCGGGAACAGGCCGAGGTGACCCGGGCCCGCACCCGCGATGACGACCGCGACGATTTTGGCCAGTCGTTCATCTGGCCGGTGCAGGGCCGCATCAGCGGTCGCTTCGGCAACCAGCGCGTCTACAACGGCACGCCGAAGTCACCGCATTCGGGCATGGACATCGCCGCCGCGAACGGCACCCCGGTCAAGGCGCCCGCCGCCGGCGTGGTGACCTACGCCAACCCCGACATGTACCTGACCGGTGGCACCGTGCTCCTGGACCACGGCCATGGCGTCAGCTCGAACTTCCTGCACCTCTCGCGTCTCGACGTGGAGGTCGGCGACCGCGTCGAACAGGGCGAGGTCATCGGCGCCGTCGGCGCGACCGGGCGCGCGACCGGGCCGCATCTGCATTGGGGGATGAATTGGTTCGACATCCGAGTGGATCCCCTCTTACTGGTCGAGCACCAGCGCTGAAGGTTTGCTCCTGAAGCTGTCCGATCGATTGACTGCCCTCACGCGCGGCGGCGCGTTGGGCGCCCACTTCGCTCAAGGAATCCCCTTGCGCGGTTCAACACTCGCGTGGACCCGCTCTTGCTGGTCGAGCACCAACGCTGAAGGTTCGCTCCCGAAGCTGTCCGATGGATTGGCTGCCCTCACGCGCGGCGGCGCGCTGCGCGCCCACTTCGCTCAAGGAATCACCTTGCGCGGTTCGATACTCGCGTGGACCCGCTCTTGCTGGTCGAGCACCAACGCTGAAGGTTTGCTCTTGAAGCTGTCCTATGGATTGACTGCCCTCACGCGCGGCGGCGCGTTGGGCGCCCACTTCGCTCAAGGAATCCCCTTGCGCGGTTCAACACTCGCGTGGACCCGTTGCTGCTGGTCGAGCACCAACGCTGAATCGTTCGATCCGTAGGATGGGTCGAGCCGCAGGCGATACGCATCATCGACTGGCCACCCCCAAGCGATGATGGGTTGTGCTTCGCGCAACCCATCCTACGCAGCCGCGAGCCTGCACTGCGCGGGGCCGTTCGCTCCAGGCCGGGAAGATGGGGCTGCAATCAAAGGCAAGGGCAAAGGCTGGATCCCAGCGTTCGCTGGGATGACGGACGAATATTCCCTATTCCCCATTCCCCATTCCCAAATCAAGCCCCCGACCAGTCCTCCGCCTGCATCAGCCGGCCCAGCGGCTGGTGCGACGGCGAGCGGGAGAGGTCGCCCGGGCTGACGCCCTTGGGGTTGACCACGCGAACCGGCAGGACGGCGTCGCCCACGGCCAGCAGGCCCTCGGGCACCGGCTCCGGCGCGCCCAGGCGCTCGCGCACGGCGCGGGCCGAGGCCTCCAGCGACGCTGCATCCAGGCCGCCGCGGGCCTCGCCGACCTGCAGTGCGCCTTCGGGTGGGAACACCGCGTTGGCCAGCGCCTTGCGCGGGCCGAGAAGCGCGCGGATCTCCTCGATCAGCTTGGGCACGTCCACGTCCCAGGGCTGCGACGTGTCCGGCGGCGGCGCGACGACGATCCGGGGCGCCAGGCGCCCCACGGGCTCGGCATCGCATTCGGCGAAACACCGATAGACGTACTCGCTGCACACCATTTGCTGCGCGTCGTCGGACAGCAGCATGTCGAAGGCCACGCGCAGCACGCCGCGCAGCCAGGTCGGCAGGTCCTCGAACACGCGATTACGCAGGGCCACGATCACCCCGACCACGGCCAGCTCGTTGGTCGCGTAAGGCAGGCCCAGCAGGCTCTCGCCGTGCGCGATGACCCGGTCGCGATCCTCCCGCGCCAGCGGCACTTCCTCGGGCGAAACCGGACGAAAGGCATCGACGAGGTAGTAGCGGTCTGTCGCGGCGACCTTCTCGTGCACTTCACCGCGGACGATGCCCCGGGTGACGGACTCCATGAGGCCGCCATCGTCGGTGACGATGGCCGCGTGGCTGTAGATGTCGTTGCAGGTCCAGGCGATCAACGCCGACAGCTCGCTGCGCCCGCGCAGCAGCAGGACATCGCCGCTGCGAAGGCTGTCGATGGAGGTCAGCGGCTGCAAGGGCATGCGGGTCTTGTCATCCATAGGGCGGTCTCCTGGGTGGCTGGGTCCGGGAAGCGGCGTCAGCGCGGGGGAGCGCTCGCCGCCTGCAGCAACGAGCGGACATGGCCCGTCACCTGGTCGCGCCCCGCCGACTTGCTGGCGTACAGCGCGGCATCGGCGCGTTCGAGGAGCGCTTCGGCGGTCTCGCCTGGCAGCAACTGCGCCACGCCCAGGCTGAGGGTGACCTCCAGCTGCAGGTCGTCGGTGGCGACCGGTCGGCAATTGACGGCCGATCGCAGGTTCTCGGCAACACCGATCGCTTCCTTGAGCGCGGTGTCGGGCAGGATGACGATCATTTCGTCGCCCCCGTAGCGGCCGATCTGGTCATAGGTGCGCAGGCGGTTGCGGGTGCGCATCGCCACCAGCTTCAGGCATTCGTCGCCCGCGCGGTGGCCATGCTGGTCGTTGATGCGCTTGAAGTTGTCGATGTCGAAGAACACGACCGAGAGCGGTGCGCCGGAGTCATGCGCCTCGGCGACGGCATTGCGCAGGTGCGACTCGATGACGGGCCGCGAGTTCGCGCCCGTCAGGGCATCGTAGGACGCCATGTGGCTGGCGTGGTCGCGGTCGCGGCGAAGCTGGTGCATCTTGCCGGTCAGCCCGATGGTGACGATGAGCCCCGACAGCATGAAGCCCGCGGGATACACATAGTCCAGCCACGGCGGCATGCCGATCATCTCCAGGCGCACCGCCGCGCGCAGGGCCACCAGCAACACCAGCGGCATCATCGCGAACACCAGCAGCAGCGCGCCGTTCTGGCGCTTGCCGACGGCGACGCCCATGGCCCAGATCACCGCGGCGATCGCCACCAGCACCACCGTGTTGGCGAGCGTGGGGATCAGGCCCGAGACACTGAAGATGCTCCAGCCGATCAAGGCCAGCGCGGCGAGGCTGCAGACCGTCAGCACGCGGTTGATGCGGGGCTGGCGGTTCACCAGGTCCAGGTAATAGGCCATGAAGCTGTTGCTGCTGATGAAGGCAGCCAGCGCGAAGATCCGGCTGGCCCTCAGGTCCTGCCCCATCAGCGCAGACAACGACTCGAAGGCGCGCAGGTCACCTCCGGTCGTCACCAGGTACAGGACCTGGCCGAACAGCGCCAGCATCAGGTAGAGGTAACTGCGCTCGCCGATGCCCACCCAGAAGCCGAAGACCAGCACCGCCAGCACGAGGGTCGTGGAGAGCACGCCCACCCGCCAGCCGACGTAGGTGAGGTCCTTGCGGTGCGCTTCGCGGACGCCCTCGACCGTCAGCGCGATGCGCATGGGGGTGACGCACTCGAGGCGGAGGTAGACCGATTCGCCGCGCGCCAGGCCGTCCGGGAGCGGGATGAAGTGGCCGCGGGTGGAGTGGCTGAGGTCGGCGTCCGGGCCGACCAGGTTCAACCTCACCGGGAGCGCATCGCCGGGGCGCCAGGCCTGCACGGCGTTCATGTACGGAAAATTCAGTACCAGGGTCTGTCCGGGGCGCGGTGCGAGCGGTTCGCGCGCGGTGACGCGCCACCAGGAAACCCCGCGCCTGCTTTCGACGATCGCGGCCTGGCCGCGCGACGGCGGAACCCCGGCGAAATCCGCATCCAGCGCACCCGACACCACCTGTGCCGGTACCGGGTCTTCGCCCAAACGGGCCACGTCGAAGACCTGCGCGTCCGCCCAGGCGGACACGGTCATCAAGAGCAGCAGGACCGTGGTGTGCCACGCACGACGCAATTCGCTTCCCCCCGGACGCCCCCCCTGCCTGGCGAAATCGCACGGCAGCGTCGTCCGAGCATAGCCCATCGTCCGGAGCTGTTGTTCAGGTTTCGCTAACCGCGGCGCTGCCCGCGACGCGGCCAGCCAGGCGTCAGTCGACGGCCGGCCCCTGCCCGCTGATACGCGCCACCGCGTCGTGGGGGTGCAGGCTTTCGTAGTGCTCGACCTCGGCGTCGAAATGCTCCACGTGCGGATCGTGGGCCAGGACCGAGGCCACGCGCCGGGCGGCATCCTCGCAGAACATCAGGTTGGCCGCGTTCAGCGCCGCGAAGGCCTGCTCGTCCTCGCGCTTGACCGCGGTCTGCACCGGCGTGCCCAGGGCCTGTTCGAGGGCATCGATCAGGTTCGCCAGCGGAAGCTCCTCGAACTGCGGCCGCAACTGGATGCGGACCGAGGCCCGGCTGCGCTGCGCGTGCGGTGTCGCGGCCAGGCCACGCTCGGAGGCGAGCCAGTCCCCGACCACGCCGACCGAGATCGGGCGCGCATCGGCGAAGTCGGCGTTGAAGCGCTCGGCATTGAGCTGGCGCGACAGCGCCGCGGAGGCCGGACAGGTGCTGGAGTATTCGACCGAGAACGCCAGGCCCAGGCGCAGGTGGCCGTCGACGAGGTGTGCATCGATCTCCACCGGGTAGCGCTTCCAGCCGGCATTGCCGGACGCCAGCGCCGGACGCAGGAGCATCTGGTCGTGCCGGATCACCAGCCGTGCCGACGTCGACAGGCCCTTCTGCGACGCCACCAGGGACTGCAGGATGCGCCGCAGCCCGGCCGGGGTCACGATCTCGCTGGCGAAGGCGTCCTGCAGGTGCAGGTACAGCCGCGACATGTGGATGCCACGGGCGTCGGGATCCTTCAGGTTGACGCCGACGTCGACCGAGGCCGCGACCTGGATCGGTTCCCCGCCGGCAGCGGCCACGCGCAGCGGCAGGGCGATGTTGGCCATGCCTACCCAGTCGAGCGGACGCGCCTCGGCGGCGGCCTCGTGGGCGACGTCGGGCAGGTGCCGGGCGGAAGCGGAAGCGGGTTTCATGGCAGGAGACATGGGGGCGGCGTCGCCAAGGGCAACTCAGCGTGGGGTGCGCCTATTCTACCGACCGCGGGGCGCGGGGCCCGAATACGGGCAGAACGCTCAGTTCCGAGGCCCGCGGCGCGCCGCCCGCCAGCCCAGCAGGACCGC